>JAMNZA010000063.1 GCA_023622545.1 Methanobacteriota archaeon | reverse complement strand
GCAAGGCAAATGTTAAAGTTCCAGCTGGTACACAACCTGATACTATCCTAAGGCTTAAAGGTAAAGGGATGCCTAAACTAAGGGGATTTGGAACTGGAGATCTATTGGTCAAGATAAAAATTGAAATTCCAAAAAATCTTACTTCTGAAGAAAAAGATCTTATTAAAAAATACGCTCAAAAAAGAGGAGAAACTTTAATTTAATTAACTATCATTTATTTTAAAGTAAATAAACATCTTTTTTCTATTATATGTTTTTCTTAAGTTTTTTATATTGATAAATATAATAATAAACTATAAATAGTACCCGAAACTAGGATTATTATATTTGAGGGAATTTAATGGATTATCTAAGAGAAAACATTGGATCAAACGGAAAAAAAACAAGCCCTAAATTAAAAGACGGCCTTAAGAATTTTATTATAGATATCGACGGCGTTATTTGTGACGACATACCAAACGAAGAACCTGAAAGAATGGCAACTGCTAATGAAATTCCCAAATCAAAAGAAACGATTAATAAATGGTATTCTGAAGGACACATTATTACATTTTTTACTTCAAGAACTGAGAAAGAAAGAGATGTAACAGTAAAATGGCTAGAAAATCATGGATATAACTATCACAATATTATTTTTGGTAAACCTAGAGGTGGAAACTACCATTATATTGATGACAAGGACATAAGAGCAACTAGATTTGAAGGTAAATTCGGAGAATTTGTCAAAAAGAATAAAGAAATACAGGTATTTGAATAATATTTATTTTAATTTCTAGGTAACTTTTTATATTAATTTATTTTAGATTAGACGATGAATTCTTATAATGAATTTGCCAATCCAAAACTTAGTATATATAACTCTCTTACTAAAAAGATTGAAGTTTTCACTCCAAGTAATAAGAAAAAAGTTAAGATGTTTACATGTGGCCCATCCATTTACAGGAAACCACATATTGGCAATTATCGAACTTTTATCTTTGAAGACATACTCCAAAGGTATCTAGAATATTTTGAGTATGATGTAATTAGATTATTAAATTTTACAGATATTGAGGATAAAGCTATCGATGAAGCAAAATCTAAAGGGGTAACTGTAAATGAATTGACAAAAAAAATAGCCGAGATATTTACTGAAGAAATTAAAGTTCTTAATATTAAATCACCAACATATATTGTTAGATCAACGGAAACTGTTGAAGAAGTCATTATGATTATCTCAAAATTACTTCAAAGTGGGCATGCTTATTATTATAAAGAGGATATATATTTCGATCCTACAAAGTTCCCAGGATTTGGAAGACTATACGGGCTTGATATGTCCAAATGGCCAAAAAAGAAAATTAGATTTAAGAGAGATAATTATTCGAATAATGTTTGGAATTTAGGAGACTTTATCCTTTGGCATTCTTGTAAAGACGAAAAATATCCTTGTTGGGATGCTTCAATAGGCAGGGGATGGCCAGCCTGGAATGTGCAAGATCCTGGGATAATTATCCATTCTCTTGGATATCAAGTAGACATTTGTTGCGGTGGGATAGACAACAGAACTATGCACCATGATTACAATATTGCAATAATGGAAAGTTATTCAGGGGTAGAATTTTGTCCTTACTGGATGCACGGCCACCATTTATTTGTAAATGGAAAAAAGATGTCTAAAAGAAAAGGAAATATATTGTATGTTGAAGATTTAATTAATAAAGGTTATACAATATCAGAGATTAGATTTTTCCTGATATATGGTCATTATAGTGAAAGAATGAATTTCACATTTAATAAGTTTGAGAAATCATCCAAGAAAATTAATGAATTTAGAAAAATGAGTAACTTTATTATTAATAAGAATAGTGTTAAAGAGTCTTCAATTAAAGTTGCAGAATTAATAGATGATTTATCTAGATCTTTTGAGATTAATATGGGGAACAACTTAGATCTAAAGAATGCATTTGATTCAATATTTTTAATAATCGATCAACTTTACAAATTGAAAAAAGAAGGCAATATTAGCGATAAAGATTCTGAGACCATATCAAATAAACTACATAAAATTGATGAGGTATTAAAAGTAATATTTACCTATGATTCGTGATTAAATGATAAGAAAATCTTTGTTATTAAGAATTTTTGATGCCGCCTATATGCAACGTTGGAATGATAAATTAAGGCCAATTGAACTTGTTGAGCTTGATAAACAAGGCCATAAAATGATTATTGCATACATACTAGGGAAATTTGAAGAGAATAAAAATGGATTTAATTGGATTGAAGTGATAGAAGGGGGTATTTTTGAACTTTTACAGAGAATTGTAATAACTGACTTAAAACCTACCATATTATACGAATTTAAGAAGGATGAAGAGAAGTATAAAAAATTGAATGAATGGGTTTACAAAGAGCTTGAATCGGTTATTACCCCTCTGGGAGAAGAGTTCTCCAATAAATTTAGGGAGTATTTCCAAGAGAGCGATAATACTCTAAACAAAAGAATACTTAGTGGTGCACATTTTTATGCTACTCGATGGGAATTTGATATAATTAAACAATTAAATTTACATGATTATGAAATGATAGCTATAGAAAGAGATCTACAACAAAAACAGAATAGATATTATGATCTTGAAGGTATAAAAGCAGGGGCCTATACAAAATTTGGAAGATTTATTGGATTCGCAGGACAACTAAGATTCCAATCTAGGTGGGCTCATGTTCATAGAGTACCTAAGACTTCAGTTCTTGGGCACATGATGTTTGTTGCTATTCTATCTTATTTATTTTCATTAGAGATTAACGCATGTGAGAAAAGAAGAATAAATAATTTTTTTACCGGGCTGTTCCATGACCTCCCCGAGGCCCTTACAAAGGACATACACTCCCCTCTAAAGAGGTCAGTTGAAGGATTGGAAGCACTAATCAAAGATTACGAAAGAGAACAAATGGAAGAAAAAATATATCCTTTGATCCCAAAAGAATGGCACAAAGAAATAAAGATGTATACCGAGAACGAATTTGACAATATTATTACTACTAAAGGAAAATTTAAGATAATTCAAGGTGATATATCTTTTGACTATAATTTTGATAATTATGCCCCTCGTGATGGTAAGCTTGTAAAAGCAGTTGATAAATTATCTGCGTTCATCGAAGCATACGAGGCCATAAATAATGGTAGTTCAAGCCCTGAATTGCACAAGGCAAGATGGTCATTAAGGTCTGAATTTGAAAAAAATCCTATTAACTCTGGGATTAACTTTGGAGAAATATACGCAGATTTTGATTAGGTGGATAAATGAGAATCCTATCTTGGAACGTTAACGGTATAAGATCCGTTGCAAAAAAAGGATTTATTGAGTTTTTAGAAAGTGATAGTCCAGATGTCCTTTGTATTCAAGAAACTAAAGCTAGGGAAGAAGATATACCCAATGAAATAAAGGCAATTAATAGATACTATTCATATTTTTCATCACCTGAAAGAAAAGGATATAGTGGAGTAGGCATTTACACTAAAGAAAAGCCTTTAGTAAAAGAATTAAATTTTGGAATTAACAAATTTGATAGTGAAGGCAGGGCATTAATCTTTACATATCCCGAATTTATCCTATTAAATGTCTATTTCCCAAATGGAAAAATGTCAAATGAGAGACTTAATTATAAGATGGACTTTTATAAAATGTTTTTGGATTATACGAAAGACTTACTTGATAAAGGAAAAAAAATTATTGTTTGTGGTGATGTAAATACTGCACATAAAGAAATAGATATTGCACGACCAAAAGAAAATGAAAAGATATCTGGATTTTTACCTATGGAGAGGGCATGGATCGATAGATTTATAGAAATTGGATTTATTGATACTTTCCGTCATTTTAATAAAAATCCAGGAAATTATAGTTGGTGGGATTATAAAAGTAAAGCAAGAGATAGAAATGTGGGTTGGCGAATTGATTATTTCTATATTAGTTCTAACTTATTAGATAACTTAAATTCCGCTTTCATACTAAATGAAGTTATGGGTTCAGATCATTGCCCAATAGGTATTGAACTGTCTCTTTAAAAAATTGTAAGAAAAGAATAAAAAGATTAGAAAAGATTTATCTTTTCATTTATAATGTCTTCAGTGACTTGTCTAATATTATCTAACCAATCTGAGGCTATCCTATTAACTTCTTTCCTGTCAGCATCTGAAAGTTCATTCTCGGTTGATATATCGCATGCTAAAGGCTCATTAATTGGTTTCCCTATTTGACTTAATATTCTAACCTGAGTTTCACCTGCGTTAGTATTATTGTAAACATCTCTTGCTATGTAAAGTGATAAAACATTGTATAGTTTGCCCACGTGATTTACTGGATTCTTTCCTGCAGCGGCTTCCATTGACATCGGTTTATATGGGGTAATAAGGCCATTAGCTCTGTTACCTCTACCTACTGAACCATCATCACCATTTTCCATTGAAGATCCAGTAACTGTAAGGAAAGCACTACCGCGTTCTATATCATCGGCAGTGTTAATATGGTAATCGACATCACAGCTTCCAAATTTGTCTTTTAATATTTCTTTAATTTCATCTTTAAAAGTAGTATATTCTTTAATGTTTTCAACATATTTATCTATGGTGGCCATTGCGATTGTAATTGTTGTGTTATCTCTTATCCTTGCCCCCATTACCTTAATATCTCTACCTATTGCAGGATATTGCTTGTTCATTTTATCGGAATTAAGATAATTCTCAATGTCATAAACTAGCTGTTCAACTTTAGTAAAAGGATAAAATGAAACTCCAAAGGAAGTATCATTTGAAAGAGGGATTGCATTTTTTCTTCTGAATACATCCTTTAAATCTGAAGATCCTTCTCCCATAAAGGATTCGATTCCAGCTTTCATCTCTCCTCTGAATAATTCTTTTATGAATTTTTCAGTTGCTTCTTTTGCTACTTCATGAATTGGGATTATTTCATCCCCAACTCTTTGAGTTGCTCTTCCAGAAAGTATAATTATTGGATCTTCTATTACTTCACCGCCAGCAAATTTTGAAATGGCTTGTCCACCTACAACCTCTACTTGATCGGTATTATGGTGCATTATCATTCCAAATTTTTTGATATAATATTTAGACAATGCATTACTTACTTTTTGAGCAACACCATCGGCTACTGAATCAGGATGCCCTACACCTTTTCTTTCTACTAGTTCAAATTCTCCTTGTTTAACTGTTTTTGGAGAGATGTAAATGTTTTTCATAATATCCCCATAATCATATTTAAGACTTTAAATTTTAGGAAATTTATAAAACTATCGGATTTTAATCTAGAGGATATACCCTTTAAAAATTATAAATTAATAACCAATACATTTTTTAATACTAGGTAATTAATCTAAAAAGAGGGATTTTGTGGAACTTGATGGTTCTGAGATAGTTAAACTAAAAGTTGCTAGTGCAAGTCAACAAGATGTAGGTAGGGGAATAGTTAGAATTGATAAGAGATACCAAGAAATGATTGGTACTAAGCGAGGAGACATAGTTGAGATTTATGGAAAACGTAAAACTGCAGCAATAGTTGTAGATTCCTACCCTGATGATAAAGATTTAGCAATTATTAGAATGGATGGGCTCATAAGAAGGAATGCTAAAGCAAGTATGGGCGAATATGTTGAAGTAACTAAGGTTGAAGTAAAAGAAGCAGGACGAGTAGTGTTAGCCCCTACACAAAAGGGAGTCCAGATGGTAATCCCCGGTAATATCCTTCAAAGAAATATTCTTGGTAGGGCCTTAACAAAAGGTGACATAATAAGTGTTAATAGCCAATCTAGAATGAAAGAAACTGGAGATCCTCTTTTTGATAAAATGATTGGCAATTTACTAGAAATGACACCATTTTCCTTAGGGGAAATGAGATTTATTGTTGTTTCTACTAGTCCACAGGGGATTATTAGAGTTTCAAGCGGGACTGAAATAGAAGTTAGAACACAATACAGTGAATCTGAAGAAAATGAAATTGCAGGGATAACTTATGAAGACGTCGGAGGATTAAAAGATAAAATACAAATTGTTAGAGAGATTATAGAACTACCATTAAAACATCCTGAAATATTTGATAGACTGGGCATTTCACCACCTAAAGGAGTCCTTCTTTATGGACCACCTGGTACGGGTAAGACATTAATTGCAAAAGCCGTATCCTCAGAATCGCATGCACATTTCAAATCAATAAATGGTCCCGAAATAATGAGTAAATTTTATGGTCAATCAGAGGAAAATTTAAGAAATATGTTTAAGGACGCAGAAACAAATGCACCGGCAATTATATTTATAGATGAGATTGATGCAATAGCCCCAAAAAGAAGCGAAGTTACGGGGGAAGTTGAGAGGAGAGTAGTTGCCCAATTACTTGCTTTGATGGACGGATTGAAATCAAGAGAAAAAATTATAGTAATTGCAGCAACAAATAGAATTAATGCGATAGACGAAGCTCTTAGAAGACCTGGGCGATTTGATAGAGAGATTGAAATAGGAGTTCCAGATAAGAATGGAAGAAAAGAAGTCCTTCAAATTCATACAAGGGCAATGCCATTGACAGATGACGTAGATTTGAATATACTTGCATCCAAAACACATGGATTTGTAGGCGCTGACTTAGAGGCGTTGTGTAAAGAAGCTGCCATGGCATCACTTAGAAGACTATTACCCGATCTAAATCTAGGTGAGACTAGAGTATCTGAAGAATTATTGGAAAAAATTAAAGTAACAAAAGATGATTTTGAAAGTGCTCTGAAAAAAATTGAGCCTTCTGCAATGAGAGAAGTAATGATTGTAACTCCCAATGTTGGATGGAATAACGTTGGAGGGTTAGATGAAATAAAAAGAGAGTTAATGGAAGCTATTGAATGGCCAATAAAACAGCCGGAAGCATTTGTAGCAATGGGAATAAGACCTCCAAAGGGAATATTCCTCTATGGCCCACCTGGATGTGGTAAAACACTACTTGCCAAAGCAGTAGCAGGAGAATCTGAAGCCAATTTTATTTCAATTAAGGGGCCAGAAATTCTTAGTAAATGGGTTGGAGAAAGCGAAAAAGCTATGAGAGAGATATTTAGAAAAGCGAGACAAGCGGCTCCGACAGTTATATTCTTTGATGAGATTGATGCAATAGCCCCTAGAAGAGGGGGAGAAGAAGGAACTAGAGTATCTGAAAGACTAGTTAATCAACTCCTAACAGAACTAGATGGTTTAGAAGAATTAAGTCAAGTTGTGGTAATCGGTGCTACTAATAGACCTGATATGGTCGATCCTGGTCTTTTAAGACCTGGAAGATTCGATAAAATTATTTTAGTTAATGCACCAGACTTGAAAGCGCGCAGAAAAATCTTTGAAATCCATACAAGTAAAATGCCTTTAGATAAAGATATTAATCTCGATGAACTTGCAAAAATTACAGAAGATTACTCAGGTGCTGATATAGAAGCCATTTGTAGAGAAGCGGCCATGACTGATTTTAGGCGTGACATTGCCTCTAAAATAGTTACTAAAGAAAATTTCATGAGCGCATTAAAAGAGATATCACCAAGCTTACCTGAAGAAGTAAGAAGAGAGTATGACAAAAGAAAATATGAAAAATTAGGCCAAATATATGGATAATATTATATTTTTCTTTTTATCAAAAACTCAGAAAATGCCTTCAAGTATTCTTTTGCATTACTATCTATGAGTTCATTTTCTATCTCTTTCCATGACTCGATTACTATCTTATTTGCAGTATCACGTGAGAACTCTATGGCCCCAGTTTCTTTAATAATATCTATTGCCCCTCTAATTTTTTTACTGTCTTTAGTATGGGAGTTAAGTATGTTGATCAATATCTCTCTCTTTTCATTCTCTAAATTGATAAGAGAGTAGATAACTGCTAAACTTCTTTTACCTTCACTGATATCATTTCCATAAGATTTTCCAAATGCTTCCCTATCTTTTTCTGAAGTTGTTAAGTCTAGAAGATCATCTTGAATTTGAAATGCGATTCCTATACTTTCTGCAAATTTTCCAAATTTTGATTCCAT
>JAMNZA010000119.1 GCA_023622545.1 Methanobacteriota archaeon | reverse complement strand
CTCATCGGCACCTTTTTTAACGGCACTAACTACAGCGTCCATTATTTTAGGGGTATTCATTTCCATAAATCCAATTTCTATGATGTTTCCATCAAAATACTCTTTAAAAATATCTGATAATTTAGTTAACAGCTCTTTATTATAACTGAGCCTACTTCCATGCCCTACAAGTATTGCACTTTTCATTTATTACACCTCTTATAGTGTTACTATTTTTAATATTTGTGTTACTTTTCTTTATTTCTCACACTTTTAAATGTTTTGATAAAGTATGAGATTTAAGTCGGCTTAAACAATATTCATTAAAAGATTATCGTTCATTTTGAGATAAAGTTTTTATAGGATAAAAAGATAAATAAGTAGATATTTTAATAGAATAGTGATTCTATGGCTAAAATCTTAATCGTTGAGGATTATAAAGATTTATCTGAGTTCTATCAAGAATTCTTAGACGAAGATACATTACTTATTGCTTCTGATGGCGAGGAAGCTGTGTCCCTCTATAAAGAGAATAAACCCGATATCGTCATGATGGATTTAAAACTTCCAAAGAAAAGTGGGATAGAGGCAACTAAAGAAATAATGAAAATCGACCCTAGTGCTAAAATAATCGCTATCACCGCTTATGGCTCTACAATTGGATCTAAAGCATTAGAAGCAGGAGCAAAAGAAGTATTAAGAAAGCCAATTAGATTCAATGAGTTAAGAGATACAATATCAAAATATAAATCACTTTAATGTATTACTACAACTATTTGAGGTAATAATTTGGATTCTAAAAATCAAGAAAAAACTTTAGATGAGCTTTGGGACAATACTATCTTTAACGCAATAAACTGTTACAGAGAAGGAAAATATAATGAAGCTGCAGAACTTGCTAAGCTATCCATAGACATTGCAAAAAAAGCCTATGGAAAGGATAGTACTAAAGTTGCAGTTTCTATGAATAATCTTTCATTGATTTATGAAGTCCAAGGAAACTATTCTGAAGCTGAAAACCTTTCAA
The DNA here is from genome assembly GCA_023622545.1 of Methanobacteriota archaeon. GTDB lineage: Archaea > Methanobacteriota_B > Thermococci > Methanofastidiosales > Methanofastidiosaceae > Methanofastidiosum. Next base: position 7,124 of record JAMNZA010000119.1, on the reverse strand, counting down.
TAAAAGCTTTGGCTATTTGGGAAAAAATATTAGGTTCTGATAATTCTGACGTTGCCACTTCCCTCAATAATCTTGCGGGGATATATGTTTCAAGAGGCAAATATAAAGAAGCTGAGCCATTATATAAAAAATCAATAGAGATTAAAGAAAAGTTATTTGGGCCAAATAATATAGAATTAGCTACAAGTTATAATAATCTAGCCGACCTTTATCGATTACAAAAAAAATATAACGAGGCAGAATCTCTTTATCTGAAATCAATCGATATATTTGAACATAATAAGGACAAAAGCTCCAGTATAGCATCAGCATTAAATAATCTAGCAGAAATATATAAAATTAGGGGCAATTATAGTGAAGCGCTAAAACTACATAAAAGAGCATTTGAGATATGGAAGAATTCTCTAGGCCCCGATCATCCTGACATTGCCACAGCAATAAACAATATAGCAGGCATATACTATCTTGAAGGAAATCAAGTCGAGGCTGAAAAACTTTACAAAGAAGTATTGGAGATAGACGAAAAGGCATATGGAAAGAATCATCATTTTAATGCTATGACTTTTAACAATATTGCTCTAGTTAAGGAAGCTATGGGAGCTTATGGAGACGCAGAGAAGTATTTTAAAGAAGCGATTAATTTATCAGAAAAAACTCTTGGAGAGAACCATCCATCTATTGTAACATTTGTAAATAACTTAGCAGGCTTATACAGGGCCAGGGAAATTTATCCAGAAGCTGAGTATTACTTCAAGAAGGGAATTTTAATCTTAGAGAAAGCATTTGGTGTTAAAAATCCTGATGTAGCTATGGCAATGCTAAATTTGGCAGAAATGTATGAATCTGAAGGAAAAATTGAAGAGGCCAAAAGGCTGTCTGATAGTGCTAAGAGCATATATAAGAAAATCTTGAAATGAATTAACTATTCTCAATAGCTAATTTACATTTTTTATTTAGTGGGCATTCCATACATTTGGGATCTTTTTTCTTACATAGATTCTTACCAGTTAATACAAGAAGGCCATGAAATTCCTGATAAATCATCAATTCTTCTGGGATATCTTTTATTATATAATCTTTTAATGATTCGTAGTCTATAGTATCTTTAACAAGACCTAATCTAGAATAAATTCTTTTTGTATAAGTATCTATAACAAATTCATTTTTTTCAGCAGAATAAAGAATTATACTGTCTGCAGTCTCTAAACCAACGCCTTTTAGTCCCAATAGTTCTTGTCTCAACTCTTTGTTATTTTTATTAAAAAATAATTCAATATTTCCTTGATATTTATCCATTATGTATTGGGACATATACTTTAATCTTTCCGCTTTCTGATTAAAAAAACCACTAGGCTTTACCAATATTTTCAGCTCATCCATTGGCAAATTTGCAATACTGGAGGGATCTAAGATATTCTTATCCTTGAGATTCTTTATCGCTTTCTCAACATTTGTCCACGTAGACTGTTGCGTCAGTATTGCACCAACTATAACCTCAAAAGGGCTGTCTTTTGGCCACCAACTTCCAACAGTTCCGAAGTGATTCTTTAATATTTTGTAGATCTCAAAACTGTTCATAGGGACGCGTACTCCAATGCAAAGTACGATATTATGATATCTGCACCGGCTCTTTTCATCGAAAGAAGAGTTTCTTCCATAATCTTTTTTTCATCCACCCATCCCATCTTTGATGCTGCCTTAATCATTGCATATTCCCCACTTACATTATATGCTGCAGTAGGCATGCCAAATTTATTTTTTACCCTATATATAACATCAAGATAGGCTAGGGCAGGTTTAACCATTACAATATCTGCTCCTTCTTTGATATCTAATTCAACTTCTCTTAGAGCTTCTAAGATATTGCCTGACTCCATTTGATAAGTTCTTCTATCTCCAAAAGTAGGGGCCGAATGAGCCGCTTCTCGGAAAGGTCCATAAAAAGATGATAAATATTTGGCCGCATATGACATAATTAATGTATCCTCGAAAGAGTTATTATCAAGTTCTTTTCTGATGGCGCCAACTCTTCCATCCATCATATCTGATGGAGCAACTATATCTGCTCCAGCTTTTGCATGAGATAAGGCTATCTTTCCAAGAACTTTTAATGTTTCATCATTATTTATCTTTTCATCACAAATTAATCCACAGTGACTGTGAGAAGTATATTGGCAAAGACAGATATCTGTTATTACAAGTAGATCTGTATTGTCTTTAACAGCTTTAATCGCCTTTTGAACAATTCCTTTATCGTTATATGATTCACTCCCAACTTCATCCTTTTTTTCTGGCATTCCAAAAATTAAAATTCCTGGAATGTTCAGGTCTTCAACTTTTTTGGATATTTGTTTCAACTCGGATATGGGGTATCTGAATTGTCCAGGCATAGAAGGAATTTCTTCAATTATATTCTTTTCATGAACAAAGATAGGATAGATCAAATCGTTTGTTGTTACATTATGCTCTTTAAGTAAAGCTCTGATTCTTTCATTTTTTCTAAGCCTTCTTAATCTTACTTCTGGAAAGATTCAATCACCTCAAGGTTTTTGTATACTTTTTCTCTTAATTCTTTTACTGGTTTATGTAGTATTTTAGATACTATTGCTCTGGTAAGATCCTCTAAAATCTTGATATCTTTTTCATCATTCAAATTAAGCATCTTTAAAGCTCTTTCAAGTTCTGTTTTTCTTATCTCCTCTGCTTTCTGCCAAACATCAGCTACATAAGATTCAATAAACATTCCTTTAAGCTTAGTTTCTATTTTTATTAATTCATCTTCAACTATTATTGATGCTTTCTCTGCTTCTTCTCTCCTAAGCTCCATATTTTCTTTTGCTATTTCAGATAATGAATCTATATTGTAAAGATGTACTCCCTCTAGCTGCCCTACTGCATCATCAACATCTTTTGGTATTGCAATATCTATTATTACAAGATCGTTTTTTCTTTCCTTTAGAATCTCTTGAACATCTTGTTTATGAATTATTGTGTGTGGTGCAGAAGTTGCAGTTATTACAAGATCAGACACCTTGATATGATCCATTAAATAATCAAATTTTAGAGCTTGGCCACCTATAGTCTCTGCTATATTTCTTGCAGTTTCATAATTCCTGTTAGAAACATATACTCCTTTCAATCCTTTTGAAGAAAGTGATTTGGCAATAAGGCAACTCATTTCACCAGCACCAACAATTAATATCTTTTTACCTTGTAAAGATCCAAATATGTTCTCAGCAAGAGTTACCGCGGCGCTACCTACCGATACGCCTCCTTTTGAAATCTCTGTTTTAGTTCTTACAAGTTTTCCTACTCTTATTGCCTGATTAAATATAATGTCTAATAATGAATTAGTTGAGCATTCATCTCTACACTCAAAATAATTATTTTTAACTTGGGCTAGTATTTGGTCTTCTCCAATAATCAGAGATTCAAGACCAGAAACAACTCTGAAAATATGTCTTATTACTTCTGTTCCTGTTGAGACTTCTAGATAATTTTCAACATCAGAGCATATATCCTTCAATAGGAGGATAATACCTTCTATAGATTCTCCTCTATCGGCCGAAGCGAAAATCTCAGTTCTATTGCATGTAGTAAGTATTACACAACCTGTGACGCCTGTTTCACTGCATATTTGTTTAATAAGTTCATTTCTATGTTTTTTTGAAAAAGAGAATTTTTCCCTTACGTAAGATGGTGCATTTTGGTAAGTAATTTTAAAATTTAATAGAAACATTTACAGTCCTCTCTTAATCCTACTAAAAGTATTGTCAAGATTTTCTCCTTTCTTTCTAGACTCTATTAATATTTTAGCTTCTTGGTTCTTACTATCAATAAATTCGGATATTTCATCTTTAAGTTTTTTTGAGTAATATGGGCATTCACCTTTAGTTGATATTGAAACTAGTAGGTTTTCCTTTTTTATAACGGCCGGGAATATAATATCAGATAAATCTTTATCATCAACTACATTGACCAATATTTTATTCTTTTTACATATATTACAAAGTTTTCTATTTAGATCTTTATTATTTAAAGATAGTATTACGAAAGCTATTTTCTCATTTAGAATTGAAGAAAGATTATCTTCATTAACTTCTTGTTTTATTTTTCTAACATTTAAACTATCAAAATCTTTGTGAAACTCTGACGAGATAATAGTAATATTTTTAGTGAATTCAAGAAGTTTCTTTGTTTTTCTTAGAGAAACATTTCCCCCGCCGATGATTAAAACTTCTTTTTCAGTATTAAGGACTACTGGGAAATACAAATAACCACGAATAAACAATGTAACCATATTATAAATGTTTTCCCAATAATATTTATAAGACAACATTAGAAGTTTTTCCAATGGACATTAAGTTGAATCAGACAATATCTACTGTTTCCAAGAATTTAGGATTAAGGTATAAGACTGTCTCAGATTATTACCCTTATAAAAGTATAAAAAATACCGCCAGAGTAAAAAATGGTGTACTCTATGTTAAAGTTTCTGATAAACTAAAAGATGCACCAAACGAGATAATCGAAGCCCTGGGATATGTCCTTCTCTCAAAAATCAAAGGAAATAGGGTTCCACCTCGATATAAAAGAACATATAATGACTATATCCATAGTATTATAATCAGCGAGTCTCCAGGAGAAACAAAAGGCTTTCATGATCCTCATGGAAATTATTTCAATCTTGAAGAAATATTTAATTCAGTTAATACAAAGTTTTTTACAAATGACCTCCCTAAACCATTTTTGAGATGGTCTAAAAAAAGGGCTTATAGAATATTTGGAAGATATGATAGATCTAAAAATGAGATAGTCGTTTCTAAATTATTGGATGAAAATAAAACACCTATTTATGTTGTTGAGTATATAATGTATCACGAGATGCTTCACATAAAACATGGTTTTAGTTACAAGAAAGGAAGAAGAAGAATTCATACAAGTGCTTTCAAAAAAGAAGAAGAAAAGTTTCCTTATTATAAAGAATCAATTGAATATCTAAAAAAAGCCTCTGGAAAAGAGCGAAGATTTCTTTCCTAGAAAGTCTTTTAAGGATATTCTTAGCCTTAATTACGTATTTGGGGGTCTTTGATGAGAATAGTAATGAAATATGGTGGAACATCTGTTGGCAACGCTAAGAGATTTCTAAACACTGCAAATATAGCAATAGATAATTATAGAAATGGAAACGAAGTAGTAGTCGTTGTTTCTGCGATGTCCGGTGTTACGGATATGCTACTCGAGGCCGCTAATAAATCTCTTAAAGGAGAAGATATTGCCCCATTAATAAATGATTTAAGAAATAAACATTTTGATGCTTGTGAACACATAAAAAAGGCAGAGCTATGGAAAATAGCTAAAGATGGAATTAATACTCTTTTGGTCGATTTAGAAAAAAGTTTGATTGGAGTACACTATTTAGGAGAGCTTTCCCCGCGTTCAAGGGACAGAATAGTATCTTTTGGAGAAAGGCTTTCTAGTTTAATATTATCAAAAACAATAGAGTCATTAGGTGTTCCATCAGATAAAGTTGATGCTTTTTATTTAGTAGTAACAGATAATAATTTTGGAGAAGCGGCTGTTTTATTCGATGAAAGTTATAAAAAATCATCTGAATTTTTAGAACCTATGTTAAAAAAAGGGATGATACCTGTTGTTACTGGATTTATTGCTAAAAGTAAGGACGGAGATATCACTACTTTAGGTAGGGGTGGTTCAGATTACACCGCATCTATTATTGGTGCAGGGATTAGCGCAGATGAAATATGGATAATGACAGATGTTGATGGAATAATGACAACCAACCCAAAGATATGTAGTAATGCTTATACAATTCCGGAGATGTCTTACCTAGAAGCAATGGAACTTGCTTATTTTGGTGCCAAGGTATTACATCCTAGAACTATAGAACCTGCAGTTTCTAAAAATATCCCCGTCAGGGTAAAAAACAGTATGTCGGATTCTTCAGGAACTTTGATTTTGAAGGATACAACAGCTAATCATAAAGTCATAAAAGCTATCAGTATAGTTGAAAATGCCGCAATTGTTTACGTATCTGGGGCAGGTATGATAGGTGTCCCAGGAGTCGCAGCTAGAGTATTCAAGGCATTAGGCGACCATAACATTAATGTTTACATGATATCTCAAGGATCTTCTGAAGCTAACATCTCCTTTGTGATATCCGAAAAAGACATTGAGAAATCAGAATCTGCTTTGAGAAAGACATTCCCAACTAAGGATTTGGTAAGAGATATCTCTCACATAAAAGGGGTAAACATAATTAGTGCAGTTGGCAAGGGCATGAAAGGTGCAGTCGGCACAGCTGCAAGATTATTCTCTGCAATATCCAAAGACAATGTGAACATCCTGATGATATCTCAAGGATCTTCTGAAGTTTCTATATCCTTCGTCGTATCAAAAGAAGACGGACACAAAGCAATAAGGGCTATCCATAAAGAGTTCCTTGAATAAAATTATTATTTTTTATTTTGTATTTCTTTTAATCTTAATTCAATTGCGTTCTTTCCTTTTTCACTTGGGCCGTAGATTGGTATCTTAGTCTTTGTGTTGTAAACTCCTTTAGTATTTGCTATTTCTTTTATATGTTCAGACATGCAAGCTGTTATTATATCCCCATTTTCAATGAAGAGACTTGCTTCTTTTTTTGAAATGCCTGAAGTATGCACCCCAATAATTAAGATATCACAAGAATTCTCTTTCTCTAGATTTCGTATTTCTTTTATTTCCTCTGCATTTGAAACAGTTACTGCAATTTTTTTGTAACCTTTGGCTATTGCTTTTTTGACACCTTTTATTTGATTTATTTCACAAGTGTTTGGGTCTAAAACATTTGATGATCCTACAAACGAAATTACTTTTTTCAAAGGTGACGTCTTGATAACCCCCGATATTCGACCTGCCAATCCTTCTACTTTTTCTGGATCATTTAGTATAACGGTTCCACATCCATCCCCAACTATAACTGAAGAATCTAAGAGGCCTTTTTTTAATAGTGTAGAAATAATTTCACTTGCACCAATGGAAAGAAAATCTTGAGATGGAAACTGTCTATTTTCGGTGCACATACCAAAATCTTTGATTCTGAATTCTATGTTCTCTTTAAT
>JAMNZA010000112.1 GCA_023622545.1 Methanobacteriota archaeon | reverse complement strand
GGCTCATTAGATCTTCCAAAGCCTGATTTGTCGCAGAGGCATCCCTTCCACCTACAATTAATATGTTGTTTTCATAGAATACATCTTCTATATATTCCCACTGCCCGAAGGATCTTGACCAGAAAACTTTCGATATATTTTTATCAACTAGTTCTTTTATTACAATATTGTTCTTCTCATTTCCAATCAGTATAAGATTCCTTTTTGCTCTATCTTTCCCAGTAAGTTCAGTGTCCCGTATTATGATGTCCATTGGTGCGATTTGGATTGTTGAATCGTAAAATAGGTAAAGCTTTGATTTTTTCTGGCTGACTTCAATGTCTATTCCATCGCCGTCTTTTAATTTGTAGTTAGAATCAAGTATGTCAATCTTGAAATAGTTCTTCGGCCCATAAACTGTCTGAGGGTCACAGCAAGTTAAGTCAATTTTATCGCATAGAGTAATATCTATTGTATCATAACTACATAGTTTGAATCTAGGATGCGATGGATTAATATCCAAGAAATCATCACATGTGTAGAATTTTCCATCTTTTCCTGGATTAACGTATACTGGTGATATGAATGGAAATTTGATAGAGGCGTTGCATTCCTCGCCAGGTGTTTCATATACAGGTATCTGTGATTCGGCAGTTGAAACATTTCCATCAAGATTAATATCAACTCCTAATGCAACTATGTCCTGCCATATATTGGATATTGAGAGATTGTAGTCGTTTGGATAGGTAACAAATGGCATACAGCAAGATGTTTCTTCAATTGCTCCGTAATCCTTTAGTGAGTAGACATCAAATTCGGCTAACATATTCTTGTCTGCTCCCTCAAATACTTTTATACCGTCTATGTAGAAAACAGGAACCCTCCAGATAGTCTCTTCAAGACCATCTATAACTCTTGTGCCCCTGTCAAATATGAAATAAGGATCGTTTTCATACTGTTTAGTTGGAACAGTTGTAAAGGACCCGTAGCCTCCCTTCGAATCGCAAAGCGGAACACAACTGCAGCATCTAGAACTATTTGCATCCATTACCATCAAAAAGTCACTGCTTTTACCTGTGAAATCAGAAACCCTCAGGTAGACTTTATACTCACCCGAAAACTTTCCACCGCTTTTGACCTTATACTTGTCATCTTTGGATGTTTCTTCAGTAGTTGGGCTGTGAATATCAAGGAGGGTAACTGTGTACCATCCAAATACCTTGGTATCCCCTACTTTGAATATTGTATCAGGGTAATAGATAGGAATTCCATAAACAAAATAACTAATATTTTGTTCTAAAGAACGGTAAACGCCATTTTGTATTATGGGATACTCCTTTTCAAACAATCTGATTTTGTATGAATTATAAGGTACATCGTATAATGGTCCTCCGCATCCGGAATATACTTCTCTTTGAAAAGGCGTATGAATATTTGTTACTCTATAAACTATATCCGAACTATTAAAATCAATACAGTAATCATCAGGAACATCGATATCTGACAGCTTTAGGAATATCTCTTCATGAGTTTCATTATAATCAAATACCTTGTCTCCATCACCATAAGGGTATAGAAATGAAGGATACTTGTAACCATCATCCCACCAGAGAGATCTCAGACCCTCGTCAACTTTCACTGAATTAACTGAAGTATTTCCTGGGTCAATCCTTATGACATCACTAGCATTAAGATTTTTTAAAGAAACTTTATATTCTTCATATATTGTGTTTTCTATTCTTTCTGTGTGTCTATTTGCAATAAGGAAAGCAAGCTTTGATGCTGAAATAATGTCAGAAGAAGTGGCAGTTCCACCTACAACTATCAATGATTTAACAGAATCCCCCTCAAAAAAGAAATCGTCCCCAGGAACTGAAGAAGAGCTTATATTAAATGGGTAAAATATAGAAAATGCAATAATAAAAATTAATATAAGCCCCCTTCTCATACTTCCACCGATATCGATTGATTATTTTTTCTTTATATAAGTGTTGTATGCGTAGTATCCTCCAACTAGCAATATCACAATTACTCCGACAATGACTCCAAGTCTTAAATTATTTATTAATTTCTGGACTGGAATGTCTATGCTTTTCTCGAAAAGGTATACGTTTAGATCCTGTTTTTCCTTGTCTCCAACTGCTCTAATTCTAAGATTAAGTTGGTAAGTCTTCTCCTCTGCATCAGATTTTATGTCGGCGCTAAGTATCGCCTCTGCTTTCTGCCCTGGTTCCAATACTCCAATATAATCATTTTTAGATGTGAAGTCAAATGGCTGCTCTGATCTTTCTATAGCTTCAATAATTATGGATTCAGCCTTATCTTCCCCTTTATTTTCTATTATAAGGTAGATCTTGGCATTCCCACCTGCCCTGGCATTTTCTGGGACTATACGGTATTCTGTAATTTCTAGTTCAGGTTTTCCCTTAATATCTAAGTTCAATTCAAACTGCTCTTTGAGGACATTATTGGATGAATCCCTGTACTCAACTGTCATTGGAACAATGTAACTCATTTTTTTTGCATTTTTGTCTATGTTAATTGTAAAATCAGCTTCTTTAGTTTGCCCTGCTGAAAGAGTGCCTATGTTGTAAGAGCTATCATAGGACTTAGACAATGAAAATGGCTCTTCAAGATTGAGATATGCTTTAACATATTTTGCATTTTCTGTACCCTGATTAGCTAGATTTACTTTAATCTTGACATTTTCATTTCCTGGCCTTACATTTTCCGGCATTGATGAAAAGTTAACTACCATAATCTCGGACCTTCCCGAAACGTGAAGGCCAAATTGTATTGTATAGGGCCGAGGATATGGTGTTGTTCCATCATAGAAATATAATACTAAAGTCATGGGATAGTTGCCAGAACTTATTTTATCATTTGCCCTCAGCTTGAAAGATATTACCTTTTCTTCGCTGGCCTCAAGATTTCCAATATATACCGAGTCTGCAGTATTTTCAGGAATAAATGGAATTAAAGCACCAATTGTGCTGGGAATCTGGGCCGTCGAAGCAGATGTTTGAGAGCTTGTACCAACTGGAGCGACTACCAATGAGGCTTTTACCGTATACGCTCTCATTGAACCTTCATTTGACAATAAAATCTCAAGGTCAAACACTTCCCCTGGTTCGACATAAAGTGGATTAGTTTTTACTTCTTTAATGACAAACTCATACTGGCTTCTACCAATTTTGTATCCAACTGGGCCTTTTATAATTACATTGACCCCAACTTTTGATACATCAATTAGATTTATTGTAATATCATCTACTTTTAGAGAGTCCCCTTCAGTTATATAAACCCCTAAAGGCCCAACAGGTGCTGTACCCTCTAGTACCATAAATGACGCAATACTATCCTTGTAGTCAGTCAGTGCCACAGCATAAGGCCCAACAAAGATAAATTCATTATCGTAAAGATTCCCCGAGTAAATCACTGTATCTGTATTTCCATAAGCACAAGGCACAAAAACACTTAAAACAAATATTCCCAATAAAAATATACTAATCTTCTTCATGATATACCTCCATTTTTTTCTTAATTAAATTCTTTGTATCTTGAAATACTTTTTCTTGAATTATTAAAAACGACGGGAGAAAGATTAACGTAACCCCCATGCAGCTGAATACACCTATGAAAAGCATCTTTCCCATAGTGTCTAGGATCGATAAAGAGCCTGCCAACATAGCTATAAATCCAAATCCGGCTACAATTGAAGATACGAGAATAGGCTCAATTACCCCTTCCAATGTTCTGACCATTTTTTCTACTAATATCGGAGACCTCTCTAGATTAAACCTGTTAATAGTCTGTATGGCAAAATCTATGCCAATACCAGCCATCATAGAGATAACCCCGACAAGTTCAGAGCTTAATGAGATCCCAGCAAATCCAGATATCCCCATCATCCATACAATGCCTAATCCAACACATATCAGAGGGATTATCCCGTATCTTATTGATCTGAAGGTCAAAATAACACACAATAAGACGCCTATCATCCCGAATGTAGATATCTTTGACATCTCAGGCAAAATAATGTCCGTTAGCTCTTTTCCCATTGCTATATTCCCGCCTGGCTGAACCGTTAGGGGAGTTTTTGACATCACATCTTTGACATCATCATAAACAACAAGAGGATCGACCCCATCCATAACATTGAGTCTGATAAGCATATACCCGAGACTATCTGAAGCCTCAAGCCTATTCATTAGTTCTTCTCTTGGAAGATAAATCTCATCTAGTTTAAGATTGAAAGAAGAACTTTCTATCCCATAAACATTTATTAATTGTTGATTTAGGAGATAAGCTTCTTTTAGAATATCTGGAGATAAAACATTTTCAGAATTTATTACAATAATAATTGAATTATATCTATCAAACTTGTCTTCCATCTTCATGAAGACTTTAATCTCTTCTAGATTCTTAGGCAGTTGATCAGAATCTTCATCTTGTTTGATTTGGATTAAGGACATTCCTGCACCTAAGATTAATGTTATTACTATTGATATTATTAGAAGCCTCTTCGGATTTTTTCCGTGCATTTCTGCAAACTTCTTTATTATTCTTTCAGAATTCAATCTACCACTCCCTCAAAGCCATTATTGAAGGTAAAAATACCAACGCCCCAATAAGGCAGGTTACTATCCCCAGAGACAAAGCAGTTCCAAGGTGCACCATCATAGGCATAGAAGACAGTGCCAATGCCAAAAACCCGGCAATTGTAGTAGAACTTGAACCTATTGTCCCTCTACCAACGCCTGCCACCATTGCAACAACTCTTTCTTCATTAGATTTTCCTTTTTTTGCCTCTTCATTGTACCTTGCGATCATAAATATACCATATTCCGCACCCAGGCCTATGACTATCGCACCTACGCTAGCAGTAATAAGGCTGATTGGGATTCCTATATAGGATAAGATACCGGCAGTCCAAATGACACCACATATTAAAGGAATTATAACAAAAATAGATTTTAATTTTAGGATAATAGTCAGTAAGACGAAAACTATTATTGCAGAAATAGCCATAGTTTTTAATGAATCTTCTCTTAAAATCTTAAGAATTGTTTTATTTATTACTGGAGAACCTGTTATAGTATAATTGAGTCCATATAATTGTGTTTTTTCAGTCTCTTCTTCTACTATATCTATCGCAGCTTGAATTTCTTCTTCCCCTCTGACTCCACTCATTCTCGCCATTACAATAGCCGAAGTATAATCTTTTGATATAAGTCCAGGCATTGATTTAGCAACTTCTCTCAATGCATTTTCATCAGAAGGTATTCCTCTAAAAATTGAGTAATAAATTGTTCCCGGCCCCACTACATCAATTATTTCTGGACGAGCTTTAAGACGTTTTTCAAGTTCGTATATGCTTTCAATACTTTGTTTGTTCCTTATATCTTCTACAACATCAAAATCTGTTTCTAATAATATTATTATTCCTTCTTCTTCACCGAACTCGCTGTCAATCAAATTCTGAGTCTTTATGACGTCAAAGTTCTGTGGAATTTCCTTCATGAAATTTGATTCAAAGCGTAAGTTTAATGCTCCGAATGATAAAAAAATAGTGAGAAGTACCATTGAGGCCACAATTATTTTGCTGTACTTATATTCAATTAAGGCCAATTTACCAAATAGAGTATCTCTGAGTTCTTTCATTCTTTCACCTCAAAGACTACTTTAAGAAAATCATCATAAAATAATAAATCAGACTTTAAGGTATCCATCTTCTCCTTTAACTTTATTTTTCCTTTTGGTGTTATTTTATAATATTTTTTGCCACGAGTTCCCTTATTTGTTTCTTCAATTAATCCCTCAGATAAAAACAATAGAATTTTAGGATAAATTAAAGCCGGTGAAGGCTTCCAGGATCCATTTGACCTAGTTTCAAATTCTTTTATTATGTCGTAGCCACAAAGTTCTTTTTTACTGAATAACCAGAGCCCAAAAGTATCAAATATATGAAAAAAATGAAGTCTGTTATGGATTTGTTTAAAGGTCATAAGTGCACCTGACATATCAAATTACGATATATCAGGAAATGATATCTTATATATAAATTTTACGATTGATTAACCAACTATCTTTTCCCATTTTTTAAGCTTAAGGACTTTTGATAAAGTCGAGCCCTTTTTTATTTCTTCTCTGATGCGATTTTCTTTTTCTCTAACATCAAGGCTTCTGTTGATTATTTCCTGGGCTTCTTCTTGTGGTATAACTACTACGCCACTGTCATCACCAATAATGTAATCTCCTTTTGTTACCTTGAGTCCGCCGCATATAATCTCGCATCCAATTTCCCCAAAACCCTTTGGATCTCCTGCATCTGGGACTTCATATCTTGCAAAAACTGGAAAACGGATTTCTTTTAGATCATCTACATCCCTTACTGCTCCATCAATGACGATTCCACCAAGCTCTCTCTTAACTGCGCTCCATGTAGCAAGCTCACCCCAGACTGCAATATTGCCTCTATTTGTATCTATGACTAGTATGTCACCTTTCTCGGCTAAATCAATAGCTTCAACAACTTTTGCCCAATCGCCATTCATAGTTTTAACAGTCAATGCTTTTCCTGCCATTTTAAGCCCAGGCACAACTGTATGGATACCTTTCATTGCGCCTCCTCTGTGCATTGCATCTGAAACATTAGAAGATGAAACTTTTTTTAAGGCATCAACTAGCTCTTCTTTTTTATATTTTCTAAACTCTAGACTCTCAATGGGTTTTGCAAGATCTATGCTTTTCCTAATTCTTTGTGTAGCTTCAAGAAGATTGGCAGCTTTTGTAATTGCTCCACCTACAATAACTATATCAGCCCCAGCATTAACTACTTCAGGAGCATTTTCTGAATTTAATCCACCGGCTGTTGCAATAGTGATATTTACAGCATCTTTTACATCTTTAATATCCTGTAATGGATTTTCTCCCTTCATCTGTTGGTCTATGCCTACGTGGATACACACATATTTAGCACCCATTTTTTGAACTTCGGCTGCTCTACCAACCTTATCTTTAACATTGATGAGGTCAATCATTATTTCTGAGTTGTATTTTTTTGCAGCTTTTATTGCTTCTTTTATTGTACTATTGTCTGAAGCTCCTAGAATAGATATAATATCTGCACCAGCTTTTGAGGCCATTTCAGTTTCAAAATCCCCTGTATCCATTGTTTTCATATCAGCTATAATTTTTTTATCAGGAAATGTTCTCTTGAGCTCCCTTATGGCCTCCATCCCTTCACTCTTAATAAGTGGAGTTCCGGCTTCTATCCATTCTACCCCGCCACTAACAGCCTCTTTAGCAATAGATAAAGCCCTATCTAGATTTAACATATCTAATGCCAGTTGAATGATTATTTTGCTAATACTATCACCTTCAAGTTAATTTTTCTTCCAGTCGAAGAAGATTGTCCCTCATTATCCTGACTGATTTTTTTATATTCTCTTTATTGTCAAACTCGAATTCTTCTTTAGTATTATTACTCTTAAATATCTTTATCTCTTGAATCAGTTTAGGCATTGCCCTAACTATATTATCGACTATAGTGATATCTGAGCACAATGAAGTCCTTGAAAGAGGATTTAGATCAATTGCAATGACTTTCTTCCCCATATCCTTAAGTGCAATTGCCCTATCGCCATCCTCCAATGGCACAAGAACTACATCAGCTGTAAAAATTCCGTCTCTCGAAACATTACCTCTCAATGAATCAAGACCAGGTATTTTTTCGTTAGCATTTCTCCCAACACCTAAGATATTGGCGCCACCTTTTTTCTCAAGTTTTTCCTTGATTTTAATCTCTCTTTCATTAGTTCTATAAAATAAATTAATTTCTATCTTTAGCGGGACTATTTTAGATAACTCTACTATCTCGTCTGGAACAAGACAAGCAGTATTTCCATTAACAGATAAAACTGGATTTTTGGCATTGCAAAGAAGAATAGCCGCAGCTTTAATTGCCCGCTCTGCTTCTTTTGTAGTTCTTTCACCTATGAAATAATCAAAGGCCTCACCTCTTCCATGTGCGGCTATACCAACTTCTGAGATTATTCCTTGTTTAAGGCATTCCTTTACTTTTTCTCTAAGTGTTAAGGATTCATACCTTGGATGATTTTTTGGTATATCCATATAAGCACCTATAATAATCCTTTGGAAATTTCAGAGATGACAATCTCTCCTTTTATATCTTTCAATAAGTCTAGGATCTTCTCTTTATCCTCTTTATTTATAAATGTAAATATTCCCTCACC
>JAMNZA010000027.1 GCA_023622545.1 Methanobacteriota archaeon | reverse complement strand
TATATAAAACATCAAGCGAAAAAGGTATTAGTATAAAGATAAAGTTTTGGGTGCATTCATGGAAACATCCATCGGGGTTGACATAATATCCCGTGACCCGAGAACATATGCAATGGTCATAGTTTCAAGGGAAGGAAATAAAATTCTACCTGTTTTGAAGGAAAGCGGGTCAAGACTTAAACTTCTAAAACTGATAAAGAATTACTCGCCCCTCTTTATGGGGATTGATTCTACCGAAGAATTCTCAAAGAACGATCTGGAAAGACTTTCAAAATACGTTTCAATAGTACAGGTTACTGGAAAGTTTGATGATTTCACCGCTTTGCCAGTTATCGCCAAAAGATTTAAGATAAATATTAACCCGAAAAATCCTTTTGATGAGGCGTATGCCCTTTCTGTGCTGCCACTTGAAGGTGTTGGCTACAAACTGAAACTATATGAGGATGAAACAGAAATACTAGTTTCTAGTGGAAGGAGTCTTGGAAGGGGAGGGTATTCTCAAGGGAGATATCAAAGGAGAACCTTTGCCCTCATCAAATACAAAGTCAGAGAAATAGAAAAAATTCTAAAAGATGAAGGATTCAACTTCGATGTTGATACCATAGAAAGAGAAGGGGGATTTTCAAAAGGTGTCTTTAGGGTATACTCTAACTTTGAGAATATATCAGTTAAATCAAGCAGAGGAGATATAAGGATAGATGTCAGACCATTGAAGAAGAGCTTTATCGAATACGAGCCAGTCGAAAAGAAAGTTGAGACTTCAAATATCAAGGACAAATATATTATCGTGGGTGTTGACCCAGGAACAACAGTCGGTCTTTCTGCACTTGACCTTGAAGGTAATATCTTAGCAATTATCTCTAAGAGAAGCTTTTCTATGTCTGATGTCAAAGAGGAAATAAGAAAGTACGGCTATCCATTAATATTCGCATCTGACGTAAACCCGCCTTCTGGATTCATTGAAAAACTTAGCACATCTTTTGATTCAATATTGTATTTACCCCAGCTTTCGATTCCGGTGAAAGAGAAAAATGAGTTAACAAAGGAGCTTTCAGTTACTAATGCTCACGAGAGGGATTCTCTTTCGGCTGCCATCAAGGCATATATTAATTACAAAAATAAATTTGTGCAAATAAAGTCCAAGATTCCTGAGGAGCTTTCAGGATACAGCTCACGAATAATAGGTGATGTCCTAAGAGGTATGTCGATCAAAGAGGCTATTGACAAGCTGAGAGAGGAGCTTACCAAAAAGGAAGATGAGATAAAAATCGAGCAGAAGCCTCTTGAAGAGGTAGTCATTGAGCAGTTGAAGATAATAGATAATTACAAGGAAAAACAAAACACACTGAAAAAAGATTTTGAAAAACTAGAGGCCGAAAGCACTGTCCTAAAAAGGAAACTAGAAGAAAAGGAATCTACAATTATCTCGCTTGAAAGAAAACTTTTTGATGTCCTAGACCAGCAAAAAAAAGAAGCACTAAAAGATAATGTAATTAAATCAAAAAACTTTGAGATTGCTTCTCTAAGAAAAAGCCTTGATCTTCTAAAAGCCAAGGTCAACTCATTAACAGAGGAGAACAAACGATTAAAGGAATTAAAGCCATTGATGGAATCTGAGGATATCACAATAGGCAAGGTGTTGACCGTTTTTTCAGTTGAGGGTATTAGACATCTAGTGAAAAATATGGATCTCATGGAAGGGGATGTAGTATATTTAAAGGATCCAACTGGCGGTGGTGCAGAGGCTGCAAAACTATTATCGGATATAAAGATTAAAGCCATACTCTTCACTGGAAAGCTCTCCCACCAGGCCCAGGAGGAGTTCGTGGAGGGAGAAATTCCACTAATCGACTCGAAAGATATAAAAATGGAAGTTATTGCCAAGTTTGTTTTACTAGATAAAGAAAAGTTTGAATTAGTCTATAAAAGAGAAAAAGAACTATTATTAGCCTTTAAAAAAGCAAAAGAGTCTAATAAACTACTAAAAATTATAGAAGACTATAAAGAGCAAAGAAAATCTGATTTTAAAGCATAAATTGAGTTTTTACCATTACCACAAGCTATATAAATGTTACGGTTGCTTTATATATTCTATGGAGAAAACCGAGAATAAGCAGGTTCATGTTTGCCCAGAGTGCGGCAGTCATAAGCTTATTCGGGATTATTCTAGGGCTGAAGTTACTTGTGACGAATGCGGTCTTGTAATTTCAGAAGATATAATAGACACGGGTCCCGAATGGAGAGCTTTTGATCATGAACAAGGTGAGAAAAGGGGTAGAGTAGGAGCTCCAATGACCTACACTATCCATGATAAGGGTCTTTCCACTATGATTGACTGGAAAAACAAAGATATCCATGGAAGGGATATCAGCGCTGGTAGGAGAGCCCAGATCTACAGAATGAGAAAATGGCACAAAAGGATTAAAGTTGCCGATGCTAAAGACAGAAACTTAGCCTTCGCTTTAACTGAACTTGATAGACTTTCTTCTCATTTGCACCTCCCAAGAAACATAAGAGAAGGTGCGGCTATGGTTTACAGAAAAGCCGTAGATAAGAGACTAATTAGAGGAAGATCAATTGAATCTGTTACATCAGCCTGCATCTATATTGCATGCCGTGAATACAAGGTTCCAAGAACTTTGGATGAGATAGTAGAACATTCAAGGGTCGATAAAAAGGAAATAGGCAGAAGTTACAGATTTATCACCAGAGAACTTGAAATAAAACTTTATCCAACAAGCCCAGTGGATTATATACCAAGATTTGCCACAGAACTAGGACTTTCAGGAAAAGTCCAGAGAAAAGCCCAAGATATCTTAGAAGGCGCTATTAAAGTAGGCCTTACATCAGGAAGGGGTCCAACAGGGGTCTGTGCCGCAGCTATCTACCTAGCAGCCATCATGGAAGGCGAAAGAAGGACACAGAAAGCAGTTTCTGAGGTAGCAAAGGTCACAGAAGTTACTGTAAGGAACAGATACAAAGAAATAATAGAAAAATTGGGCATTGATGTTAAGATTTAAAACATAAATCTTTAAATAGTGGTAACCTCTCTTATGTATACGCTGGCGATAGTATGAAGGATGAAGAGTTGGATATTTTCTGGAGGTTAAAACGTTTAGAAGAGAAAAAGAGAGAGCTCCAGGGCCAATTCCAAGAAAAAGGGGGTTCTATACCTTATTCTAGACCTAAAACAGCCAGAAGAGAGGAATCAACATATTCTATCCCCGAAATTCGTTCTAACACCTTTTATGAAAATTACAAAGCTAAGCGTGAGCGAGTATTAGGCAGATACCAGCCAGTACAAGAGCCAGCACCAGTTGTTACAAGACCTATCCCTGAGGAAACAAAAAAGGCCTTAGAGATGGAAAAACAGAGAGCAACAAACGTTGACAACAAAATAAAGAGAAACTTTAATCTAAAACCTGATATAAACTGGTTTAAGGTATCAGTTGTTCTTTCACTCCTCCTTTCAATAGTATTGGTAACATCATTCTCACTTTACAGCGCCAATATAACCTAAACTCAAAGGATCAGTATGTATTTGACCTTGAAAAGCAGCTCCAGTCACTTATTAAGGAAAATTCAACGCTAAAGGAGCTAAATGATAGCTTAAACAAGAGAAACGACCTTTTGAGACAACAGCTAGTCGATGCAAGAAACTCTATGTATAAGCTGCAGAGTACCTACCAAAACGAGTTGATAAACGAGGACTATGCTATGTACCTAGCCTTAGAATTTGTCAATAATCAGGCAAGCTTGAACTTACCTGTAGAATGTGGAACAACTAACCCAGAGGTAGTTAGAGTATTCTATGAAAAGGCAACAATTGAAAAGCAGAACAAGACGTTTATAATAAACATGCCTGCAGACCTGAAATACCAGTCAGTTACAAGATACATCTGCTACATAGAGATGGACGAGGAAGGAAATATCGTCCACTGGAACTGGAAGAAACCAAATTAACAGTTTTCTGATTTTATCTCAAAGTCTGGTTCACCATATTTTAAATTTTTAACTTCTTCTTCAGAAAGGGATTCTTTAATGGCCTTATCAGACGCTATGGCGCTAAAACCTAAAGGATCTTCAAATATTATGCAGACCCTCTCTTCACCATCAATTAATTTTGTTATTCTTTCGATTATCTCCTGGCCGTTCTTTTTCTCCTCTTCCTTACCCATTCTCATCCCCATATTGATGACACTGGATATCCTGTTCAGGAGACCCTCAACGTTACTGATGTAACCTTCAGAGAGGGGCCCAGGTTCAATTATTATCCCAAGGTCTGGTATTTTAATTGTACATGTACTTGACTTAACGATCCTTGTGCTTACATCGCATGCTGATTCAACATGAAAAGAGTACCTTGTCGGTTCTTTAACCTCGACGGGCATTATATCTGACCGCTTATAGCCACAGCTATCACAAGAAATTGTAAAGTCTATAACCTCTCCGAAGTACGGAATAGAAATAATAATATTTGATACTCTGAGAGATTTATGATTGCACGACGGACAATAGTCGCACTCTATACCTTCATGGCTCATGTGATCTAACTATCTTAACTGAAGAAGGGGCAACTAATATCTTTCTCTCGCTGATACCGGCTATATCCCCACCAATACCTCTCAATATGCCTTTTATCTGATCGATTGCCCTCTTTAATTCTAGTGGTTCTCTCTCTGCTAAAAGGCCAATGTCAACTATTAGGATATGCCCTTCTGAGAGCTCTTTAGAAATGTCCCTTATGTCACCAAGGCCCCTAAGCTTCAAGGATTTTACATAAACGACACCATAATCCATGAAATCGTTCTTCTTTAGGACTTCCTCTTCGTAAGGAACTGATTCTACTTCCCTAATCGTTCTTGGTGATTCAGGCCTCTGCCCTTCTCCCCAGTCTTCTGATGCCTCTTCATCCTCTTGGTAATACTCATCAGGGTAGTAACCTTCTTGATATTCATTAGAGTAATCTTGGTTATCGTCCCTGCCAAACAATTTATTGAGTCTTCTCATATTATCATCCCCCTAAGGAGCTACATTAATCGCTATTAATAATGGTATGTATAAATATGTAACTAACCCTTTTTATAGTTTTCGCTTACAACGGCGAATAAAAAAGTTTAACTATTGTTAAACAATAGCTATTACCGATTATTTTTGCTTTTTAGACTGTGTGTAGGCGCACTTGCCGCAGACAAATCTGTCTTTGTGATCTGCCATGAATGTTCCTGGTCCGCATCTTGGGCAGTAAGGATTCTTCCTGACGACCTTCTCACCTTCAACACCGTACAATGTTGCCATCAGTTCTCCTCCTTCTTCTCCTCTACCAAGCCGTTTCTCTTCAAGACAAACTGTTGCTCAATCTTCGCCATGTTTTTTGGATCCTTGTACAAGTAAACTTTTGCCAAAGACTCTGCCTTTCCGTAACCGGTCTGGATTGATCTTACAACAAAAGAATCCAATTTGTAGCTTTTTAATGCAGATAATCTATCCCTAACTTCTGACACCTTTGGAGTTCCACCATCATGAATTACTCTGACATCTATTTCCTTTCTGTTGAATAGTGGGTTCTCTCTCTCTTTTATGATCTCTAATTCCATAGATCTCCCTCCATCTCATTTATATACTCTGATATCTCCTTTTTTTTCTTTTCAGTTACTTGAATGATCACTACACCCCTTCTGGGCTGACCATAAAGCACCACAGTATCCTCATTTCCGTGGAGTACTGCAGGCATGACTGCTAAATCTTCTTCTCCCTTAACGAATATTTTTTTAAATCTTTTGGTCTTGTCCTTCATAAATCGCTCAATTGCGACCCATAGCTCCCCTGTAATCTGTGATTGAGGATTTTCTACTGTAACTGAACATTCACAGTCTAGATTGTCCCCTATTTCTTCCCTCAAGCTCTTCCCGTCGACTATCATAAGCTCTGGCGAGATGCCGTATTCTATTAGATTTTTTGAAACAACGTCCCCCACAGACACTATTCTCTTGTCTTTAATCAATGGCAAAAGTCGCTCCATGACGGATTCAACGTTTCCTTCAATGAGAAGCCCCATGGGAAATTTCAGCTTTATCCTGAGACTTTTAGTTAGAACAAGAGCCATCTACTTACTATCCCCTAACTTTTAGGGCGTATGCGCCAGGGACATTTACTCCAATCGCCTTGGCTATTTTTGACTTTTCAGGGTCAAGTATCACAACGATGCCGCTCCAGTTGTCTGTTGTTTTATCATCCTTACACACTGGACACATATTCTCATAGAGAATTCTTGAGCATTTCTGACATGCTACCTTCATTTTATCCACCTTTCTTTTCTTCTGCGATCCAATCGAGCTTTCCTAGGTAGGGTTGTCTCATTGTAAGGCCTATCTTTGCTGAGCCCCTCTTTAAAGAGAGGGTAACAATCCTTGCCCTGACCTTATCCCCTGCTTTTAGACCTCTGCCGCTTTCCTTTCCGGCAAGGGTGTTTGTTTTCTTATCGTAGTTGATGAAATCGTTAGTCAACTGGGAAACGTGAACAAGGCCGTCAATTGGCCCTAACCTTACAAATGCACCAAATTCTGTAATTTCCTCAACTTCTCCTTCAACAACTTCGTAGAGCTTCGGGAGGTAGGTGAGTAATTCAAAGTCTGTGTCGTAGTATGCGCTGCCATCGCCTGGCACTATCTTCCCATCCCCAACTCGGGTAATCTTATGGATAGCAAGAATAAATCCAAGATCCTTATCCCAGGTGCCCTCATACTGGGTCCTAAGTATATCTGCTATGGATTCATTAAGATCCCCACCAAATTTATTGGGTGGAACCCTTGCAGTATCCCTAATTTGTATAACTTTAAACATGATATAGCCACCTTATAGAATATATGGTGAAATTGGTCCAAGTATATTTAAGGGTTTCTAACATAAATATGGGGAAATCTGAGGCAAATTGAAGTTTTTGATAACTTTTTGAGTGGTATTTGGCTTGCTTCAAATGTATCTCCTAACTTTCCGGCAGTATTCATTATACTTTTCTCCAAATTCATTTCTCATAAATTCTTCTTCAGCAAGTATAATTTTATGGAAGGTCACTATACCGTATACTACAAGTAAAGCTACCAATAGATTTACAGTGAATACAACTGATGCGATCCCCATCATGTAAAAACCAAGATATAGTGGATTTCTAGAGAATCTATAGAGGCCCGATGTCTTAAACTCAGTGAATCCAGTTGGAAGCCCAAATCTTAAGGATCTCCCAAGATTTACAGTTGCGATTAGAAAAATAAATAATCCTATGAAGGCAAAGAATAGACAAAGATATGAGATTAATATAGGTACCTGGAACAATCTAAGGTCATAGAAAAACATTTGGACAGGAATAAATCCCCATGATGCATACATTGAGAATTTACCCGTAATAAATACAAACTTGTTAACGGGGGCCTTACCAATAATTTCCATATAATATCAATTCAATAATTGTTTAATAATATTTGTTTCTTTAATTGAAACCTAAACGTTTTAAATAAAGAAGATAGAATTAGTTTTATGTTTTCTGCCACTCTCGTCGAAAATAGGCTCATAATCAACGATTCAGATGCGGTAAGTAAGATCCACAGAAAGAGAGGATTTGGGGATCTAATCGATGAAAAATTGTACTTAACAGTTGTTGAAGGTTTATACCTCCTTGAGAGGGGGATGATAAAGGCTTTTTTTAATGATAAGGAGATCTCTTTTGAGGAGCTTATTAAACTTGGAAGTGAGGAGCAAAATATCCTAGGCAAGTATATTGTATTCAAAGACTTAAAGGAGAAAGGCTACCACGTGAAAACTGCCTTTAAATATGGTTGTGCCTTCAGGATTTATCGAGGCTCTGTAGAAGAGGAGCATGCAGATTATATCATTGACGTCTTCATGGAAGGGGAAAAGATCGATGCAAATATCCTTGCTGCACATGTCAGGATAGCTCATTCTGTTAAGAAGGATATGATCTTTGCATTTGTCGATACAGACAATGATATAACATATTATCTTGTAAAAAGGATGACTTTTTAAACTAAATTAAATGCGAAAATTTTATTAATATATAAAATAATTAAATATTATGGATTCTGTAAACATCAATATAAACAACAAACTATTCCACAAATTTGAAGTATTTTGTGAAGAACATGGCACTACTCCAGACAGCGAAATAGAAACTTTTATTCTTTCCATACTAGAAGATGATGAAGAGATAACTGAAGAGTATAAAGCAAAACTAGAGGGTATAAGAAAAGGAAAATTTTTGAAAATCAGCAGTTTTGCCGAACAGTTTGGTCTTTAAATGAAATTTTCATTAGAAATTTCTGGTCATCTAAATGATAAATTCAATAAATTACTGGTTAAAGACAAACATCAGTTAGAAGTTATAAATAAGAAAATAAATCAAATTTTATTAAATCCTTATCTTTTTAAACCCTTAAAAGGCGATATGAAGGGCGCTAGAAGGGTACATATATCAAAATCTTTTGTATTGGTATACGAAATAGATGAGAAAAGAAAGATAATAAAATTGTTGGATTATGACCATCACGATAAGATTTATAGAAAATAATAACTTAACTATGTGGTATATGGATGACTTTTTAAACCAAAACTCTTAAAATATAGACGTTAAAAACCCATTAAGGTGAATTAATTGAAGGTTATGAAAGAACAATGTCTTCTCTGTACATGTTGTGCATCGGTATGCCCGAATAACGCTATCGACATAACAGAAAATGAGATTATCTTTAATGAAAATTGTACAGAGTGTAAGATCTGTGTAAAGGCATGTCCTGTGGGGGCGATTGAATGAAGAACTACAAATGTGATGTTCTTGTTGTCGGTGGAGGTCCTGCAGGTAGCAACGCTGCAAGATACGCTGCAAAAGGTGCTGATGTCTTAGTCATAGAAAAGAAGAAGGAGATAGGAAGTCCGGTACAGTGTGCAGAGGGAGTTTCTGAGGGGCTCTTTCAAAGACTTGATATGAAGCAGGATAAAAGATTCATTTCCGCTAAAATTGATTTTGTTAAACTTATTTCTCCAAATGGCACTGTTATTAAACTTGACAGTGACAAAATAAAATACATGAAAGGCGGTATGGTTCTTGATAGAGAGGTCTTCGACAAAGCCATTGCAAAAGAAGCAGCGAGAAACGGTGCAGACTTCTTGATGAAGACAAGATTTATTTCTGCCAAAAGAACAGGTAATGGAGTCAACGTAAAAGCAAAACACATGAACGAGGACATCGAGATAGATGCCAAGATTGTGATAGGTGCAGATGGACCACCTTCAATAGTTGCAAGATCCCTCGGCATGGACACAACTGTTCCTTTGAGATATATGGAATCAGGAATACAGTACTTGATGACCCCTATGGAAGTTGAGCCTTGCATCGAGCTATTCTTTGGAGACTGCTATGCACCTGGTGGATATTCATGGGTATTTCCAAAGGGTGATGACCAAGCAAACGTAGGTCTAGGCATTCTACCATCAAAGGCAAAAAACACTGCCCAGTATTACCTCGACAAATTCGTCGAAAGACCAAGGTTCAAAAAAGCAAAGATAGTAGAAGTAAACGCTGGAGCAATACCTGTTAACGGGCCATTAAAAGAACCTTATATGGATAATCTCCTATTAGTCGGGGACGCCGGAAGGTTCGTAAATCCAATCACTGGTGGAGGAATCCATACAGCTATCATTACAGGAAATCTTGCTGGACAGCTTGCAGTTGAAGCTATTGCTAAAGAGGACTACTCCGCCAAATTCTTGAAAAAATACAACGATATGTGGAAGCCAGAAATCTATGAAGAGCTTGACAAGTGTCTCAAAGCGCAAGAGGTCTTCATGAAACTGACAGAAAATGACCTTAACTCTATTGCAGAAACAATGAACGATCTAAAACTTGATACAATATCCACAATGAGTATCATAAAGGCAATAGTTGCAAAGAACCCTGGGCTCTTATTAAAGTTCGGAAAGTTCCTATAAATTTTTTATTTATACTCTTTTTATTATCGACAATTATATTATTCTGGGCAGATTATTACCGAAAGAGTTATATCTTTATAGATTTTTTATTTATCGGATTAAATATTAGTACTAATAGGTTGATAAATATGAAAAAAACAATAGCTATTTTTGTTATGTTTGCAGTACTTTGCTCGTCTTTTGCTTTTTCAGTGAGCGCTAGAGAAGGGCCAACTTTTGAAGATATTTTGGCATACCAGCCACCTGGCGGAACAACAGGATGTACGAACAGCAAGCTCATATATGAAGGCAGCGGAACTATACCACTTCAACAAAGTGAGCAAATTGGATTTACGCAAATGGGTGCCATAGTCAATACAAATCCTGCAGTTCATCAATGGGGAGAAATCCCAGTTAAAAAGGGATGCAACTACCGAGTAGAGGGAAGTGGAACAACTGTTGGAGAGGGAAGTGGACGTGTAATTATATCCTTAGGGTTAGAAAAAATAACTATGGGAACAGTTGCGGGCCCTGATGGTGCCTCCTTCTACTGGAATCCACAGTATGGGATGCCCCCTGGAGTAATGATATTTTGGGAAGAGAAGATGGGAAATCCATCCTTACAGTACAACTTCAAGATATACGAAGAGTGTACATGCAGCCTTCCCGTAATATATCCAAAGGTCGACATTGAGCAGTTCTCAGTTGCAGGCGGGGACACTATAATAAGGGACGGAAAGCTACTATCAAACTTTGAGATAGCACCAGGCGTTCAGCAGACATTTATTCAAATAGAGAACAGAGGATTCTTCACTCAAAAAGATGCAAGAGTAAAACTATTGGGATTACCACAAGGTGTCACAGTAAAGATCTCTCCAGAAACTCAGAAACTAAAGGCACACAACATCGGAACATATTCAGCAGAATTCACAGTCGACTCTAACGTACCATCAGGAACTTATGATGTAACAATGGTCGCTTACTCGCCGACTGGAACATTTGATACAATACCGTTCAAGTTTGTAGTTCCATAAAAATTTAATTTTTTATTTTATATTATCATTTCTTTTCTACAAATTTTTTTCAAGATCATTGTAAAATTTAATTCTTAGCTTATTGATTTCATCCATTATGGGTATTGCAATCCCTCTCTCCTCAAGTAGATCAAACCTTTCCCCAACCCAAGTTATCCATACGTCCTGGCCACTGCTACTGACCTGCTTTTTTAGTTCATCAAGTATTATATCCCAATCGACGGCTGCACGGACAATACCCTCACAGTCTGACAGATCACCCTCCCTTTCAGTCATAGTCTTGAACAAGAAAACGTCCTCATTTGAGCAAAAGAGAACATGAACATAATTTAATTTTATTTTTCTCCTTGCCCTCCCAATCATGTTTTTTGATAATGAGAATTTACTGCAGACCTGTTTCTTAAAAATATCAACCCTGTATTCCTCCCTTATGAATATCTGGCTTAAATTAAAATGGGAGTACCCGTCTCCGGGAATTTTTTGCTTAAATCCAATATTCTCCAAAGCCTTTTGGATACCATTAAATTCTTCTTCTGTTTCAACTATCAGATCGATGTCCTTTGTAGCGACCTTTAGTCCCTGGTCAAGAAGGGCAACGCCACCTATGGCATATACTTTTATTTTCTTGTTAATTTTATTGTCTATTTCTATGAAGATTTTTTCTATCTGCTCAATACTATCTATCATCTTCTTACCTTACAGTTTTATGTTATAGACATCTGCCCTATCCTTTATCTCCTGGTAACTGGGATAGCCATTGATATTCTTCCCTGAAAATATTTCTGAAAGGTTTCTTATAATTGGATGATTAACCTTCAATTCTTTTTTGTATTTTGCATAAAACAATCCGATGAATATGAGGTATCTAATATCGTGTTCCTTCTCTTCAATGTATAGTGAATGCATCAGTATATCTATCTTCTTAAGATCCTTTTTCGGGAGGTAATAATAATTTGTTGATGTC
>JAMNZA010000117.1 GCA_023622545.1 Methanobacteriota archaeon | reverse complement strand
TTACCTCCAGAAAGTATATTGGACTCTCCTGGAGACATTACTGCCATTACAGATACAAGGAATGGTTTACCACAAACTGTACCAAGTTCTAGTGATGTTCCACCAAACTCCAAAACAGGTACGCTTGCTATCTTTGAGTAGTATAAAATATCGTCCTTTATGTTTTTAGGACAATTTTGTGTAAAGATAAGCATCTTAGCGTTGCCAGTCTTAAGAGCGTTAATGGATTTATTGGTTCCAAGTATTACCTTTCCGGTATCTACTGTTCTTTTTATTTCTCTATTAATATCCATCGAATAACCTCCTTACTTTTTCATTATCAGTTTAACATTTCCTGTACCCAAGGGTATTGGTTGTCCTATGATAACATTCTCCGTTACCCCTGATAAGGGATCAATCTCCCCAAACTTTGCAGCTTTCATGAGATGGTTTGTTGTGACTTCAAAGGAAGCCCTAGCTAATATACTGGACTTCTCTCCACTTATTCCATGTCTTCCTATCTGCTTTATTTCACCCTCCATGGTCATTAAATCAGCAAGTAACATTATATGTCTGATATCAACTTCCAGACCCTGCTCTTCTAGGGTCTTTTTTATTTCGTCTACAATAGATCTTCTTGCCGCCTCAATTCCAAGAACTCTCTGTATTTCATGTATATCATTTGATATTGATCTTGTTAAGTCAACTCCAGGTATTTTGAATGCCTCACCTAGATTTGAGCCTTCTGTATATATGACATACTCTTCTCCTTCTTTTTTAATGAGGGCTCTTTTTACACTTTTTATCCCTTTAAGCTGGTGGCTTCTTACACGATTGAAAAATTTTCTAATTTCCATAAGAGAAACGTCACCGGCCTTGAGAGTTAAAAAGTTATCTTCGTCTTCGATGCTCTCGACTTTTTTCAACTTATAAAGTTTTTCTTTAATGTCACCGATTGTAAGTCCTTGTTTTTCCATCTTATAATTGTCAAGTTCAACTACAATTGACATGTTAATTACGTCAATCTTCATGCTCTTAGAAATACTCTCGATTGTTGTCCCTTCAATTTCTTTTACTATTTCTTCGGCCTTTTCTCTGCTGCCTCTGCTTTCTTCATTGAGATAGATTCTCATAACAGGTGTATCCGGATCTTTTCTTGCATCGACAATTTCAATAATTCTTGGAAGACCAAGAGTAACATTAATATCGGCAACACCAGCATAGTGGAAAGTGTTTAGGGTCATTTGTGTTCCAGGCTCTCCAAGACTTTGAGCTGCTACTGTTCCAACTGCTTCCCCTGGATCAACAAGAGAATGCTCATAAGCTTTGGTACTGTCTTCAATAATAGAGCTAACTTCGTCTTCACTTAAGGAATATTTTTCATTTGCCATGTAAAGTTTGTCTTTGAGTTTGTCAACTATGAATTGAGTTAGATTTTCTCTTTGATTTTCAAGCTGAGCGTCAATAAAAGATGTATCTACCATATTATCCCCTCACTCCTTCCTCATAGTTACTGTCTTGTGAATTATCCAATCGATATCAACTGCCTCTCCATATGAGCTCCTTGAAGGGTCAACACCGTCTTCCCCATACTCGAATTGAATAATATTATTACTGTTATCTCTAACACTTCTATCTTTTTCAACTTTTAGATCCTGTAAAGCATTAATCAATCTTCTTTGCATATATCCAGATTGAGCTGTTCTGACCGCAGTATCCACTAATCCTTCTCTTCCACCCATTGAATGGAAGAAGAATTCAGTTGGACTGAGACCTTTTCTATAACTTGAACTAACAAATCCTCTTGCTTTTGCAGAACGATCGCCAGGCTTGAAATGAGGTAAACTTCTCTCTTGGTATCCTCTATGGAGTCTTTTTCCCCTGACGGTCATCTGCCCTAAACAAGCAGCCATCTGTGTCAAATCAAGCATGTTTCCTTTTGCTCCAGTCTTTGCCATTATAACAGCGTGTCTCTTCATACCAAGATATTTTTCTGCTGCAGCGCCGGCATTGTCTCTTGCTTTTGCAAGTTCTGCCATAATTCTGTTTTCAAGAGTATCTTCAAGTGTCTGTCCAGGCTGTTTTTCTAGTTCCCCTCTGTTGTAAGCTTCAATGTTCTCAAGAACTTTATTGTGTGCATTTTCTAAGATCTCATCAATTCTTTCAAGACCTTCTTCAGGTATATCTACATCGTCGATACCTGTTGTAAGCCCAACTTTCATTATTATAGATATGATTAATTTTGTAACGGAATCAAGGAATTCTCTTCCTTCGTCACTTCCATAATCCTTAACTATTTTATCTAAAAGTTTACAACTAGACCTAGCCTTAAATGCCGCTCCGTCTATAACTCCTTTCAGAAGTTTTCCTTCTTTAATGACAACATAATTATCATATTTACAGTTTTCAAACTCACATTTCTCACATTTTCTGCAAGCTTTTGATCTGAATTCAAGACTCAAATCTTTTGGAAGTAAAACTTCAAATAGTTCTTTGCCAGTCCATACTTTTCTTTCGTTGAAAGCATCAACTTCTATTTTATTTTGTAAAAGACCTGACTCATAGAAACTCTCCTGCACTTCTTCTGCGGGAAATTCTGATCCGTCTCTTGTCATAAGATATGCACCTGAAATGTAGTCTTGCATACCCCCGATGACAGGTTCTCCATATCTTGGAGAAATAATGTTTTCTTGAACCTTCATTATTATTCCGGCTTCGCTTCTTGCCTCTTCAGTTTGAGGTAAATGTAAGTTCATCTCATCTCCATCAAAGTCAGCGTTATATGGTGGACAAACACATAGATTAAGTCTAAATGTCTTATATGGCATTACTCTGACCTCATGGGCCATTATAGAAAGCCTGTGTAGAGAAGGCTGCCTATTGAATAATACTATATCTCCGTCCCTAAGTTGTCTTTCAACTGTGAATCCAACGTCAAGTTCTTCAGCGACGTCATCTTTTGTAGTGTCGGTGATTTTTTTTCTTCTTCCGTCAGATCTAATTATGTAATTAGCACCAGGATTTTTATTTGGACCATTTCTAACTATCTTTTTCATTTCTTCAAGATTATTAGCAGTAACTCTTTCAGGGACTGTAAGCTCACATGCGACAAACTCTGGAACCCCAACTTCATTTATACTAATATATGGATCAGGTGAAACGACAGTTCTTGCAGAAAAGTCTACTCTCTTTCCAGAAAGATTTGATCTGAATCTGCCCTCTTTTCCAGAAAGCCTTTGAGAAATAGTTTTCAAGATTCTGCCTGATCTGTGTCTTGCAGGTGGAATTCCCGAAGTACTGTTATTAAAGTAAGTTGTTACATGGTATTGTAAAAGTTCCCATAAGTCTTCAACTATAAGTTGAGGGGCACCGGCATCAATATTCTCCCTTAATCTCTGATTGATTCTTATTATATCTACAAGTTTATGTGTTAAATCATCTTCACTTCTAACACTTGATTCAAGAGTAATTGAAGGTCTAACGGTAACTGGTGGTACTGGTAATACAGTTAATACCATCCATTCCGGTTTTGAAACATCTTTATTTACCCCGATTAAGTCATAATCTTCTACAGGTATTTTTTCTAAACGCTCTCTTACGTCAATGGGGGTTAGTTTGTTTCTTTCTTCGTCCCATTCTTCGTAAAATGTATATGGTTTTTCGAACTTGATATTTCTCTTATCGCTTCCACACCAAGGACATACGCTCTTTGCCGCCTTATCCATACCTTCTTTTATCACTGTTTCCTTGCTTTTCAATCTGTCAGATGTTTGTTCTAGTTGTTCCCGGTAATGTTGTCTTTGGGCATCGTCAAGTTTTAATTTACCGCAGTCTCTGCATACTGATTTTAGTATTTTATGTACATCTTTAGCGTGACCAACGTGGATTACTGGTCTTGCAAGTTCTATGTGGCCAAAATGTCCAGAGCAGTCTCCAAACTTCTGCCCACAAGTTTTACATTTTAGACCAGGATCAATTACTCCAAGTCTCTGATCCATAAGACCTTTTTCTATTGGATAACCGTCATCATCATATGTATCTGCAGTAATAACTCTAAGTACAGACATTTTTCTTACATCATCAGGGGATAAAACACCAAACTGTATTTTATCTATAACTTTTGGTACTTTAAACATGATAATCACGCCCTATCCTTAAGTCTTAATTTTGGATCTAAACACATAGATTTTAATTCCTCTAATAGAAGCTTGAAAGCATAAGACATTTCAACTGGGTATATATCAGTTTCTTCCTCACAGATTGGGCAGTATTCTCTATTTCTAAGTTTATCATAAACTGCCAATGAACCGCATTTTCCGCATACCAGTACATCTGCTTTATCTGAAGCATCGAGTAATCTTTCTTTAAGAAGTAAGCTTGTACCATGCCCGACTAGACAGTCTCTTTCCATTTCTCCGAATCTAAGACCTCCTTCTCTAGCCTTACCTTCAGTTGGCTGTCTTGTGAGCATCTGTCTTGGACCACGAGATCTTGCGTGAATTTTGTCGGCTACCATGTGGTGTAATTTTTGGTAGTAGCATACTCCTACGAATATATCTGCCTCAATTACTTCTCCTGTGATACCGTTATATAATCTCTCCCTTCCTGTATTCTTAAATCCAAATTCTTGAAGCACTGATCGGATATCTTCCTCTTTCTCTCCAGAGAATAATGTAGCGTCCACTGTTTTTGCTTTTAATGAACCAGCTTTACCGCCTATCATTTCCAAAATCTGGCCCACAGTTTTTCTGGAAGGAATAGCATGTGGATTAATAATAAGGTCAGGCGTTATTCCATACTCTGTGAATGGCATGTCCTTCTGAGGGCATAACAACCCTAATACTCCCTTTTGACCATGCCTAGAAGCAAACTTATCACCAAGCTCAGGGATCCTCTCATCCCTAGCCTTTATCTTAACTAGTTTGTTTCCGTCTTCAGTTTCACTTAATAAAACTAAATCGATGATACCTTTTTCTGAAGGTCTTACACCAATAGAAGTTTCTCTCCTACCTTCTATAGCTGTACCAAATTCATCAAGTTCTTCTAAGAATCTAGGTGGACTTGTTCTTCCAATTAATACATCTCCACCTTTAACTGTTGATTCTGGTCTGATGAATCCATCAATATCAAGATTCTCGTAAGCGTCAGGTCCTCTGTATCCACTAACAGATTCGTCAGGTAGTTCAAATTTATCCTGCTGACCACCTGGGTATCTCCTCTCATCAGAATCATAAGTTCTAAAGAAAGTAGTTCTTCCAAGGCCTCTGTCAACTGAACCTTTGTTAATGATAAGAGCATCTTCTATGTTGTACCCCAAATAAGATAGTACAGCAACGACAAAGTTTTGACCTGCAGGTCTGTTATTGAATCCAACAGCATCCATAACTTTGGTCTTTACTATAGGCATCTGTGGATAGTACATTAAGTGCCCTCTTGTTTCAACTTTAAGTTTGAAGTTAGATTGAGAAAATCCTAGACTCTGTTTACCCATTCCTGCACCATATGAGTTCCTTGGTGCTGCGTTATGCTCAGCAAATGGAACTATTGAAGCACATACCCCTAATATGGATGGCGGATATATTTCAAGATGAGTATGATCTGGAGTCAAATCTTCTTCGTATAATGCAATTAAGGTGTTCTCTTCCTCTTCAGCATCTAAGTATTCAATAATACCTTCTGAGATTAAATCAGACCAACTTTTGTCTCTTCTCTCGATTGCTTTCACATGATCTTCAGTCAAGAGAGCTTTACCGTTTTCAACTATTATTAATGGTCTTCTAACTCTACCAGGATCACAATTTATGTGAATTTCATTTGTCATACTGTAGAATACAATGTTTACCTCATTTTCTATCTTGCCCTTTCTTCTGTCTTTTCTTACAGTTTCAGTAAACGTCTTTCCATCCCTGACAAATCCAATCAAGTTACCATTTAGATAGATATAGGTCATTGCTTTAAGACCTGCTGCATCTGTAATCTGCTCCAATCCTAAGGAGAATAGATAATTTTGGACATCCAATTCGTTAGAACCAATTGAAATGTAGGACATTAAAGCCATGTTTTTAACAAGACCACAGTTTGGACCTTCAGGCGTTTCACTTGGACATATTCTTCCCCAGTGAGTTGGGTGAAGATCTCTTGCTTCAAAGTGAGGCTGTGTCCTTGAAAGTGGTGAAAGAACTCTTCTCAAATGAGAGAATCTTGACATAAAGTTTGTGTCATCCATTAGCTGGCTTATACCCATTCTGCCGCCAGGCCAAGTTCCAGTTGCCATTGCATATCTGACTCTCTCTGTCAAAACATCTGCTCTGACTGATTTCTTTACGAAGTCCCCTTCGTTTCCTTCTTCAAATCTTCCTCTAGCGTATGTTCTTTCAAGTTGATATTTAATATCCCTTGTAAGTTGTACGAATGATAATCTAAATAAATTCTCTAAAAGATCCCCGGCCAATTTTAATCTCTTATTTGCATAATGATCTTTGTCGTCTGACTCTCTCTTTCCAAGTGATAGTTCAATCACCCTATTGGCCATTATACCAAGATAATAGGCTTTTCTTAATCTGTCTGCCTCTTCTGTACCTATATGGGGCAAAAGGTATTTATCAAGTGCCATTTCTGCCCTCTTGATTCTGTACTCTTTCTGCTGACCCATTGCCAATCTCTTACCGAGGTAGTCCATTGCAAGTTCCTTATCTGTTATATCCATTGACTCTTCTAGATTATCCAAAAGCTCTTTTTGAACATCTTTTTCAGAGGATACGGCATTCACGATGTCAATATCCTTCCCAATGCCCAATGATTTCATTAAAGTAACAAACGGCATTTTACCTGGAAGTGATGGGAATGAAACTCTCAAAAGTCCATCCTTTTTTCTTTCAACAGTAACTAAAGCTCTAAATCCACTTCTTGTTGAGAAAACTTTTGCTATGGCAACTTGAAGTCTTTCATCAATCTCAACTAAGATTCTGTTTGGTGCTAAATCCTCTATAGCAACTACTACTCTTTCGGCACCATTAATTATGAAATAACCACCTGGGTCTCTTGGATCTTCTCCTTTAGTAATCAATTCTTCTTTTCCTAATCCATAAAGACTGCAGGCTTTTGACTTTAACATAATTGGAAGTTTACCAATCTCGACTTCTACTGGCTCTCTTTCCTTTTCTTCTATTACAGGTATAAACTCAAGATAAAGAGGAACGACATAGGAAAGACTTCTGAGCCTTGCTTCTTGGGGGAAAAAATCTCTCTTCGAACCATCTGCTTCTTTATATACTGGTTCTCCAGCCCTTATTTTACCAAACTTAACATAAAATCCTTCAATATCAGTTTCAATTTTAGCTTGTTCGTTGATGACTTCTTGAAGTCTTTTTTCGACAAAATCGTTAAAAGAATCAAGATGCTGTCTTACGAAACCTTTTTCATTAAAAAATGATTCAATGACTGTCCATCTATCCAACTAATATACCCCCTATTCTTCCCCCGAATCATCTTCAACTATTTCATCGAGTACTTCCTCTTCTAATGTTTCCTTTACATCTTCACCAATAACATACCTATAGAAAACACTTTTTCCTGCTGGCGAGTAACCCCTTACAATTTTAATTATGTTCCCTGGCTTTGCACCAATGATTTTTACAACTGGATCTGATTCAAGTATTAAGGGAAGTTTATCATATGTAACGTTATATTTTTGTAGAAGCTCATTTGATTCTTCTTCAGTTAGAATAGTATGTTGAGGAACAAACTCATTATCCAATATATTAATCTTTTTTTTCGTCATGTTTTATCCCTCTCCTTGGGTGTGACGGGCTCGAGGGGATTTGAACCCCCGACTCCCGGCTTAAAAGGCCGGTGCTCTAACCAGACTGAGCTACGAGCCCGTGTAAAAGGAGTTTTTTTTGCAAAAAGCCTCTTCAGGGTGCAGATTTCAGATTTTTGAATTGA
Source organism: Methanobacteriota archaeon (assembly GCA_023622545.1). Classification (GTDB taxonomy): domain Archaea; phylum Methanobacteriota_B; class Thermococci; order Methanofastidiosales; family Methanofastidiosaceae; genus Methanofastidiosum. Next base: position 582 of record JAMNZA010000117.1, on the reverse strand, counting down.
AAATGGAGTGCTATTTAAGCTTTTCGGTGATGTCCTGAAGACACTTACAAGAATTTTATCACCTTATTTTCATATCATACATTAACGGCGAGCTTGGCCTTGTTATTAGGATTATAGCGCCCGAGTCGGGATTTGAACCCGAGTCACAAGAGTGACAGTCTTGGATGATGGGCCGGGCTACACCACTCGGGCATAATAATGCTATTCCATCAACACGAAATCCATATTTAAGCCTTTCCGTGTTATACTTACAGAAACTCTTTTAAAATATCAAAAATTATTTTTGTAAAGTGATTATATGAATCCAAAGATATTAACACACTTTAAGAATCTTACAAAAGAAAGAAACAGCAGAGGTTTCTCATTAGGCGAATTTAAGGAAGCAAATATCCCTACGAGTCAAGCAAACTCATTAGGCGTAATATTAGATACTAAAAGAGATACAGTCTATGAAAAAAATGTAGCCCTCCTAAAAGATATATTAAAGAAAAATAAGGAAGCTAAGGCGCAGAGAAAGACTGAAGCAAAGAAGCCAAAAGAAGCTAAAGAACAAGCTAAGCCAGAGAAAACAGAGAAGAAAAA
>JAMNZA010000073.1 GCA_023622545.1 Methanobacteriota archaeon | reverse complement strand
CCTTTGATCCGAACATCTTTTGAACATATGATATCGTTAGTAGCCAACGACTCAATATTCGTAATAGTCAATTCTTCGCGTAATTGTTTAATTATATTCATTTGGATTCTGGCACTAGTAGCATCCTGTAAAGCATTATGTTCTGATCGTTTTTTAATAATATTTATTTCGTCTTGTAACCTTTCTATTTCGGATTCGGCCCCATCACGCTGATATTGTAAATCAAGATAATTATGGTTTGTTTGTATTTCCTTTTTCTCATAATTACTGCAAATGTTTTCGAGGATAGCGCACTCTTCTTCTAACCCCCATCCTTTGAAATGTTGATCAAGCCATTTCATGGCATGTATCGCTTCTCTTATTGCTAACTTTTCTTTGGTTAAAAATGACATGCTGTATTCCTCATTAATTTATTTTGAAGTCCGTGTTTTGCAGATATTCCCATAGATTTGCGCAATTCTAATTGTTCTTTTGTACTTGGAAATTTTTGTGCCTGACACCTATCGAACGTATAACCACATATACATCTAAATTCTGGGATTTTTGTCGTTCTAGCACTAATATATCCTTGACCCGTGCCGCAATTTGGACACCAAATTCCTTTGGACTTTTCGTGCTGCGCTTTACTTCTTTGTCTAATTTTTTTGTTTACACGGTACGTTATAAACTCATTTATTTCTGATTTTTGGTTAGAAATAGATAATATATTTGCAGTTTTACTTATTGAATAACAATTAATATGTTTATCTGCAAATAATGATTTTGCTTTATTCGTAGAACCACCGTGTACCACCGCATAAGCAATTAGTTGACATATATTCGATGTGTTGATTATTGTGTCCCAAAATTTTAATCGTTTGGGACTACCAGATAAGTTATCGTAAACTAGTGTTTTATTATTTTTACAAACATCAGATAACCAATTATTATTTATTAAATTGTCTGCATCTTTATTCATAAATAACAAATTACATTTATTAAAAAAATTTTTCCATATTTCTATATGCGGTAACCAAGTAGCAATTTCTTCTTTTCGATATTCTATACAAATTACCTTGATATCAAAACATAGTGATTGTACTATGAGTTGATAAACATCTTCTCTATTTTGAGCACCTAAAATAATTACTTGTGTGATGTCAAAATCGTTTATCGCATTTTTTAGTTCTGATATGATTATCGGAACTTTTTTATGTTCATGCGTTTGACTAATATTTTTATAAAACACCAAACAACCTCCTTACATAAATGTTAATTTTTTCATATACTTATAGTTTTTGATTCCTAACAACAGATAGTAATCCATATCCAGTTATGTCTTGAAAGGCGTCTTCCTCGCCCATATTATTATTTGCTATACGAAAAAGTTTATCGATGATACGTACAACCACCAAAGCATCTTCCATTTGGTCGACGGAAATCCCGTCTGGATATAAGACCTTCAATATCTTTCCTGCATTTCCAAATGAATTACCGTATTGCAGTTGCTTTTCGGCAACAAGGTTTCCAATAGCTTTAGCGGTGTTCTCGTAAATAGGATCTGGTTTTTGTTCCATATTATATCCATTTACGGTACAAGATACTGTATTTCGCAATTCACAATCCTTGCAATACACTGGCAGGTCATATATGTTTTGTGTACATCCAACAGGTTTTCCATTTTCTAGAATAATCATGGTTACTCCTTTATAACTTCTTTGATTAAATAGTTTTTGGTCACCATTGCATTTTCCATTTTCTAGAATAATCATGGTTACTCCTTTATAACTTCTTTGATTAAATAGTTTTTGGTCACCATTGCAAATACGTCACAAACCCCAATAATCCGATCATAAACAAAAGATTATTGAAAAATTTCTTCCAACCGTTATCATAATCATTATATCCACGCAACCCTGTTAAAATAAACACTACCATTACTGCACAGAATATAGGATTAAAAATTTCCATACTAATCATCACTCCAATTTACTTTTTATGTATTCAATTGCTTTTTCGTTATCCTTGTATTGTGTCTTCAGCAAACTTTCAGACGATTCTTTTGTATTCCCGTCAACCACACAAGTTATATATTTTTCATCTATTAAATCTAATGTAGCTTTTATTATTTCATTTTCTTCTTGTATTTCTTTTATGAATTCTTCCCACGTGTTTTTTTCTGATACAAAATCAGCATCCATGTTAATAACATACATTTCGTTGTTTATATATACTTTTATAGTATTATATTCATCTACCACTTATATCGTCCTCCAGACTTTTACTA
>JAMNZA010000026.1 GCA_023622545.1 Methanobacteriota archaeon | reverse complement strand
TTTAATCTCACCTGCCGGGGTGGCTTAGCCTGGTTATAGCGCACGGCTCATAAGCATGAAACAAGGCTGGGAAACCGTGAGGTCGCGGGTTCGGATCCCGCCCCCGGCACCTTTAATTCTAGAATATTATCTCCTGTTAGTAAAAGTTGCCGCTTGAACCACTGAGAATATGTCTTGATAATTATCTCTAAATTTTTTGAATACCTTTAAATTTAAAGTTCCTTCAGGATAATTTGTTTTTTCTTGGATCATAATTAATTCAGTTGTAACTAGTATAAATTCAACTGAGTATTGCCCATATTGATTTAATTCGTTGAATTTAGATATCTCTTTTTCATTAAAAATCTGAAGCTTAGGTGGGTATTCCTTAGCTGGCGTTAATTTACCTATTACACCAATTATATGATCTATTAATTCTAAAGTTAATTTTTCATTATGACTTAGTTTAATATATAAATCAACAATAATATGTATATGTTTTGGCGTTCTTTTTCTTCCTCCGCGTTCTTGAAAATGAACTTTAAAATCATAATTAGATTCTTTTTTATTTCCTTTAGAAACTAATATATTTGTCCCTTCTTTTGTATAATGTCTTAATATATATTCTACCATGTTTACATAATTTAGATATTTTTATAAATTCTTAATGCTAATTAATGTAGATTAATATATATTTATGTAGATTGGTGTTTAAATGACCAAGATTTCCTTGAACATAACTGTCGATAAAGAGGTTCTTGATACATTCAAAAAGATCTGTGAGAAAAATGACATTAAAGTGTCCACAAAGATAAATACTCTAATGAAAGAATGGATAGAGAAGAATAGAAAATGAAAACTAAACATAATATTATCCATGGAGACGCTCTAGAAGAACTAAAGGAAATACCTGACGAATCAATAGATTTAGTTTTCGCTGACCCCCCATACGGCCTAGCTAAGAAAAAAGGTCTTGGCTGGAAATACAGTAAGCACGTTACTTTGGAGGAAGAATGGGATATTTTTTCTAAGGACAAATTCTTAAAATTCAACATTGATTGGATTAATGAATGTGTGAGAGTTCTAAAACATGGCGGAAGTTTATGGATTTGTGGCTCTTTTCATAACATTTACCAGATTGGATTCATAATTCAACATATGACTGATCTTAAAATCAACAATAGCATAGTATGGTTTAAACCCAATGCTCAACCCAATATTACTTGCAGATTTTTCACAGAAAGCACAGAACATTTGATCTGGGCAACTAAAAATGGAAGCTCAAAGAAATGGACATTTAATTATGAGAACACAAAGAATCAAATTGAAGATTCTATAAATCCTAAGGGAAAGCAGACTAGAAATGTTTGGTCAATTCCTTTGACTCCAAAATGTGAGAAATGGGCAGGACCACACCCAACACAAAAACCTGAAGAGTTGTTAAGAAGAATAATACTTGCATGCACTAATCCAGGCGAGACTGTTCTGGATCCATTTATTGGCTCTGGGACTACTTCTGTAGTTGCCAAAAAGATGGGACGAAATTCCATCGGAATAGAAAAAGAACAAAAATATATTGATATTATACAAAAAAGGTTAAATCCACCTCAGAAGACTCTTAATAGTGATGAATGATAATCTCAAAAACCCCCTTAAATCTAAAGATAATACTGTTTTGGCAAAGCCATTTTTGAAGTGGGCAGGAGGTAAATCACAGCTAATACCTGAACTCTCATCAAGACTTCCTAAAAAGATTACTAACAGCGGAAAGATAGATACATATGTTGAGCCATTTGTTGGTGGCGGTGCATTCTTCTTTTACCTAAAAAGTAAATTTGAAATCAAAAACTCTTATTTATTTGATATTAATCGTGAATTAGTAGTTGGCTACAAGACAATTCAAAATAATTACAAGGAACTAATTTTACTCTTGCAAGAAATTGAATCGGAGTATCTCCAAAAGGACGAAGACGGTAGAAAAAAATATTATTATAATATCCGTGAAAAATACAACAAACAAATACAAAATTTTGATTATTCTAATTATAATAACAAATGGATTGAAAGAGCTTCTTATCTAATATTTCTTAACAGGACTTGCTTCAATGGTCTATTCAGGCAAAACTCAAAAGGAGAGTTTAATGTCCCTTGTGGCAAATACAAGAATCCCACTATATGTGATAAAAATAATCTGAAAAAAGTAAATTCTGCACTTCAGAATACAGAAATAATATATGGGGATTTCTCAGAATCTTCTAAATACATTATTAAAAATAGCTTGGTGTACTTTGATCCTCCTTACAGGCCTCTTACAACAACTTCCAGCTTTACAAGTTATTCGAAGGAAGATTTCGGAGAAGAAGATCAGATCAGGCTTGCTAATTACTTTAAGGAATTGGGCAAGAGAGGCGCTTATCTAATATTAAGTAATTCTGACCCTAAAAATGAAGATCCTAATGACGACTTTTTTGATATTCTATTCAAGGATTTTTTTATAGAAAGAGTCAATGCCAAAAGATCCATTAACTGCGACCCTAAAAAGAGAGGAGAAATAAAAGAACTAATTATTAGAAATTATTAAACCCTTTCTCAAACCAAAACATTTAAGATTACTGTCAAGGATTCTACCATTATGGAAATTGTAAAGGCCAAAAAAGCCCATACAGAAAAACTTTCCGTCCTCCTAAAAGGTCTTGACACCGAGGAGTATTCCTTTTCTGAAGTTGAGAAGATAATGCCATTGATAGAAAGTGGCAACTACTTTGTCGCAATCGATGATAATGAAATCGTTGGCACTATAGCCCTCGTTATAGTTGAGGAGTCATGCGAGATCGATGCCCTCATAACATCTAAAAAGGGTGTTGGGAAAGCATTGATAGAATTCGCCATTGACATGTGCGAGAAGAAGGGTGTAAAGAAGATCTGGTGCTGGAGCCTAAAACGGTATAACGCCATCGGCTTCTACGACAAGATGGGGTTCAAGGAGCAGTTTTTGCTAGAAAAGCAGTGGTGTGGCGAGGATTGCTACATATTCGGCCGGGTAATAGAATAGAGCTATTCAGGCAGATATATCTCGCCGTCAAGGACAGTCACTGCACTGCTTATTAACTTTGACTTAAAGCCGCCGTAGTCATCCTTTGTTACATTTATTACTAATCTTCCTGGCCTTCCCATTATGTCCCCCTGCTCAGATCTTATATTTACCTCACTTCCGCTAAACTCAACTATCCCATTAATCATTAGGTACACGCCAAGCGGTCCTTGCGCAGAGCCTGTGACTGGGTCTTCCCTTATACCGTAAGTCGGTGAAAAGAATCTTGAATGAACGGAAGAATTCTTATCAAAAGTTTCAGTTGAGAAGACACAGACACCTGTAAAGTTATACTTCTCGCAGAACTTCTCAAGCTTTGTATAATTGTAGTTTATGTTCTTTAAAACATCAAGAGATTCTATAGGGACGTATAGATAGTCTAGATTTGTCTCCCTCATTATCGGATGGTCCCCGCTTATCTCATCCTCTCTTATCTTCAAGGCATCAAGGAACAGGTGACTATCGATATTTTCCCTAGCCAGCGTTACCTTTGGAGAATGGAGTATTATTTTAATATCATTAAGGGATTTATCCACATCAACTGTGATAACCCCAATCATTGTCTCTACCTTGAATGAATAGCTGCCGTCTAAGCCCATCCCAAACTTTCCCTCCTGGGCAAGGACGTGTAGGGTTGCAACAGTTGCATGTCCGCAGAAAAGGACTTCTTTCTTAGGGGTGAACCATCTTATCCTAAAATCTGCTGTATCGCTAGGCAAAACGAAAGCAGTCTCAGAAAGATTCATCTCGTTTGCTATTGATAGCATCTCTTTTTCAGTAAGCTCTGATGAATCAATAACAACGCCCGCAGGGTTTCCACCAAAAGGCCTGTCTGTGAAGGCGTCGACCTGCTTTATCCTGTAGCGTCTCATAAATCTAAAATAGCTTAGACGATTAAAAAATTATCTGATACACTAATTATTAAAAAGCAATAGATATTTAAAACTAAAATGGTATTTTGATTTAATGGAAACAATACGTCAAACTCTAAAAGTTCCAAAAAATCACGAAGTTAAGATAAAAATACCTGATTATGTTAATGAGAATGACTCTGTTGAGGCTATTGTGATCATTGGATTAGAGGACAATAAGAAAAAAATAGACGAACTTAAAAAAGCCATGAATGATAAACTATTCTTAGAAGATCTTAATGAAATCGAGAAAGATTTTGAAAATGTGGATCTAGAGGATTGGGACTAGAATGGATTATAGGTGGCGAATTTTCCTTGCAAATCTAGACCCTGTTAAGGGGTATGAGCAGGGTAATACACGTCCTGTCCTTGTAATTAGCTCAGAAGAAATAAATAAGCTCTTACCTGTTGTAAATGTACTGCCAATCACATCTAAAAAAACTGATAGAAAAATTTACCCTAATGAAGTAATGCTAAAAAAAGGATTTGCAAACATGAAAGAGATTCCATCATTTTATGCTATCAGATTAGAACCCTAGATAAAAGTAGGCTAATCAAAGAGATCGGAAAAATTGAAGAGGATTCACTAAAAAAGAAGATACTGGATGCTTTGTCATTCCAATTAGAAATTTATAGTTAGACTATCTTTTTATGAAGTCGTTTACCAGCTCTATCCTGTATCGTCTCATGAATTTAAAATAACTTGGGCGATTAAAAAATTATCTGAATTAATCTTTTATAACAACATACTCTGCCAAAGCACTATGTGGTGGAATTGGAGAATTATCTTCCTTTAAACCATCTAAATGCATTTCAATAGCATCGTACATATTATTTTCTACTTCTTCGACTGTTTTTCCAGTTGCCACGCATCCCGGTAATTCAGGAGCATAAGCTGAATAATTTTATCTGTTTTTTCAATAATTATAAGGAATTTATACATGTTACTCAATTAAACATACTTTTTAATACTCTAGGGAATAAGTATATTAAGATTACTTTTGAAGATTTAGAAGAGGGAACTAAATGAATCACGAAATGGTGGATGTTCGCAATTATGAGATAATGGAAAGAATATTCGATATAGAAGATAGGAAAATTGATGAGCTATCTGAAAAAGAGCTTTATGAACTTCTAGAGTGACTTGGATAACTCTATTTCCCTTTTGCATTGACTATTACTACACCGAGTATTGCAAATAGCCCCCCTATGAGTGAGATTGAACTTGGGATCTCGCCCAGCCAGAACCACGCAATGATGATTGATAAAAACGGGCAGACTGCTAGAAAGCTTGAGAGTATTGAAGCAGGCATTTTAGAAAGTACGTATGTCCACAAGAGATAAGCTATCCCGGCAGGGAATATCCCAAGATAGACTATAGAAAGGGTAGAGGCAATTGAAGCTGTTCTAATGTCATTGACAAACCCAGGTAAGAAAACAAGCAGGAATAATGTTCCTCCCCATATAGTGTATGCCGTGAAGTCCACATATTTGTAGCGATTCAAGTAGGGTTTTTGGAGGACAAATGAGAGGCTTGTGGCAAATGCTGCTATAAGGATAAGTGTTGCCATCGGGTCAAATGAGATGCCTTCCCCTTCCCCCATAGCTATTAGCCCCACACCGAAGAAGCTTATAAAAATCCCCATCCAACCTAGCGCTTTGAGCCTTTCATCGAGAATGGCAGTTGCTAGGAGTGCGGTGAATATTGGTCCTGATGCTATCAAGAGGCTTGCAGCACCTGCAGTGACTGTGACCTCTCCGTATGAAAGCAGCGCATGGTACACAGTTATAGAAAGAAATCCAATCAATAGGATCATCGGGATGTCCTGCTTTTTCGGGAGTTTAACCTTCTTGTAAGCGCCATAGAAAAACAGTAATACAGAAGCCACTAAAAATCTCAAAAGTGCAAGGTGTCCGGGCTCATAATCTCTTAATCCTGCTCTAATCCCTGCAAACGCGGATGCCCAGAAGAATAGTGTCACGGCAAGTGCGATAGCAGTCTTTCTGTCTATGTTTTTTATCTTAGAAAAATCAATTTGCATCTTATCAGATCTTCTTAGCTGTGAGAACGAAAAAGATTAGAGCATATAAAACTTACTAAAATGTCTCCGGCATAATATTAAATACCTGCCCTTCTAATCTAGTATTGGTGAAACAATGGCAAGAAGATATGATTCAAATCAGATTGTTGATTATTTAGTTGTGGCTATAGGGACATTTTTAGGATACACAATAGGTGGAGTTTTTAGAAGCCATTTGCTAGGGGCAGTCATTGGCAGTGTAATCGGCCTCTACTTTGCGTCTAGGTATATCCGATAAATTATCTAATCTTTTCGTTTTAATAAAATATAAGAAAATTAATAAAAAAATGAACTTAATCTTTCTTCCCAAATCCGAAGATTTTCATGAACTTGTCCATCGGGAGCGATCTTGGAAAAATAGTAACATCTTGCAAACAGGATATGTCGCCCGCTTTAATTGTTACTTTTCCTGGACTTATAGCTCTGTAAGTTGTAGTATATACAATACCTGTTACATGAGTCGGTCCAGAAACTATTTCAATTTTTCCAGTTCCTGTTATAGTGGGAATTGCATCTGTCTGGGCAGTAAATGTAAAAATATCACCAACTCTGACTGTATTTTCACTAACTGAAGTTACTGCACATACATCAAATTCAAATGCCATCGTTGAAGCAACACCAAATACGCTCGCTACAAAAAGCAAGGATATTAACATAGCAAATATTTTCTTCATAATTAATCACCCTTATAGTTACTTAAAACACTCGTGATAAATATTTAAACTTTTGCCTACTGTAGATCCAACTTAAAGTAGCTTAATTCCTTTTTAAACTATATTAACTGATGCAAAGACAATCTATTCATACAGAAAGAATAAAGAACTCAATTAGACTATTCTATTTATGGTAAAGATCCTAGCTATTATTGGAAGCCCCAGAAGAAACGGGAACACCCACATACTAATCGATAAGCTCTTGGAGGGTGCAAAAAGTGAAGGTGCCGATACAGATTCCATCTTCTTGAATGATTTCAAAATCACAGAATGTGACGGCTGTCATGTCTGCTGGAAGGATATGGAATGTCCAAAAAGAGATGACATGAACGGCTTCTATGAAAAAATAATAGATTCTGATGTCTTAATTTTTGGAACGCCTGTATACTGGTATGGCCCCACGGCATTAATGAAGGGGTTCATCGATAGGCTTGTCTATTTTAACTGCCCAGAGAACAGGGAGAAGATAAAGGGAAAAGCTGTTGCTGTAGTGATACCGTTTGAGGAAGAGGATGAGAGGGCTTCACTTGCAACTGTTGAGATATTTGAGAAAAGCCTAGGGTATTTAGAGATGAATCTAACAGATGTATTACTTGCGCCGGGTGTCGGGGAGAAGGGAGCGATTCTTGAAAAAAAGATTATTCTAGAAAGGGCTTTCAACATAGGTAGAATGCTTACGAGATAAACATCAATTGGTATGAATTTGGGAACTAAATGGGAATAATCTCGGAAATCCCTTATATATGGGCCGACTATACTTGATAATAAGGCGATTATTATGAATAAAAGATTCTTAATAGGCATTGCAGTCATCTTCATGATTGCGATGGTAAGCATCGGCGCAGTCCTTTCATACAGGGGCCAGGACACTACAACTTGTCCAAACGCAGCTAACTGCCAAGGAAACGGTACGTGCGATGGGAACTGTGACGGCGATTGCGATCAGTCAAACTGTACAGGTACATGCCCAAACAATAACACTGAGCAAAGACAGACAAGGACATGCGGCAGAACCTGCACCAGAAACTAAATAATAATATTTTATTTTCTTTTATTATTTCTATCTTTGTATACTATATTTTTTCTAGCTCAAAGTATTAATATTTTCCGCTAAAATTAGAAACATTTAAATACTTTTCTAACTTTGACGGAATGATGGAGCTTTCAAAAGGGGAGTTACTATTACTTGAACAAATTGCAAAAGGCAACAGAAGCTTAAGATCAATAGCTTTGGCCCTAAATAAGAGCGAGAAACAGATATACGTCTACGTCAAAAATCTCTCGGATAAAGGTTATATCACCCTCTCAAATGGGAACATCGAGCCAAAAAGACTAGTGCACGTGTCCCTGCTTCTGCAATTGTTGAGTAAGACCCCGAATTTGCCACACATTCTGTCAGGTTCAGGTATCAGTATACTTCAGGAGATGCTAAAACCTGTTACAATCCCAGAAATTTCAAAAAAGACAGGGTATAAAAAAACAGCAATATATTCAAAACTAGTCGAAGCAAGAAAAAGAAGCCTTGTTAATAAGAATAAAAACACATTTGAAATAAATGAGCAGGTGTGGTGTGAATTAAAAGAATTCCTTGAAGAGGCGCTGAAATACGAATCAAGTATAGATGACAGAATTCCGACAAGTGCGATAATATATTACAAGAGAGAAAATGAAATAATATTCTCGGCTAAAGAAAATATTGACGCTGTAAAGACCGCTTTTTCTGCATATGGGCAATATGGGATAGAATTATTGACATCAACAAATTATTATTACCTCCCGAAAAAGGATCTTAAGAAGATAGATATACTGATGCATTCACTATACATTGAAGAGAAGGAACACGATATTAGATACCTCATATTCAT
>JAMNZA010000131.1 GCA_023622545.1 Methanobacteriota archaeon | reverse complement strand
ATACTCAGGGGGATTTCTCCCCCATCATCGTAATTGGAGTTTTATACGCAGGGAATCTGCTCCAAGATCCCTACTATCGGATAGGTTTTTGTCAATGTTGATTGACAAGATTAACTATATTGATACTAATATATAAAGTTATTGGTTAGCAATAAATAAAACATTATTGTTAGTCAATAGTGGATAAGAACTTAGCTCGTAAATTAGACTTTCTAGTCTTTTATCCATAGAATTAAACAATTCATATCATTTATTAATAAAATATTCAAAGTATACCAATTAATCCAAATTAATAATAATAATTTAGCGCCCTTCGTAATATAAAAATACTATTTTGCCCTTTATGAAACGATATATTCCCATCAAAAAATCTACTCTTGTTATGGTGAATATATGAATACAAAGATAATTGAATTGGTGAACAGGCATGAAGGTTTTTTATATCCAAATGAAATAGCAGTATTGACAAAGACTAACTATCACAGGGTATGCAGAGATCTAGAAAGGATAAAACAAAATAAATAATATACCCCCAATTTGGTAACCGGTTTGGAAACTCCAATTGAAAAAGGGGGGGGTAGATAAGCAAATAGTATATAAATTATGAAAATAGAGTATAATTGTTAAAGGGAGGTAAATTATGTCAATTACGGAAGAACTAAAGAACGTTGTTTCTGGAATACCCGCAAAGATCAATGAAAAAAAAGGTGTTTATGAATTTGAGGTACAATTAGCTGAGAGGAAAGCATTTCTTACTAAACAGAAATTGATATATTCAGCCAAATTTAGGGTAGATGAACAGAACAAGGAAGTCAGATTCACTGAAATGCTAAAAGAATCTGGTGCGGGGGTGTCTACAGGGAGCGATGACATGAGCCCAGGATTTGGCTTCAAGAAAGAAACCTATAACACATTTTCAGGGACGAGGAGTGGCACGATAGAAGAACAATCAAACCTTTTTGGGAAGAAATACGAGTACAAATTTGACTATGGAGCTATAAGAAAGAAATTTGAATCAAAGACAAATGAACATGGATACAAGTTTACCTATAAAATTACAGGTTTCAACTTATAAAATCCTAATGAAAAATAAAGACAAATATTTTTTATTTTTTATCTATTTACTCATAAGGCTCAAGGTGTATTGTAACAATAGATTCGGGCCCAAGTAAACTTCTTATCTCTTCCTCAACATTATAAGAGATCTTATGGGCCTCAGCGATCGTCATGGATTTATCAACAAGGATATGCAGGCTCATAGAATAGTAGTTCCCAACACGCCTGATCCTTAGTTTGTGATAATCTTTTACACCTTCCACTTTAGAAACGGTATCATAAATCTCTTTTTTGAGTTCATCGTCCACTGAAGTTTCAATCAACTCACTTATGCTATCTTTTAATATATCTATTGCAACTTTAAGGATCAATATACTGACAAATATCGCAGCGATTGGGTCCAAAATTCTCCATTTTTCACCTAAAAAGATAGCTCCGCCAATACCAATCATTGTACCTATTGAGGAAAATGCATCGGATCTATGGTGCCAAGCGTTTGCAATTATTAATGAACTATTTATTTTCTTACCCACTTTCACTGTGTACTGGTACAAAAACTCTTTGGACACTATGGAAAGCAGAGCTGCAAATAGTGCAATTAGTGCGGGTTTCGGGATTATTTCTCCCCTCAAGGAACGCAATAATTGCTCAATCCCTGAAGAAACAATTAGTAAGGCGACAACAATTAGCATTGCCCCAACAATAGATGTCGAAAGTGTTTCAATCTTTCCATGACCATAGTTATGCGAATCATCAATTGGTTTCTTTACATATCTAAAACCGAGCAACACGACAATGTCAGAAGCTGTATCTGAAACAGAGTGGACTGCATCTGCTATCATAGCAGCACTTTGACCCAAAATACCAGCGAGAAACTTAAAAATAGTCAAGATGATATTTACGATAAGGCCATTAAAGGTGACCTTTACGCCTTTATCTACCCTCTCTTCGCTGGTCGTTTCCCCTTTCATATTAGCTTTACCATATTGGGATTTTTAAATATTTTCTAGGAAAAGTATAAATAAAACAAATACTATTCTTAAGTGAGTATAATGAGCATCTGATATGGAGGTTACATGCCAGAATTAATCGACAAAACTAAATCAATATGTCCTGTTTGTTTAAATGTTATTGATGCAGATATTGTTGAAAACGATGGCAAAGTTCTTATTACTAAGACATGCTCAAATCACGGAAATTTTGAAGATATTTATTGGTCAGATTATGAGATGTTCAATAAGGCAAAAAGATTCCATATTGATGGGTCTAAACTTCAAAATCCACACACAGAATCAAGAGAGGGGTGCCCCAACGATTGCGGACTCTGTTCAGGCCATCTTACTCCAACTGTCCTATGTAATATAGATGTCACAAATAGATGCAATATTAAGTGCCCTATATGTTTTGCCAATGCAGAGGCAACTGGTTACGTTCTTGAGCCCTCCATGGAAGAATTAATTATAATGATGAAATCTGTTAGGGAGGAAAAACCGATGCCGTGCCTAGCTGTACAATTTGCAGGCGGAGAGCCGACTGTAAGGGACGACCTTCCTCAAATTATTCAAAAGGCTAAAGAATTAGGATTTATAATTGTCCTAGTTGCAACTAATGGAGTTCGTATTGCAAAGGATCTTGATTTCTGTAAAGAACTAATAAAGAATGGTATGGACATTGTATACTTGCAGTTTGATGGAATAAATGAAAAACCATATATCGCAGCCAGAGGATTCAATACACTTCCAATAAAACTCCAAGCATTGAATAATTTTAGAAAAGCTGACTTCCCAAATATTGTCTTGGTGCCAACATTAGTCAAAGGCATAAATGATGACCAGGCTGGCGATATAATATACTTTGGTGCTAAGAATATTGATATTGTCCGTGGGATAAACTTCCAGCCTATTTCTTTTTCTGGGCGAGTAAATAAAGAAGAACTTGAAAAGATGCGAATCACGATACCTGATTTTATCAAGATAGTTGAGGAGCAAACTAACGGTGAAATCCTTGCCAAAGATTTCTATCCGGTAACTAGTGTCTCTTCCTTTTCAAATTTTGTTGAAGCATGGAGAAAGACCCCACAAGTAAAGTTTTCATGCCATGAACATTGTGGTGTTGCAACTTATGTTATTATTGAGGATAGTGGAGAATTGACCCCAATTACACAATTGATTAATTTTGATGATTTTTTTGGGTTTATGGATGATCTGACAAAAAAATTAGAGAACAATGGAGGAAAGATAACTAAAGCCAAGGTAATTGCAGAGATAGCAAAAGGATTGCCCCGTACAATTGAAAGAAGATCGGAGCATCTTGATATTAAGAAATTAATATGGGACATATTCAGAAAAGGTAATCTCCAAGCCCTAACAAAATTCAGCTATCGATCTCTATTGATAGGGTGCATGCATTTCCAGGATGCATATAACTTTGATGTTGAGAGATTAAAAAGATGTGCAATACATTATGCAGTTCCGGGTGGAAAAGTTATTCCATTCTGCACATACAACAGCTTGTACAGGGAAAAGATTGAAAAGCAGTATGCAATCCCTTTAGATATTTGGGAAAAGAATAATCGAAAAATCAATATTTTCAAGAAGGACACTATCACTGTTATTAATTCATAGACATTGTGTTTTTAGAAACTAGAACTGCTTCTAAATATCTCATAATAAGACTTTGAATAGCTATTGTTTTCCTCAAACTTATTTGGTATAGATTAATCCTGCTTATCAAAAATTTGAAATGTAAAAAAGTAATTAAAAAATAAATTTATTCTTTGAATCTGCCGAGCCCAAACTTCTTCAGTATCCAATCCATTGGAAGATTTGGGAGTATTCTGACTGGAACTACCTCATTACTGCAACAACAGTCCGGAACTAGAGAATTGCATTTGAATGTGAAATACACTGTACCTGGACGAACTGCCCTAAATGTGTATACTGTGTGATCAAGATTTCCTTTTTTGAACGCTTCTTTGTAATCATATGATGACCCATCAGTATAATATGCTCTAAAGTCTATTAGTTCTACAAGACCCAAATTAACTGGAAGTCCATTCACACTGACTTCATTATACCATATCTCTGAGCGTGTAGAATCATCGACTTTTATCCACTGCCAATATGTCTCTTGTTTGTTATGGGTAATGGTAAATGTTTGTCCAACCCTAACTGTTGTCATACTAATCCCATATGGGGATCCGTCGCATTGACACGGATTATTACCATCGGCGCATGAATCACATGGATATAAATGATTGGTCGCTTCCCCAAAGACAGATAATATTCCAAAAGTACTTCCAATAAATAACAAACTTATCAAAATAGCTATTATCTTTTTCATAATAAATCACCATTAGAGTTATTTAAAAATAATATTTACTGTTATTTAAACATTTGCCTAAAATAAATCAATATAAGAAAAGAATAGAAATAAAAATAAATTTATTCTTTGTTGCCAAATCCAAGAATCTTCAAGAACTGCTGCATTGGGAGTGAGGAACTAGTTGTTGGGTAATCTAGTGTTACTATATTGACGTTATTGCTACAAACTGCTTGACAATTTACATCCCAGCCTTGTACTAATGTAACTTCTATTTTACCATCGGCGGACCATTGAACCAACTGATTATTAGTAACAGTATATGTTTTTGTGAGTAATCCAGAGCTGCATTGCCATCCAGGAAGCCACTTGCCTAAAGATGTGCCTTCGACTATTACATCAATATCTTCAGCACCTTCCCAATTATAATCCCCCATTACACTAACAGTCAAAGTACCGTCTCCACTAGGCCTTGGAGTTTGGGAGAACTCAAATACAGTATCGTATGCATGAAACGGATTTCCCTCACACTGATTTTTTGATATTGTCTGAGTATAGTTTGCACTTACACTTATCACAAGGACAAATTATATCAGAATCACTCCAACTAGTATTATTGATTTCTTCATAATAAATCACCGTTATAATTGTTAAAAATAAAAAATACAAATATTTAAACTTATGCTAAATTAAAATAGCCGCCAGAAAATTTATTGGCGGGCAGTAAGGGATTCGAACCCCTGACCCGTAGATTAAGAGTCCGAAACTAAAATGGGGCTTATTTTTTAATTTAACGTTCATAATGACTTTATTTCACTATTTAGATTTAAAATTAATGTTCAATTTGAAAAATAAGTGTCTATTGCCGGACTAGAATAGTTAAGATTAGTCCATAAAATTTTATATATACAAATGCATTATATTGTTGGCTAGGTGAGGGGCTTGCAAGGTGAGGA
The DNA here is from genome assembly GCA_023622545.1 of Methanobacteriota archaeon. Classification (GTDB taxonomy): domain Archaea; phylum Methanobacteriota_B; class Thermococci; order Methanofastidiosales; family Methanofastidiosaceae; genus Methanofastidiosum. The sequence goes on along the minus strand of JAMNZA010000131.1, from coordinate 3,325 downwards.
AATTTTTGATAAAAAGCTGCACAAGCTAGAAGTGCGGATAAATAAGCTAGAGGACATAATGATCGATGCGTTAAGATCAAACAATATCTTTGCCATGGATCCTGAATTAAAAGAAATATGGACAATGAAGAAGATGACCTCTGGGACAATCTTTAGGCAAAGAGAAATAGTGCTTGGCCTGTTTCCTTTTGATGATAAAAATGAATTTAAGAAGAGTAAAGTTGAATATAATAATGATTATAATTAGTATTTGGCTAGTTTCTTGAATAAATCCTTTCTTTCTTCAAAGTTCTTGATATAAGCTTCTCTAACTTCGGGCCTTACAATTCTATCCACCTTGGGTTCAGAAACTAATTCACATAACTTAGCTTTTTTAGACATATTAGGAGCTGCTGAGGATTTAGTCCTTATTTGAAATAAATTGACAATTCCGAATATCCTTCTTGAACTGGAAATTTTAATTCCGCTAATTCGTTTATGCCTTATGGAATCCCTTCTCATCATAATACTGTTTATCATCCAGACTTAAAATGATTTTCGATAATATGTTCACATGGACTAGCTATTTATAAATGTCTTGTTAAAAATATTTTAGATTATTTATAAATAGCTTGTTAAAATGAGTTAAACTACTATAGGTTTAACTGAGCCGATTTCAATCAGCTTTGTCTTTTCGTATTTGTTCTCTACAATATCAAACATTTTTCGGATATTTGAGGGCATGTTTATTTCAGAAATGTTCTTCTTTGAGGATTTCTTTCTCAGGGAATACTGATGAGCAAATGATCTTGTGATTGAGGTAACTCCTGAGAAATCTATAACTATCTCACTTTTTTTTAAGGATTCAATGTCATCAAATAGCGCGTCTGCTATGTCCCTCAATGCCAGGTCTTTTGATACCCTTTCACTTATCATGATAATTTTATCTGATGTACTCATACATATTCACCTTTGATGGGTAAGGCATCCTAATGTTTATCAACGTTCCATCTAATATATTTTCCTGTTTTAAAATATAAGGGGTGTGGCCATGCCTCCCATATAATACTCCGCCCCTGCCAGAGATTATAAGTATTTCCCCGTTTAGGCCTTCTGTGAAGATCCTAAAGTTTGTATTGAGGCCAGTTCCACGATCCTTATCCTTGGTAGATAATCCATTTATCGCTTCTTCTATCGCAATATAATCTTCTTCCAAAAGTATGCCCTTCTTTTTGAAACTACCGTTAATAGAAATGCCGTCGTCAATGAAACATATGTCTGCATATTTTTTCTTTGGATATTTCTGGGCCATTACCATTGCATTGTTAAACTCTGAATGCTGATAGATATTATCTACCATTTCACCCACAAGATACTTGAAAGTATTCTCGCCGCCATAATTCTTACCTTCATCAGTAAATCCATACATTCTGTCAAGAATATCCAAAGATTTTTCCTTTTCTTTGGGTAGTGAAATTATGGGCAGGTATGATTTTCCATCAGAATAGAAATAGCTGGAAGAATCTGTAACAATTTTTATGTATGCAGAGACTACACTGTCTGAAGGCAGTTTTAATTCAATTTTTGATTTTTGTTTTTTTAAAAACATTATCAGCGGTAGGAGTGTAGTAGGTTGGATAAACTTCTCTTTTGTAAGATCTAAGAATCCTGATTCAAGAGAAGATTTCTTATAGTTGCAATAGCTTAGATAGTTTTCAAACAAGGCGGCCATTTGAATCTCCAAATTCAATTATTACTCTTAATTAAAATACTTTTCTAATTAAACTGCCCTAATCGAACAATTTCGCATAACGTCTATTATGCGAAGTAATTATACATTTATGTTTTATTTTAAACATTTGAATTCTGATGTAAAATTAGGGTCGGATTACCCAAGGGGGAGAATATCAAGTATTATAAAAAAATTAAAAAGAAAATATTCTCTCTTTGATTAAATAAGTATATCTCTATTTTGTATGATTCTGCTCCCAAATTTTATCGGACTGTTCCTCTAATTTTGTGGACTCTTCGTAAAGTTTATCTGCTTGGTTTTGGAGTGGCTCAATATTTTTCTCAATCCAGAGTGAAAGGTCAAGAACTATATCTTCAGGAGATCTGACAGTATTTGTGCATAAACTCATTTTACTAGTTCCTTGCTCGAAATAGTTAGTAGCCACACTATAGTTCATATTATTGAATGCATCCAATCCCCTACTCATATAATCCATAGAGCTATCAAGGCATTGAAGAGTGGTAATGTTAGATTTCAGGGAATTAATGGGTATTTTCTTATATGCATTGTTCCAGTCATATATCCAAGAGCTAAGATATTTTTGAGAATTTTTAATGTTGGTTTGAGCTTTATCAAAGTTATACAAATTTATATTAATTAATCCTTTGTTCATCTCCTCTGAGAATTTAAGTCCGTCAATCTGCCCATCGACATACGCTATTACAAAATCTCTACCAATTTTTCTTTTACTATCAACTTCGATTTCTTTAGACAAAGCTTGTTTTCTTTTTTGTAGAGATTGTATCCTCAAATCAATATACTCATAAGTCCAATCAGGCAGATTTAAAGTTTTAATTTCTTTATAATAAATTTCTGCATTTCCATAATGCCTGCTAGACTCAACTAATAAAGGATTTAAATTATCAATGGCGTTATCATAATCATTCAATATTTTCAAGTTATTTTCCTGAACATAAGCACTGCCAGTTTCCCAATAGATTTTATCCCATTTATTATTCCATTCATCTAATTTGTCGACATACTCTTCCCTTATCCTATTGCCTTCGTCTATCTCGAAGTTACCCTTATCAATAAGTTCATTATATTTATCCCATTCATAATGAGGCATTAAAAGGAAATATGCTCCAGCAATACCAACTAAAATAGTTATAATCAATGCGACTCCTATCTTAGATTTATTTTGCAGTGTTATTGAAGGAGATGAATTTTGTATCTCTTCTTTTATTTCCGGAGCCTTTGTACCACATTTTGAACAAAATATTGAATCTTTTGGAATTTCCTCTCCACATTTTATACAAAATTTTTTATTTTTCATTTTTATCCCCTACATAATATTTATCATTCTATTATGCCATTTATATTTTATTCTAAGAAGACTATTATTTCTGGATCTGATAAGGATAGCAAACTTCAATCTGTGCAACTCCATCATATTCTGTAATTAGTCCCGTTACATAAATTGTCTTTCCATTATAGTAGATTTCTGGAGATGATGAGAAATTAGGACGACATCGTCCCCATATAACAACAGTGAAACGATTTCGATCTGGATAGTCTCTGCCAATATTAAGAAAAGTAGGTTTTCCATTGCTT
>JAMNZA010000011.1 GCA_023622545.1 Methanobacteriota archaeon | reverse complement strand
TATTCCAAAAAAGAAAGCTTCTATAGCTACTTGAATTATACCATATTTTAGGAAATACAAGTAGTAATTTGTAAATAAATAAAACCTTTACTAAATAAGGACAAATAGAAAATAAGAGTATTCTTTTAAAATACTGTATAATCAAAAACATATGATGGACAAAATTTTAATTCACACATGCTGTGCAGATTGTTTACTTAATGCTTTAAACTATCTTAATAAAGGGGAATATATTAACAATGATTCAGAGATAATTTCACTTTTTTACAATCCAAACATACACCCAAGAGCGGAGTATCTAGAAAGATTAAATGCTGTCAAAAAGATTCTTCCAGATTTAAAGAAACATTGGAACATTAAAATTGTCATACCAAATTACTCTCCTAAAGAGTACATGAAAAAGATATTGTCAAACAAAGATGTAAACAGATGTGATAAATGTTGGGAATTAAGAATAAACTATTTGTTTGAGTATGCTAAAAAAGAAAATATCAATAATCTAACAACAACCCTTTTAACAAGCCATTATCAAGAGAAAGAGAGAATAATGCAGGTAGTAAACATGTTAAATAAAAAATATAATTTAAACTTCGTAGAAATAGATTCTTCCTTAAACGAGAAACATTCTGGTTTTTACAAACAAAATTACTGTGGGTGCTGTTTTTCCCTAACAGAAAAAATGATTAGTTCCTTTAATAATTTTTAATCATTTACAATGAATTACTTTATTCTAACAATAATTTGTTTCCCACTAATTCTTCTAGTATTTGTTTTAGTTTCACTCATACTTCCTAAAAAGAATGACTCTTCAGAAGAAGAAGATGAGGATTACAATGAGGAAGAATAGACAATTGTTTCCTAACTTTAAAGGCCAGATAAGTAGTAATTATGGTATACTTGACCAATGGCAAAAGAACTAAAAATACTTACAATATATAACAAGGAAGAAGAGAAAATACTAAGGACAAAAAGCTCTCCTGTTGAGAAAGATGAATTTGGTAGAAAAGAATTAATAGATTTCTCCAAGGATTTACTCGAGACAGCAAAAAAAAGTGATGAACCAGCTGGAGGTATTGCAGCACCACAAGTTGGAGTAAATAAAGATATTTTTTATTTACTAAATTATGATACTGACAGATGGGAAATTTTTGTTAATCCAATTGTTGAGCCCTTGGGTTTTACAAAGACAAGTATTGAAGAATCATGCCTAAGTGTTCCCGATAGAGAAGAAAAAGTGCTTAGATACAAGAAGATTAAGGTTACATATCAGGACTTATATGGGAAAAAACATATGAAGAAGTTCTCAGATTTAAATGCAATTACAGTCCAACATGAGAAAGATCATTTAGAGGGAATTCTTTTTATTGATAGAATTTAAAATATTTAATTTTTTACCTGCCTAAAATGAAATTAAAGAAAATTACTCTGCTACTTCTTCTCTGTTTTGCTTTCTTTTTGCCTTTTAACACCTTTGCACAAGATGGAAACGAGAAAACCAAGAGTTCACTAGAAGACATGCTCGATTTAGAAATCCCTGAAATTACAGATAACCCAAGTCTGATTATTAATTTTTCTGATCCTTCCAAAGAGAAGAGCGGTGTAGAATTAAGCTTAGATGAGAAAGAGTTTATCAAAATTGAAAGTCCCTTTACTCTCCCAGCATTAAGTATTGGAGACCACTCTTTGACTTTTAGGTTTTTAGACCAATATGATGTGTCTCAAACCTTGACAAAGAATTTAATCATTACCCCTAGACCACCAGTCCTTAATACACCAATTATTAACAATGATGGAATTAATTTTACTGGAAGAGCCTTGGCTGGTTCTGAGATTACTTTGATTCTAAATTCAAACAACAAAATGATTGTTAAACAAGCAGAAGTTGACCAGGATGGGCTTTGGACTTTAACTTTAACAGAAGAAATTCCGCAAGGCTTGTATACATTTAGTGCATTTACAAAAAAATATGGATATTCTAGCGAACTAGCAGAGCCTTTAATTCTAGATGTGTCTGAAAGAAAAATTGATGACAGTAATACAGAAACGACCAATCCAATACATTTTGCCTTCAAAGATTTTACTAGAGAGGATTTCAATCAATTAACTACAAATCATATTGATTTGCTTGTCCTTTCTATTGCTCTTTTCCTTATTGGCCTCCTACTAGGTATTCTCTTATTCTCCGTGTCAAAAAAGAAAGAAGAAAATCGGGTAGTAAAAGAAGTAGAGAAAAAATTTGTAAAACCGACTTCGGAAAATGAAAAATCACTTACTTTATTAGAGAAATTGAAAGATAAGACTGTAAATATTGAGAATCCATCTGTATTAAAAGAAGAGAAAAAAACTGATGAGTCAGTAAAGGAGAAGAAGGTCATTTCAAAAGTTGATTTTTTAGAAAACTTTAAAAGCCATGACCCTGATAATGAAAAAGGTAAAGAGTCAGAAGATAGTAAAGAAGAGAAGAAATCCAAGTAAATGATGCGCCAGGGTGGTGAAATGGCAGACACGCTACGTTCAGAACGTAGTCCTAGCAATAGGGTGGGGGTTCAAGTCCCCCCCCTGGCATTGATTAAGATTATTTCCAAAACCACTCTTCAATATTATGAAATCTTTCGTAGGAGTGAGAAATACCATTAAAATCAATACCAACCAAGTCTTTTCTTACAAAGTATTCAAATAGCGGATTGTACAAGAATATTGCTGGAGAATCTGCTACCAAGTATCTTTGGAATTGGAGATACTTTTGTTTTCGAACAGCTCTGTCTAAACTCTGCCTGCCTTCTTCAAGTAAAATATCCACTCTTTCATATTCGTATCCTGAAAGATTCAAATCTGGGTAATTAACTTTTAGGGAATGCCACAAATTATATTGGTCAGGATCAGTACTTGTTTCAATTTCATAAAGAAGCAGCTCAAAATTTCTTGTTGCTATTAATTCCTGAGTTATTTTCTCATAGTCAAGACCCTCAAGCTTAATATAAACTCCTTCTTCTTTATAATAATTTTCTAATAATTTAACTAATCTATTATTTGACGGATTTGAAAGATACGACAAAGTAAATGTTAACACCTCACCTTGAGCATTTTCAAAATAACCTGACTTTGGATTTATTGAATAACCGAGAGAATTTAATATTTCTTTTGCTCTAGATGGATTATAGTCATGAAAATCAATATCCTTATTAAATGCCCAAGAAGAAGAGGGATAAGGACCTTTTAATACTTGACCTCCTACATTGCATTCATTTAATAATTTTTCTTTGTTTAGTAACAAATTCAAAGATATACGAATATTCTTATCCTTCAAAGACTCTTTTCGAGTATTAATAAAGATTAATTTCTCTCTATCTGGGATTACAACCTCATAACTTACAAAATTGGTGTATTCATTAACATAATTTGATAGGGATTTGTCCCAAGAACCCAAACTATCTAATCTCCCAACTCTAAAAGCCATCTCAAGAGATTTATCATCTGGGTATAATCTAAAAACAATATTTTTAATATTTGGTTCATACCTATCATATACATTATCAACCAAATATACAGAAGATAAGTCCATTTTTACAAAGCTATACTTTCCACTCCCCACTGGAGCTTTGGAAAAGGGTGCAAAAGCAATTTTATTAATATCAATATCCCTTAGGTGCTTCTCTGGAAGGATATAGATGGAAATTGCTCTAAAGAAAACTGGGTTGGCTTCGTTAATTTTAAGTTGAAGAGTATTATCATCAATTTTGTTTACCTCCATTCCCACGAAAGCAAGACCTACTGAGTCGAAGCCTGCCTCTTTTGACAATTCAATGGCACTATTAAAGGTAAAAATAACATCATCAATGGTAACCTCTGTACCATCATGCCAAAAATGCCCCTTATCAATTGTAAAGATATATACTAAACCATTCTCTTTTACTTCCCAATCTTTGGCTATCCCTGAATATGGTTGACCATCAGAATCAATATTTACAAACTTTTCAAAAATTAGGCTCTCAAGAGATCTCTCAATGTAGCTGTTAGTTACAAAAAGGGGATTTAGTGTGTTTACCCCTCCTACAGCGCCTTCGACAAAAGTATCTTTACTATCATCTGTTCTAAGTAAATTGGCGAAACTATGAGAATTAATGGTGAGAATAAAAAGAAAAACTAAAAGCCCAAATAAAACAATATAACTTAATGGAATAAATTTCTTATAAATTGATATCAAAAAACTAGGGTAATTCCATATAACATCCCGTAAATCAAACTTCTTCTTTTCCTGAGGAGGGGAGGCTTTCACATTTAATTCCTCCAGAACGCTCTTCATTACCAAGCCCTCATTCAAGGAATCTTTAACTTTTTTTGCCTTCTTCATAAGAACAACTACTTAGAAGATAGTTTTAAAATTACAAGGGAGAGGATAACAAGAACAATAATTAAAGCAATAGTAAAATAGTATAAGAATTTTTCTAAGCCTCTTTTTGTTCTAAAAATTTCGCCTCCACCCCCGAACATCTGCCCTAATCCTTCAGCTCTATTTTGTAGCAATACTGAAACAGCTAAAAGAACTGAAACAATGATTTGAATTATTAATAATGTCTTTGAAGTATTCATAAGTTAGTATTATACAGTATAAATAAATTATTTACCTCTTATCAAGCTCTTTGTATATGCTCACAAGAAAAGATGTTAGAAAAGAAGTAGCACAAATTGAGATTAAGGGAGAAACAAGAAATTCATTAATCTGGATTGTTCCCAATTTCATTTCACTAAACACAAATTCGTTAATTGTAAAATCTATCATAAAAAGCTTCATAACATATGTTGCCGCTGATAAAAGGATTGTTCCCATTAGAAGGAAAGTTATGAAATTACACTTAATTGTAAGGAAATTAAGAAATGGACAAACCAGTACAAGTACAATTCCCCCAATTAGAAGAACAACAAACAGATACATTGCTGAAGAGGGAAGTTGAAATGCCTCTTGAAATTGAGACATAAAAAAATAATATACAAGCATCCCAATCAAAGTAAGTTTTGTTACTTCTTTCATAATTTTCTCACAATAATTATTATGTAAAAGGATACAATGTTTTAGAATAAATTACAAAACCCACTTGAATGTTGTATACTGAAATACAGTACTGCCCATATGAACAATATCGCTAAAACAAAAATTATCGCCACTATTGGTCCTTCATCATGGGACGATTCTTTACTTAGAAAAATGTTCGAATCTGGAATGCTACTAGCAAGAATTAATGCCTCATTTGCAGATTACAATGAACTTGAAAGAGTATCAAAACAAATAAGAAATATCTCACCTAGAATTGCTACTATACTAGATACACAAGGAACAAAAATAAGAGTGAGAGGCTTATCAAAAGATGTAGTTATAAAAGATACCGTAACATTAACTTCGGAAGATATCTCTGACCCAAATGTAATAAAAATAACCTATCCATCACTTGATAGAGATGTAATCGTAGGAACAAAAATCCTTCTTGATGACGGAAATATTCAACTTCAAGTCAGAGAGATTAGAGATAAAATGGTAATTTGTAATGTTTTGCAGGATGGCATATTGAAGCCAAATAAAACTGTTAATATTCCAGATATAAACCTTAATTTCCCAGCTGTAACTGAGAAAGATAAACAAGATATTGAGTATGCAAAGAAATTAAACTTTGATTTTGTTTGTGCCTCATTTACTAGAAACAGGAAAGATATACAGGAAGTAAAAAGTATTCTTGAAGGTAGCAATACTAAGGTAATTGCAAAAATTGAGAATAAACAAGGAGTTTTAAATTTTGATGAGATATTAGAGGAGAGTGATGCGATTATGATTGCTAGAGGTGATTTAGGTGTAGAACTTGATTTAGAAGAAGTTCCTATTCTTCAAAAACAAATAATCTACAAATGTAGGATGGCAGGAAAACCAGTAATTGTAGCGACACAGATGCTTGAATCAATGAAGACAAACAAAAGACCAACCAGAGCAGAGGTCTCTGATGTTGCCAATGCAGTTATGGATGGAGCAGATTGCATGATGCTTTCCGCTGAAACCTCAACAGGAAATTATCCTCTGGAATCTGTTCAAATGATGAACAGGATTGCCCTACGAACAGAAGGTATTATGAAATTTTCTCCAGTCTATGGGGATACTGATGCAGGATCAGAAACTGATCGTTTTGGGATATCAGTTTGTAAATTGTCTGAAGAGATTCATTACAATGCAATTTTGATTATTTCTGATTCTACGAGTGTTGTAGGTAGTGTAAGTAGGCATCGAACATCAATTCCAATATATGTAGTAAGTTCTTCTTTGAAAAATATCAGGGAAAATACACTATACAGAGGAGTAACAACCTATTATATCAAGGAGCTTTCTGATGATAGAGATAGAAATATATTAATAGCCGTTGAAAAGATTTATGGCAGTGGGAAGTTGGATTTATTAGATAAAATTGCTATTATTAGCGGTAGCTCAATAAAAAATAAAAAAACAGATAGTATATTAGAGATTGCTACCGTTAAAGACATACTAAATTCCTAGGGTGACGTAGCCAAGCTGGTTAAGGCCGCGGTCTGCAAAACCGCTACCACGGGTTCGAGTCCCGTCGTCACCTTATATTTTTCCCAATTTTTTGATAGAATTACTTCATACTTTGCAGGAATGGCGGAATAGGCAGACGCGCGGGACTTAAAATCCCGTTCTAGAAATAGAGTGAGAGTTCGATTCTCTCTTCCTGCATTTCTATTCACCCAGCCCATAGTATTGCATATTTTTTCTTTTTTTGATATAATTTAGTGTTCTTTAAAAGAAAGGAGATTCGTGTGTTATTAAATGATCCATATCCAGTGGGTTTTACTTAGTTTATCTATTTATTAATATTTAAATAAACTAACTCAATCAGAGAAATTCTTTGAACAAGACGATATTCATTCTTTATACAAGAGAGGGCCTGTTGCCAAAACGATATAGACATATTTGAAGCCGGATCTTTTTACCCAACGCTTCGTCTACTCGTAATGGACCAACGCTATGCTGATATTTGAAGCAATTTATTTTTATACTTCGCTTCGTCTGCTAGCTTCCCGACCCTCTCTTCCTTTCCTAAATGTTACAAGTTTTACAGTTGTTTACAACCTTTTCTAATATACCTTTTAATTTGTTCTTAAAATTTTCTACCTTTTGTTCTGTCCAATATTCATCAACTGATCCACTTTCCATAGACGTCTCATTATCATGCCCAACTATCTCTCCATTTACAACAACAGAAATATCTGGAACAAATATGCGAGGATTTCCATCATCATCATTTAACAAATAGCCATCAAGAAGGGATAGCAAAGTTCTATATCCCTCTGTATTATCCTTTCTGTCTTGAAGGATATTAAAGTAATAAATATTCTTTAAACCAACATCATTAGCAACTTCATTCAAATATATTACATACCTCTGACACCATGGACACTCAGGGAAACCTAAATAAACAACTCCTGTACCTGATTCAAAAATCTTTATTATCTCTTCAATTGTTTTATACTCAAATACATTATTTTCACCAACTCCTGGATATTCCTTAGAGAACTTCACAGAATCTGGTACCTCTTCCTCATTTGGAACATTATTACTATTTCCCTTAGAGAAGAAATACATCCCTACCAAAACTAAGGAAAAAAACAAGAAAATGGTTAAAGCACTCTTGATAGATTTCAATCTATTCATTATTCAACATCATCAAATTTATCCGGATTATTATTCCCACATTTGGGACATACCTTTAATGCAACCGCACCCTCATACAAATATCCGCACATCATACATTTCCATCTCAACCAAGCACTATCTAAATCTTCTCTCTGTTGGTCAGGATGTAACTTGTCATACTTAACAGGAGTTGGAATGTTTGCAGATTGATTCCCATTATTTATTGTTAATGTATCCTCCATCTCTTATCCTCTTTAAAATTAAATCAAAGGTCTCCTTCTCGTTTAATTTTGAAGTATCCAACACAATATCATTGTACAACTCTTCATTTGAATAATCTACTCCATACAGATATTTGTATCTTCTACCATCTACTATCCTTCTTCTAATTAAAGAGGAAGCTGCTTTAAAAAAAACAAATACTCTGTTAATTCCCTTAATATCTTTCTGCTTTCCCATAACCCTTCTTACCCTAACACACAAATTTGCATCAAGCCAAATTTTAACTGTACATGGGATGTTATTTAAAGTTGCTAATCCTGCGAATACTTTACTTTCTATCAATATATTTCCCTTTTTTGCCAATTCAATTAATCGTTGATCTACTTCTTTATCTATCTTATAAAACGTCTCCTTATCAGCCAGTTTATAGAATTCATCTAAAGTAGGGTAGCCCAATTTCTCAACTTGTTCTCTAAAAATTGATCCAGCATAGACTCTCTCAAGATTAAAGTGCTCTGAGAGCATCTTTGATATTGTAGAAGAACCACTACTTCCAGGACCTCCAACTACAATTAGCAAATCTTTTCTTTTTAAATCGTTCATATTTCTCAGTGTATATAGTATATTATTAATATCAACATGTCTAGAAAGAATCAAAACAAAAAAAGAAAAGTATTTGACACAAAGAAAAGTCCAGATAAACTCATTCTTTACTTCTCAATACTAATGACCATTTTTGGTGCTATTATGATTTTTGATGCT
>JAMNZA010000099.1 GCA_023622545.1 Methanobacteriota archaeon | reverse complement strand
ACTATTATTGCTATACAATAATTACTAAAAATAATGTGAAATAACAATTGTAATAATTTTATAGTCTTATATGTTATAGCATATATATTATTACTAAACAAAAATTTTTTAGATTTTTGAGTTTTTTTAAATAGAGTGATGGAAAAAATTCAGCCGATTTTTGGAGTTTTGGAGATGGAGAGTATACTATATGGCAGATTATATATGTTGTGAGATCAGGGCTTTTTTATGGAGTGAAGGGCGGAAAAAGCTTGATTTTTTAGGCAATTAGGGTAGGGTAAACGAACCTAAAAACTATTCTTTACCATTTTTGGATTATAAAAAAGACATTTAAACGAAACGCCAATAGATAAGGTCGATGAACGAAGAGTATGAATCTTGGGATAGACTTGAAAATGAGGGCCCAAAAGCATACGATGCGTTCATGAAATACTGTGAGATGGGCCCAGATAGAAGCCTTTCTAAGTTAGGAAATGAGCTTTCTAAGAGTAAGTCCCTATTATCCAGATGGTCTGCCAAGTACAACTGGTTTGAGAGATCCTCTGCATATGATATTCATTTTAACAATATCAAAATGAAAGAGAGGGAACAAAATATCATAGAAAATGAGAAGAGTATAGCGGACACTGCAGCTAAATTCTTAGATGTTGTAGGAAAGGCAATTGACGACCTTAGACCAGAACAAATAAAGGCTTCTGATATTCCAAGATACCTCAAAGCAGTGATTCCACTAGAAAGAGAATCAAGGGCATTTTTATTGGAGCTGTATGAAAAAAAGTCACGACAAAGAGAACAAAATAATTTTATAATGGAGGTCGTGACATCAGATGAAGTGAGAAGGGAAATGGCAGAAGAAAAGAGGAATAGAGCACTCTAGGATGTGTTATTTTATCGACATTAATTATGATTTTTTATCAGTATCAGATTTTTTTATTGATTCAAGATTTCTTATAATCCTCTCTTCAGCATTCTCTGTCTTTATTGGTAAAGCAACAGAATCAATTCCCAATGCATCATGACTAATAATTAACCATTGGCCTTTAGAGAACTTAAATGTTTGAATGAATTCACTTTCACCAATACTAAATGCTTCCCCAACAACTTTTCTGTCATAGTCTCTTGGGAGTTTACTTATGAAATATGTATGAAGTTGGCCCATTATATTTGTATCAAGATGAGAACTTCTTTGTGTTGCTATACCCACACCTATACCAAACTTCCTACCTCTTCTTGTCAATGTCTCAATAATTTTTTTACTTTCTTTTTGAGATTCTCTTGAGGGGCTTTGAGGTATAAATTCATCTGCTTCGTCAAAAATAAAAATGACATTGGGATCTATAATCCCTTTCTTTCTTCTTTCTTCATAGAGCTGTTCCCCCATCTCTTTAGAAACATATCTAAGTTGATCCTGGTCATTTGAAGTTATAATGTATAAACCATCTTTCTTTTGTTGAAGCTTTTCTATAAGTTTCTTTCTAGTTATCTTTAGATCATCTCTTAAAAATATTTCAGAACTAGTAGCTCTTTTAATCTCAACTTTAAGATTATTAAGATAAGGCCCATAAAAATCTTTATCACCAGGTTTTCGCCAGGTTTTTTCTTCATTTAAGGCAAAATTAATTATTAATTCGGAGTTATCTTTTGTAAGTTTTTGATTTGCATACTCTTTTACTAATTTTTCCTTTAAATCCCACATTCTATTTTTAGTATTATTGCTTTTACAACCCTTCATTACCTTTTCTTCCCAGATATTTGAAAGAAATTCTTCAATATAAAAGTCATCAGGTACCATTATTTTAATCCTGCCTGAATTTAATAATTTCTCTACAGGACCCACAAATGTTGGACTCTTAGATTTTAATCCTTTAGGCAGAAGAAGACCACGTATAAAAATACGGATAATATTTGTATTTTTCTTTTCATTGGAATTTTTATTCAGGTAATCGATTACTGGGCCAGGTATGCTCTTCTCTCCACAGTAAATAAGATTGGCATCAAGTTTCTCATCAACTAATAAATCGAACAACAGTCCCGTATATTCGTCCATCAGATCAAATAGGACAATAATATTTTCTTTTTTATCGATAGATGCTTCAGTTTCTCTCTTAGTTAATAATAAAGATATTAAATTACTAATTAGATTACTCTTACCAACTCCAGTAAACCCAAAAACACCAAAATGAGTCTTGAGTAGGTCATCTACCTTTAGCAATACACTAACTTTTTCGTCCCGTACTAGCTTACCAATGGGAATACATTCAGGCCCCTCAACTAGATTTCCATTTACTATTTTGTTAGACATTTCAGATGATATCAATCGTACCTCTTCACCTATCATTCCAATAGACTTTTCTATTCCTACTTTTGTAGAAGAACAATCTGAAGAGTCTTCAAATTGAAGTCCGATAGGCATAGCTTCACACACTATCTTTGTAGTATCCTCTAAAGGGGCATTTACTTGATCTCTCCAAGAGGCAACAATATTTTTTGCAGATTCTACTAAAAATCCAGGATAGCCTCTTAAATCAGCGGATGAAGACCCTAATGCAAAATGAGTTGGCATCAGATTAGTGATTTTGAGTATACTATATACTTCATGATCTCTATTTATAGTAAAGTTTGGGACAGCAACAAAATCCCCTTCTCTTATCAGCCCCATAGCATTTCTCGTGTAATCAAACCAAATTGTATATTTTAATTTAACATACTCATCGGGTTCAACCATCATAAGTCTTCCAATCAAATTATTTTCTCTAAATGGTGACGACATATCATACTCTCCTTGATAATTTTCTTAAATTTCTAAATGTTTGATTTAATGGATTTTTCTTTAGATATTGACTACTTGAGGATATAATAGGCTGAATCTTTTTCTGAAGATTTTTAGCGCCCCAGTCTGCTTTATGTAGGGGATCTGGATAACCAATAACTTCTGGATAAAGATTCTTAGTTAAAATGTTTAGAATAAAAATCATAATAGATTGTCCAACATTATTAGTTTCTTTATTTTTTACAAACATTGGTTTTAATTGTCCCAATGCATCATTACTTATGTCAGATTTTTGAATAATTTCTTTGTCGATTTTTGGATGAATAAGTCTTTCAATAAAAATGACATGCCCTGTAGTTGGATTGTCACTAGCATATTTTCTATTTATATAAAATTGGGCTAAAGATTTAGCGATCATATTTTCAGGGATCGAAAGAATATAGTTTCTAATACCCCCTATTTCATAATAATTTTCAGGACGAACATTAATCTCATTTGTTATCTCCTTATGTAAACCTAATTGAGAATAAATCCCATCATATTCAATTGTACACCATGGTGAAGAAAGAGATGTATCACAAAATGGCAAAGTTTCAAGATACATTCTGTCAGTCCAAGGGAGGACTGTATCATCAAATTTATAGTTCTCCAAATATCGATTTATGCCAAGATAATTTTTTGTTAAACTTTTTGTTGATGAATCTTTATAAATCCCAAAAAGTAAAACTTCGTGTTCCCAACAGAGCTCAAACAATCTTCTAATCCCTATATTAATCAAGAATTTAATATCCTCAGGAGACATCCATCTTCTTCTAGAGGAATCTGCATCTTCTTTTTCATACAATAGCGCAGATTGATCTTTTTTAATAAAGAGTTTCTGACAACGCGTTTCAAAAAAGTTTATCATGAAATCCCAAGAAGTCTCATAGGGGCTATTTAATTTTAATTTATTGTTCTCAATTATTGCAATAGGTTCCTTTTGATTGGAATATAGCGGACGTAAAATACGTAAAAGCTCTGATTCTGGTATTCCAGATTCTTTAACTAATGATTCTATCTCAATCTCTTTATATTTTAGTAAGTTTGATATTGCCCAATCCCTTAAGGAATATTTCTTTGGAGAGGGAATGCCAAGCTCTTTATTATAAGGATGAGATAAAGCAATCAGGATATCCTCTTTTGTAATTTTTCTAAATCCATTATTTATGCCTACAAGATTTAGATCTTCAGGAGAATAATATCTATAACTAAAAAGATAAGTCAGCGCATGATCCAATAATAATACATTTGGCCGTAGCGAAGATGCTTTAACAAAATCATATGCAAGGTATACTTCTGCTAATACCATAAGATATTGATGTATTCCTGATAAATTTAGTCTATCGGAATCAGAATTTAGGAATTGATCTTTTTCAGAAAAATCATCTATTTCTGCAAAGGGGATAGGTATGTAGGCAACAAGGCTTTTGTCTTGATCCATAGACCATTTCTCATATTTAACTTGAGGTGGATCACCACTTATTTCGATATTTCCTTTAATACCATAGGCCGCTCCAAAAAAAATAGCATAGTAGCCAAGTTCTTCTTTGTAAAAAGTTCCATCGATTGCAGCAAATCGAATATTGTCAGATCCGAGGCACCTTTCAATATCTTTTTTTATACTTCTTCTTTTTGCTTCATCTTTATTAATAATAGAAAAGTCACAAATCAAATCTTTAAAGAATAAATCATAGAAATCTTTTCCATTTTGTGCCCTGTTTTTATATTCAGATTCAAAGTAGTTTTGAGAGGCGTCGAGAGCTTTTTTGTAACCCATGAATATCTCTGAAATCTTTGAAGTCATCAAATGAATTATTTTTTGGCATCATTTATATAGTTTATCTTTTTAGTGTATATCGGAGCCTTATTATTAAATTTTTTCGTGATTTTCGTAATGGAAAAGAATTTTTTTTCCCTATTTCCCTAGCTGACCTAATATATTTTTGTTATTATAGAGTAACTTGTTTTCTCTACCGATCTAAACGAACCTCAAACATCTTTATATTTTTCCATATCTTTTTAAATAAGAAAATAAATACAAATTTGATTATTATGCCTGAGAAATGCCCTAGCTGCGGTGGACCAGTTGATGTAAATTGGAAACAATGCCCATTCTGTGGATCAGAACTTCAAAAGACGGGATTTGAAGTGCAAAAGACTCAGGAAAATAGCAACAATACACCTGAAGAAACTAGGACCCAAATATATAGTGATGGCCAAAAGGTAAAATATCGAATAAATGCCGAAAAGATAGCTATAGCTGCAGTAGTTGGAGTTATCCTGCTTGTTGCAGTTGCTTTTTTAACAATGCAAAACGCTTCAAACTATTACAACGAGGGTTTGAACTTATACAATCAAGGAAAATATGATGAGGCAATAGCCAAATTTGACAGTGCATTGGAAATTGACCCAAATAATAAAGAAGCATATTATCTCAAAGGTTCATCTCTTGACAAAATTGGGAGATATTCCGAAGCGATAGCTTCTTTTGACAAGGCAATTACTATAGACCCAAATTATGCACTTGCATGGCAAAATAAGGGACTTTCTCTTTATGCTCTTGGGAGATACTATGAAGCAATAAATTGCTATGACAAGGTAATTGAAATAGACCCAAATTATGCACTTGCATGGCAAAATAAGGGACTTTCTCTTTATGCTCTTGGGAGATACTCTGAAGCGGTAGCTTCTTTTGACAAGGCAATTACTATAGACCCAAATTATGCACTTGCATGGCAAAATAAGGGACTTGCACAGTATAAATTAAAACAATTTGATCAAGCGATAGCAAGTTTTAACAAAGCCAAAGAGCTTGGATATACAGGATAATAAGCCATATCTTTCTATTCTTATTACTTAAGTTCATACTAAACAAAAATTCTAAATGGCATGTAAGGGCCATTTTTACTGTTCCATCCAAAAGATAAGACATCATTGTTTCTTAAAGAATGACTTGAAACTCTAATAAAATTTCCTTTATCAAAAAGCCAGATTCCATTAACACTGTTATTGTCGTGAATTATATAATTGCCATTTTCTTTTTTAATGACTGCATGCACCTCATCCACGTAAAAGTTCTCATCTAAGATCCTGACTTCACAATTTATATCTCTGCCAATCCTCAATTCATCATAAATTATAGGGTATAACCTATTAACGATGCCTTCTTGAAAAAAATATAATAATGGTCTTTGAGGCATTATAGAAAGTATATCATCTATATAAAAACTTCTTTTTTTGTAATCTTCCATTAGCAGAGGACCAAGTTTCTCATATAAGATTTGTTTTTGAGTTAACATTTTATTAGACAACATGAATAGGGCTATTTTTGCAATGCTATAAATATCAGTAAAGTACCCAGAAGTGCCTAAGATAAGTTCAGGGGGGGAAAAGTCCCCACTATTAATCTTAATCCCATCTTCGTCTTTAACATTTCTAGCCGTCTCAAAATCAACTAGAACAGCTCTTTTGGTATTTTTTTCTACAATAATATTTGAAGGTTTAATGTCTCTGTGTATAATACTATTTTGATGCAAGTATTTGACAGAATCATGAAGCTGAAGAAGAACAGCATAGCTTTCGTCTAAAGGCACCGAATTATCCTTATATTTCTGTAAAGCATTTGCGCCTTGTATATACTCAAAAACTAAGTATGGGTAACTATTTGAGAAGTCAAGCACTTTTACTATATTGGGATGATCTAGTCTCTTTAGAATATTATACTCTTTTTCAAATCGGGCTGATGCTATTTTTTCTTGGCCAGGTATAGCGATTTTTATGATAATATACTGCCCAGTAGGTATATATTCGCCTAAAAAGACAGACGTAACTTCATTTTTTGATAGTAAAGACAAAAATCTATACTTGTTATCAAGGATACTCATTAGATACACTATAGAAGTTCTCTATTAAAGTTTTTTGAAAATTATAGTATTTCCCTATTAAGTTATAAGCGAAAAATAGAAATATTAATATATAGAAGTATTATAGATAAATAAAGAGGTGGTAGATAATGAATCAAACAAGAGGTGGATTTTTCAGAGTCCCTATAGTAGTTACTCTAATTTCATCAATATCGATTTTAGCCGGATTTATTTTGTTACTGGCGTCGATATACTCATTTGTAGTTTTTTCACAGCCCGTCATGCTCTTACCCTCAATATTTGGAATTTTGTTGGTAGTAGTGGGATATTTCCTATATAAAGGCAGGAATTGGGCAAGGTTTGGAGAAATAATAATTTTAGTTGCACTTTCAATCATTTCCCTAGTTGCAATATATATTCCGGAACTAGGGGAAGTAATAGGAAAAATAAAGTATATAGGTGGCCTTCTTTTGCTTCCTTTACCCATATTGGGGATATCGCTAATAGTGATTCTATTGTTAATTTTGCACAAACAAACTGCCCAGTATTTCAAATATATTGGAGAAGTAGGTACAATTAGTTACAGGTTAAATAAGAAACCTAAGGATAGTCAAGAAGCTCCAGAACAAACGATATATAATAGACCACCTGCTGCAGGCGGCGTAAGAATAAATCCAACTTCAGCACAAACATACAGAAAACCTGGGGAGCCTTATAGTGAAACAATCTTACGCGAAGGTATGAGGAGACCTGGAATGCAACAACCACTTGGAACATCAATCCCACAAGATAACAAAACTATGATAGGCAGAAAAGTTGAAACTGCATCGTCACCGTCCTATATTTTGTATCATCCAAATGAATCAATAAGAGTTGTAAATGAAATATATAGGATATTTGGCAGAGAGGACTTTGAAAGGTTTGTTAATCCTTTAGAAGCACAACCAATTTCAAGAAGATCTAGTGGTGGCCACTTTAGAATAACTATGTCCTTAAATCAGATAAACGACGAAGTAAATTACTACATAGAAGATCTAGACAGCAGCAATGGTACAAAGGTAAATGGAGTCGAAATTAAGGGGAAAGGCAAGACCCGCTTAAATCACTCTGACGTTATAACAATAGGGAAATCAGTAAAGGTAGAATTCAAAACTCTATAATTTTTTAATATTTTTTATATATGAAGGGCATATATGGGCCTTTGTGAGACTCATAAGCAAAACATATTTGGTCCCCATCTTCTAGTTTTATATAATTATAAGGTAGCTCTTTTAGACTAATCCACCTATTTTTCTTATATACAAAGATGCCGTTTCCTGTATTGACATCAACTGCAAACCAGTCCATCTCCTTCCTTACTAGTTGCAAATAACCTGAAGAAGGGGGCCCCCTAGACATAAAAAAAGTTGGGCCTGGTTCCATTATTTCAATATTAGCTTGACCTGTTCCTCCCTGGGTTCTATCTCTTGCAATAGTTATTGATTCTTCTAAAGTTAGTGGCACTATGTGATTTCCTATTATTATTCTTGGGACACCATAGTAGCTTCCATTAATATCCTTGCCAGTTGTTAGGTAATCTATCATCCCTCTAACAGTTAAGAATCTATCAGAAGGATTTTTATTTAAACATTTTTTGATTGTCTCTGAGATTTTATTTGATATGTTTCTGTTTAATGCTGCGGGGTCTATGGATAGTTCCCCATCTTTTAAGAGGTAAGGTTTAGGCTCTCTTCCTGTTACTACATAGAATAGTAAAGTTCCTAAAGAGTAGATATCACTCTGTTGAGAAGGTGTACCGCCATTAAGCTGTTCAGGTGCTGCCCAACCTGGCGTTCCAATGACTGTTTCGGCCTCTTTATATCCACTTTTTGCTGTCCCGAAGTCAATTAATACAGGATTATTGTTGTCCATCAAAATATTCTCGGGTTTTATGTCTCTGTGGAGAATATTCAGTGAATGAAGATAGTCTATAGCGTTTAAAATTGGAATAATAGCTTTCATTGCTTCTTCTTCTGTAGCTGGTTTATCCCAGTATATTTCTTTTAAACTCTTACCTTCTATATAACGTAAAACAACTATGGGAAATCTTCTTCCATCCTGTAAATGCTCTAT
>JAMNZA010000037.1 GCA_023622545.1 Methanobacteriota archaeon | reverse complement strand
ATGAGCGTCTGCTTAACAACTTCTCAAAAAGTATGGGTATTTCCACTGGAGAACTGAAAGAAAAAATCTCCACTGAATTGGTGTAAGTATAGTGTAGTATAGTATAGTCTATTAGTATAGTAAGTAGTAAGTAAGGGGGAAAAGTTATGGCAAATAGGGAAAATTATCATGAAACATGGAAAAGCTCTTTCCATATGCTTTCAAGAGAGGAGCTTTATAATTTTGATATTTTTACGCTTTCCGAGATGATTCTCTCTATTGAGCATGCCATAAGCTACACTGAAGGGTATAGGTTTTTGCTTTTGTGTTTTGGAAATGAAGGATCTTCAGAGAAGGCCAAGAGTATCATGCAGGATCTGGAGGACTACCTGCAGCAGATCAAGGACGTGCACAGGTTCAAGATAAATGAAAAAAAGAGGAAGGAAAATTTCCTTAATGGATCAAATTTTTAGAGGCGGTAATTTGGATATTATCAAAACGGAATCAAGAATCAGGGCGGTAAATTTTTACCTGGAAAATAAAAAATGGCTTGAAGAGCTTGCCCAGTTCGGGGATGATTACTCCCAGGCCATGGCAATGGTATACATAAAGACGGCAAAAGAAATCTTAAATAAAAAATAATTTCATTTTTTTCTTTGAGTTGAATTTGATACACAAAAGTTTTTTTCAGAACAATTTGGCCTTTTTCAGCCGGGGGATTTCAACCGTTGTGAGAGTGCCCCGTACGGGATTTGAACCCGTGCCACGGCCTCGAAAGGGCCGCATTCTTGACCGGACTAGACTAACGGGGCCTAACAAGCCATTTTTATAAATACTTATAAAACTTTTGGTTATTTTAGATATTTTTCTGGATTTTGGTCAAAAGCTTTTTTGCAACCAGGCGCACAGAAGTAATAAATTTTACCTTTGTAGTCACTCTTAAACTTTGCAGTTTTTTCATCAACGGTCATCTTACAAACTGGATCAATTGCCAAAATATCACCTCTTCAATTTTTATCAGGATTAAATTTCTTTAGCATCAAGGATAGAGTAACAACTGTGACAGAACTCATTGCCATAGCAAAACCAGCAAATTCAGGTCTTAGGGAAATACCAAAGGAGGGATACAATATCCCTGCAGCAACAGGTATAAGTGCAGCATTGTATGCAAAAGCCCAGAATATATTCTGTTTAATCCTCTGCATGACCTTTTTGCTCAGTTTTATTGCAGAAACAACATCCCTTATGTCATTTTTTACAAGGACAATGTCTCCGCTTTCTATAGCAATATCCGTTCCGCTTCCAATTGCAATCCCTACATCTGCCTGCGCAAGGGCAGGAGCATCATTTATTCCATCCCCTACAAATGCTACAATTTCGCCACTTTGTTGAAGTCTTTTAACTTCCTTTGCTTTATCTTCTGGAAAAACTTCTGCTAATATATTTCTAATACCTAAAATACCGGCAATTGCAGAGGCAGTTCTTTTATTGTCTCCTGTGATCATGAATACCTTAAGCCCTTTATCCATTAGCTCTTTAACAGATTCTTTTGAAGTTTCCTTTAGTGTATCTGAAATGCCGATTATCCCTGAAAAGTTATTGTCTAAAGAAACTAAAACTGCAGTCTTTCCTTCATTTTCTATATTGGTAATATTTGAGTCAACATCTTCTTTTATATCTATTCTCCAGTCACTAAAAAGAGCCCTGTTTCCAATAACTACTTCTTTTCCAGAAACATTGGCTTTTACTCCTTTACCGCCGAATGTGTCAAAATCAGTAGTAGTTACGAGTTTTACTTTTAGCTCATCTGCTTTTTTTACTACAGAATTTGCTAGGGGGTGGTCTGAATTCTTTTCAACACTTCCTGCAATCTTGATAAGCTCTTTCTCTGAAATGCCAAATGGGATGATATCTGTAACCTCAGGCATTCCCTTTGTCAGTGTCCCTGTTTTATCAAATAGGACTGCAGTCAGTTTCTCTGATAACTGAAGGGCATCGCCATTTTTTATAAGTATCCCTAGGTCTGCACCCTTACCTATTCCAACTGTAACGGCTGTGGGAGTTGCAAGGCCCAATGCACAGGGGCATGCTATTACAAGAATGGATATCAAACTTGTGATTGCAAAAAGGAATGTGCTATTGAAGATAAAGTACCAAGTAATGAATGATAAGGCTGCAATTGCAAGTACTGTGGGTATAAAATAACTTACAGCTTTATCAGCTATTTTCTGTATTTCTGGTTTTGACCCCTGAGCCTCATCAACGAGTTTTATTATCTGGGAAAGAACGGTGTCCTTCCCAACTTTTGTAGCTCTAAAATTCATTACACTGTTTTTGTTAATAGTGGCCCCGATAACTTTGCTGCCTTTCTCCTTTAAAACTGGAATTGGCTCACCTGAAATCATTGATTCATCAACGTAGCTCTCTCCAGAAATGACTTCTCCATCAACAGGTATCTTCTCACCCGGTTTAACTATGACTATATCGCCTACAACAACATCTTCTATTTGTATCTCTACTTCCTTTCCTTCACGTACAACTGTCGCAGTCTTGGCCTGTAATCCCATAAGCCTTTTTATTGACTCGGAAGTCTTTCCCTTTGCTCTTTCTTCAAGGAATCTGCCGAATGTTAGAAACGTTGCAAGCATTACAGCAGCTTCATAAAACATGAATTCACTGCCCAATAGAATATTAAAAGTACCAAGTATGCTTGAAAAAAAGGCAACTCCAATACCCATTGAGTACATGACATCCATGTTTAGATTCCTATTTTTCAATGATCTGTAAGCTGCATTGAATATTGGGTAGCTAAGATAAGCAAATGCAGGAAGAGCTATCAAAAACATCAAAAGTGACATTGATATTGGGAGCATCATCATCGGTGCATACATAAGAGCCATCAATATGGAGGAATCAATCGCACCTACGATGATTCTGTATTTTTTCTTTCTCTGATTTTCTTCTCTCTTTAGATCTTCAATTACTTCCCCTTCTATCCCAAGGTATTGGTAGCCTGATTCCTCTATAGTTTTCTTCATCTCTGATATTGAAACTATTTTGGGATTGTAAGTGACATAAACTTTTTCAGATGAAACATTAACTGTAACTTCAATTACGCCATCTAATTTAGATAATGTGCTTTCTATCGTATTTGCACACATTACACATGTCATGCCCCCAACTTTTAGAACCGCCTTCTCATTAATTACATCGTACCCGGCATCTTTTACGGCGTTATCCAGGTCATTAATCTTGACTTTATTCGAATCATATTCCACAGATGCCGTTTCTTTAGCCAGATTAACTTCGGCTTTAGATACACCTTCTAGGTTAAGAAGTGATTTTTCTATAGTTGTAGCGCATGTAGCGCATGTCATACCTGTAACTTTAATTTCAGCTTTCTTAGTCTGTTTATCGCTCATCTTTTCCCTCTTGCAATTACTTTTTACAATTAAAGATATTTAAAACTATCATAAAAACAAATAAAAGAAAATATAATTTATTAAAATCTCCACTTACCGTTTTCTAAATCTACTTTGCTAATTGTTATATTATTTCCTTCTATTTTTGAGGGCAGATACCCTGGCCAGCACCCGCCGCTTTCTTTATTCTGTGTTCCGATTCCTTTGGTGGAAAACTTAAGACCACAATAGTTACACACCATAAAGTCCCCTTCCTGTCTGTATCCTTTCTTTTCAGGATAGCATACATCACATGCGTTAAAAGCAATCTTTAGTTGCCCATCAGAAGATTTCACAGCAAAGAAGGAAATAGTTTTCCCCTCATAGTCATATTTGTAAAACTTTGCTGCCTGTGAAATCTCAGATATTGGTATACTAATTTGATCTACTTGTTTTTCAAGGATAGATTTGTTTGTTTGGGTATTACTCTGGACTTCGGAAATACATCCTGAAAATAAAAAGACTGCAATAATAAAGGATGTAATAAGAATGGTTTTGATCCTATCTATTTTTCTCATATAAACACCTAATCCTATGAACCACAGCAAGTACTCTTCTTAGAACTGCAGCAGCTTTGACTTTGGGTAGAATTGTTTGCAGTTGCATTAGTTAGATTTTCACTTACTAAAGTTGCCGGGTATTCTTTGAATACTGCAAGTTTTAATATTTCAGTTTTTGTGGTTCGACCAGAATCGTATTTGACTGCAAATATATTTGGGGTGCTATATTTTACTTCCTGGACTCCATTTATTGTCTTTAACTCTTCTGATACCAATGGTGCATGGCCAGAGCAGGGTATATTAACCTTTAATATGATGGAATCTATTGATCCGAGTGTTATCTGGTCACTCCCAACAGAAGCTGAAACATTTGCCAGCATAGGAAATACTATAAGGAATAATGCTAGATTTACTCCTAATGTGGAGCCGTATGTGATTGAAACATATTTCCATTTTCTCTGTAAACCTTTTACCGATAAGAGTTCATTATTCCTTAGGTAGAGAACTACAGAAACTGTTGCAAATCCCAGAGATAGAGCAACAAGCCCGTAGAAGAAATATCTACTCATAAGTAGTGGCCTAAAGAACTGCATCAGCACTGATACCCCTAGAACAGATCCAACGATGAATCCTATACAGCCGATATGGGGGACTAAACCATACACAATTGACCTTAGGATATTATTTTGTTTCTTCTTACTAGAATTTAGTCCTGTTGAATACCCTAGATCTTCTATCTCTTTTTGAATTTCCTCTAGAGTTATTATATTTTGATTATAACTTACTACAGCAGTATTCTCAATTAGATCCACCTTTATAGACTCTACTCCATTTAGGGAAGAGATCTTTTCTTGAATAGCACGAACACAGCTTTTGCAATGCATGCCTTCTATTTTAATAGTTTTTTCCATAGCATACCCCCTATTTAGTTATAGCTATGGAAATACTAGTCCTGAAACTCTTTATTAGGCATTGTTTGAAACTAGTTTCGATTAGTTTCAGTGTTTTATAATGACAACATTAGTCATACCGCGTCTTCTTCTTTCTATTAATCCTCTGCCTTCTAGTTTATCCAAGATCCTTGTTACCTTCACTTTGTTAAAATTAGTTTTATCGGTTAGATCTGATTGAAATATTGTTCCATTCGAATCTATGATGCTCTCAAAAACTGTTTTCTCTTCATCAGTAAGAGTCTTCAATACTTCTTCATAGTTCTCTTTTTTAATAGATATGTTACGTATTTCTTCTTCTGTTATTTTCTTTTCTTCTTTTCCAAAAAAGATGAGGTATAGGCCAATTATTATTACAAAGCTCATTATTGCTATACTGACATTTGTCTGAAAGTCAATGGTGCCCCACATTGGACAAGATGAACCATGCTCACATGAAGCATTAACGATTTCAGTCATAGCTCTGTTAAAGGCATAAATAATAAATCCCATTAACAAGGCAACAAAAATTATTAAAAAACCAACTACCCTATTTCTCATAATATAAATTGATCAAGTTTAGATTATAAATATAATCTTAATTATTAATCAACAAATAAAGAGAAAGACATATATACAATAGAAAAAGAAAAATAGCTGAGGGAGAACTTAGAGTCTCCATTGGATTTTCCGACTCATAAGATTCTTCCTCAAAATCTTTTAACAGTCTGTGCAGCTACCTGTATAGCAACATGAGCAAGAACTTGGGCAGTACCAGTCGTAGTAGCAGTAACCATTGCATGTACAGTTATATCTGTAATATCCGCAAGAGCAGTATGAAACATAGGTTTTAGTTGTTTTATGCTCACACTCGTAAAGCTGATCTTCTAGAGATTCAACTCTAGCATCAAAATTATCAATCACTTTTTGCTTCAAATCAAGATTCCTTTGAACTCCATCATATTGCAGTTTAAGAGATTTTGTTTCTGACTCTAATTCTGTTATCTTCTTATTTTTATCAGCTATTTGAGTTTCTAGCAATGATACCTTATTTTCAAGACCCATTTTTTCTGCTAGAAGTGTGTTATACTGGGTTCCAGAACCGCCAGTTTCCGAGATAGATCGATACAAGAAAAAGAAGTTTCCTATTATTGATACTAATAAAAGCACTGCAAGAAATGCAGACAATATTTTCAATCCATCACCATTAGCCATATTATACCTCCTGATATTATTTTTATTTTTTACACTATACTTAAAGATGAAACAATATATAAAAGTTTAGATGAAATAGTATAAAAACCGTTTCATATTATGAAAAATACAAAACATAACCTTAAAAACGTATTAATTAATTCTCTTCTATGAAAATTCTCTCCATAGTAGGAGCTAGGCCTAATTTTATGAAGATAAAACCTATCTATGAAGAATTAAAATCTAGAAAATTAGATCAAATTCTTGTACATACAGGTCAGCACTATGATGAGAATATGAGCAGAATATTTTTTGAGGATTTAGAGCTTCCAAAACCAGATGTTTTTTTGGGAATTGGTTCTGGGACGCATGGGGTGCAGACCGGTGCAATGATGTCTAGGATAGAAGAAGTTCTAACTCAAGAAAAACCTGATTTAACTCTTGTAGTTGGGGATGTCAACTCAACTCTAGCAGGGGCAATATCCTCAATCAAGATGCAGATTCCTGTAGCGCATGTTGAGGCGGGGTATAGGTCATTTGACATGAGAATGCCGGAGGAAATAAATAGGGTACTCGTGGATAGAATTTCTCAGTTATTATTTGCACCAACTGAAGATGCGGTAGAAAATCTTATGGCTGAAGGAATTATGAAGAAGAGAATTTTCTTTGTTGGAAATATTATGGTTGAAACTTTGATATCTCATCTAGAAAAATCTAAGAAATCAAAGATATTAGAGAAGTTATCTTTGGAAAAGAATAGTTATGGCATACTTACAATTCATAGAGCGGAGAATACTTCGGATAGTAAAAAACTTATTGGGATTTTCAAAGTATTAAGCAAGATAGAAAATAAAATAATTGTTCCACTACACCCTAGGACCATGAAAATATTAAAAGATATGGGGTATCTTGAGAAACTTGCGGGAAATATTATTATAATTGAGCCATTAGGGTACCTTGATTTTTTAGCTTTGATGTCTAATTCTAAATTTATACTGACTGATTCTGGAGGAATTCAAGAAGAGGCATTAATGCTTGATATTCCATGCATAACCTTGAGAGAAAACACAGAGAGGATTGTCACATTGAAAAACGGTGCAAATATACTTGTTGGAATCAATGGAATTAAGTTATTAAAAGCTATTGATGACCTTCCAAATAGAAGGATTAAATACCCTAAACCGCCTCTTTGGGATGGCAATGTTTCTAATAGGATTGTAGATGTTATAATCGAACAACAAGAACTTCTCGCCCTTTAAACTTATATATTAAAATGCATTTTATGGATTATAAAGGGACAATTATGGAAGAAATTGAATATAAGTATGCAATTGCCACAATATTTGCATTTTTTCTTATAATATCGGCACTTACTCTCTTTCCATTAGTGGATGCACTCATAGTAACATTAATCTTAGTATATCTTATGAGGCCAATAAATGCTGTCCTAAAACAATACATGAATAAAACATATGCAGTCATACTTTCAGGTATAGCTGTTATAGTTCCAGCGTTCTTATTGTTCTTTTATATTGTACTTGCAATATTGAGATATTTAATCCAAGAAAAAATATTTGAAAAAATCTTATTGGTATACAACGACCTTGATCTCTATTCTAAAGAGTTAATCATGAAATTATTAAATTATTTTAATATTGAATATTCGCAAGATCTTGACAAAATATCGAGTATTCTTTCTGTTAAATTAAACGAATTTGTTTCTTATCTATCTGAAGAAATTATAAATTTAACAATTCATATACCTGAGTATGCAATGAAGCTTTTGTTAGCTTCTATACTTGCATTCTATCTAGTTAAAGAAGGAGTAAATGTTAGAGATACATTTGTCGATTTAATTCCAGAAACTAAAAAGAAAACTATAACGTCACTACTCCAAGGGATAGATCTTGTGTTTGAAAGCATTATTCTTGTAAATATATTAAAAGCAATTTTGTCAGGTTTTTTGAGTTTTATCATATTTTTAATACTTGGAGTCTCTTACCCTGCTCTTCTAGGTATTATTGCTGGTTTTATGGACTTTGCACCGATATTAGGCCCCTGGATGCTGTTTACTGGACTTGCAGTTATATATATAATTAAAGGACAAGTAATGTTAGGCATTTCTATTTTTGTTGTTGGGCAGGTATTTGTTACTCTGATACCAGAACTTTATATCAAACCAAAACTTGCAGGGGACCATGCTCGTATTCACCCTATGATATTTTTGTTTGGATTCTTTGGAGGGCTCTTGGCATTTGGTCCTATTGGAATTTTTGTAGGTCCAATAGCAATTGGAATTGTAATAGTATTCATTAAGTACTACCTTATGGGCAATGAAATCGAAACTAAAAACTCATTTATGGGAAAGATTCTAAAACAAGTTGACAAGATGGTTAAAGTAGAGGGAGCAAAAAATGGTAAGTTATAAAAATATCCTTCCATATGTCTCAGGAATTATCTTAATATCAATATTTATTAAATTTATAGGGTACCAGGAATTCATAAAATTAATTAAAGGTGCAGATCCGTTATATCTTGGATTAGCATTTATATTCCAAATAATTAATCTATTTTTTGAATCTTATAAATGGAAACCTATCCTTGAATCATTAAAGCCAAATGTTTCTATGAAAAATGTTTTCATTGCCACTATGATTGGTATTTTTTTCAATAACATTACGCCAGGGGCTAGAACCGGAGGGGAGCCGATGAAAACATTTATGATATCAAAAGAAGAGGAGATCAGCCCAGTAGAAAATGTTTTCGCTAC
>JAMNZA010000125.1 GCA_023622545.1 Methanobacteriota archaeon | reverse complement strand
GAAGAAATAAAGAAATCTCAATAAAAGTATTTTTGTTTTTTAATCCCCATTTTTGGGGTGTTAGTTTTTACCTGCCTTCCTTAGGATTTTTAATGGTGCATAGCAAATGCTTAAATATTTGCAATTATAATTTTAAGTAACTATTTGGTGTTTCTATGAAAAAATTAATAGCTACTATTCTATCGTTTATATTATTGTTAGCAGGACTAGGAATGGTCTTTGCCAATGGAAATTATATTCAAGTCTATGACAATGGTATTTTCTCTTGCCAGAGGGAGCTCCTCATATATGGGCCAAGAAATATCGGTGATATAACTTCGACCTCATATACCTTCAATCTAGAAAGATGTATAGTGAAACCAATCTCTTTATCCGGGGTATGTTATGATTCCAGTGTTGAGCCAGCAGTCAATCTCGGACAATGCGAATATATGCTTTCCAATTACAACTGCGAGTTAATATACGATAACTTTGAGCTTTTAGTGTATTATAACGGTTCCGGCACTATAACAGTCAACGGAAGGAATTTTGACACATCTGAATACAAATCCCCTATACCATTTTTACTCCACGACAGCCAGGAATATGACACCGAGCCTCGTACCTTTGAACAAATCCCATCTTCAATTACAATAAGCGCAGATGGAGATTTTAATACTGAAGGATTTGGGATTATTTTAGAAAGACAGTGCTGCTGGGGCTGTGTTAAGAAGTCGTTGCCTCCAGCTATTCTCTACCCAAAGCTCGATATAGAGAGCTTCAATGTTGCAGGAGGCCCTTCAGTTATAAGGGACGGCAAGGTGCTTTCAGCATTTCAAATGCTACCTGGAAGCCAACAGGTTTCTCTGCAAGTTGAGAACAGGGGATTCTTCACACAGAACGATGCAAGAGTAAGATTTGAGGGACTTCCAGTAGGGGTGGTAGTAAATGTCACTCCGGAAACACAGACTATAAAGGCACACAATCTAGGCACTTATAGTGGAACATTCACAGTAGGATCTAATGTTCCATCGGGCACGTATCAAGTGACTATGGTGGCATTTTCTCCGCAAGGTGTCTTTGATAGAATAACATTTAATTTGGTTGTTCCTTAAAATTTATTTTATTTTTTATAATCAATATAGTCTAATCAAGATATTTATCTTAAAGATAAATAATAAAAAAAAGAGAATTTAATCTTTCTTCCCGAATCCTAATAACTTCATGAACTGTTGCATCGGCGTTGGCCTGGCTATTGCAACCTTGATGATAACAGAGGTATTCTCGTTATAGAATTTTACAGTACCTGGCTTCTCGGCTTTCCATGTCATAGTTAATTTTGGGTCATCCCATTCGCTGACTATATATGACAATACACCGTTTGGGGTTTCCAAGGCATCATACTCTCCATCACTTGTTACAACAACGTTTTCACCAATCGAATAGTACATCTTGTTTGGACTAATGTAAGTTGCTTGGAGTCCCGGTGGTGGTGGCGCCATAACAGAAGCTATAGCAAAAGTACTCACCAGAAACAACAATCCTATCAATATAGCAAATATCTTCTTCATAGTAACTCGCCTTTATAGTTGTTAAAAATAAAATAATATGATATTTAAAGATTTGCTTAATCAGGTCGAGTTGTCCATTGATTCTGGCATTGTGAACTTATCCCTTGTGATACCTATCAGCTTACGGGCCGCAATTGTTATTGGGTCTATAACACTTGACACCGGAGGAACATAAGATGTTTCTATCAGTGCGAGCTGGTGGGCCGTGACACCCCTTGATATCATAAATGACAATGAATCGATTCTCCCCTTAACACCTTCCTTGGAGATTATCTGGGATCCTATCAGCCTATAGTTTTTATCGACTAGGATCTTGACTGTGATTATCTCGCCCTTCGGGAAGTAGCGAGCACGGGTCAACCCTTTTGCAATCGATTCCTTTGGTATTATCCCATTTTCTATAGCCCTTTTTGAGTTAACACCAACAGCCCCAATCTCCAGATCCCCTATTATGGATACACCAGGGCTTACTATGGGATTAAACACAGTATTGGTCCCTAGAATATTTTCGGCAACGGTGAGGGCTTGTCTTACAGCAGTTGAGCCAAGGCCGCTTAAAGTTGGTCTAAACGTGACGCCACCTATCACTTCTATGCAGTTACCGCATGCGTATATATTGGACATGAACCTCCCGTTCTTCCTGACCCTAAGTGATGAATCGGTGACAAGGCCACCTGTAACGCCTCTTTCTATCCCGGCTTCAGCTGCTAACTCAACATTAGGCCTTACACCAATTGACATGAGCACCATATCAGTTTTTATCTTTCCCTTGCTTGTTATGACGGCCGATACCTTTCCATTCTCGCTCTCAAAGGCCGTAACCTCAGTGTCCTTGATTATCGTGATCCCGCTTGATAGAAGGTAGTCTTCAACTATCGATGACATATCAGGATCCAGTATTGAGCCCATAATATGCGGGCTTCTTTCTATTACAATAACATCTTTGTGTCTTTTACGAAAAGCATATGCCATCTCTAGACCTATCGCCCCTGCGCCCACTATGGTGACTGTATTTGAATCCTTTAACCCCCTCTCAAGTTCAATCGCTTCTTCAAGGGAATACATGAAGTAAACGCCTTTGAGGTCTACCCCTCTTATTGGCGGGACAAATGGCTTCACACCGGTGGCAATAACTAATACGTCATATGGGAAGCTGCCCCTATTTGTGTTAACTATCTGTTTATCGGTGTCTATTGACTCTGCAAGAGTGTTTGTGTGAACAAATATGTCCATATCCTCATAGTGCTTCTTGCCCCTCATTATCAGATTGTCAAATGATTTTATCATACCGGATATCACAAACGGGATGCCGCAAGGGCTATAAGAAAAGTATTGCCTGTCCGTTATCACATCGATATCAAACTGGTCGGTCTCCTTCCTCACTTGGGACGCAACTGGCAGCCCTGCTGGGCCTGCACCTATGACAACTAATCTCTTTCTCATAAAAGTCACACCGTGTTGAATATGAAAATATATCCAAAATTTGAAATATAAAACTAATTGCTATCAAATAAAAGAATCTATAACGTGGACGATGCCCCTGAAAGCTCGCTCATCATCCTCTGCACTTGCTATTATGACGACATCGTTGTTCTTGGGGCTGAACTTCTCGTGGAGCTCTGTTTCTAGAGCTTTGCTGAGATTTAGTTTTATCGTCGGGATTTTGATTTCAGGTTTTATTTCAGGCAGGGAAAAATGGCCGTCTCTAAAAATCAAGGTGATAGCAGACCTGGCCCCGCCAAAGACCGCGTTATCCCTCTGGTCCATACCGTCATTTATCTTAGACGACGCCCCTTTTATCAGGGTGCCGAAGTTCTTGCTGTTCAAAGTGAGCTCCTTAGCATTTATTTCAGAAGGCGCCTCGAACTGGATTGATCTGTCTATGAAATCCCTCCCTTTCCTTGTGACGTTGTGGCCAAGCCTTGAGGAGCTAATGTAGTCTGAATCTTTTAGTTTTGTTAGAATTGATCTGATGCTAGCCTCGTTTAGGAACATCCTCTTTGAAAGGAGCTTCCGCCCGATGCTCTCCTCATTCTCGATAATCTTTAGAGCGATTAGGATGTCCGCGTTTGTGAAGTTTGCCTGCGGGATGGCCCTTTTTTCAAACATATCTATAAATTTAAAGTGTCAATATATATTCTTTTTGTTTGAAAAATTAAAGAAAAGAAATTAAAAATAAAATTAATCTTTGTTGCCAAGTCCGAACTTCTTCATTATCCAGTCCATTGGAAGTGAATTACTTGCACCAGAAGATTCTAATGTGACCATGTTTGTATTAGTACATTTAGAAGTGTCACCACACTTACACATATCATCCCAACTATCTTCTCCACAGAAACAGTCTACATCAAAACCCTGTTCTAAAGTGACTACGATTTGGCCATCGGACATCCATTGACTTACCTGTGCTTGTGTCAAGGTAACAGTTTTTGTAAGGAATTCACAGGAACATTGCCAGTCCCCATTATACCCTTCTGGAAACACACCGAATGAAGTTCCTTCAATAAAAATCTCTACATATTCACCAGCATTATATCCGTTGTAGTCTCCTTTTATGCTGACAGTCAAAGTATATGGCCCTGTTGCAGGAACGTTTGTAAAAATGAATTCTGTATCATATGCCTCTTCTTCGTATTCCTCATCCTCACACTCAAGCTCCTTAACTATCGTCTGTTTGTAGGCTGCACTTGCACTTGCCATGAAGATAAATGAAATCAGAAGAACTCCAATCAATATTATTGCATGTTTCTTCATAATAAATCACCATTATAATTGTTAAGAATAATAATTTTAGATATTTAAACATTTGCTAAGAAAATAAATTAATAGAAAATAAGAGAATAAAAAATAAAATTAATTAACTTCGCATCCTTCGGCATCAGGGTGATTCTTGCATCTGTTCTTTTCGAGTATATTTGTTATCTGATCCATTGGAAGCGGCTTTGGTACTATTGTAACAGTGAAATCTGTTCTGATACAAATAGAGGAGGGAAGTTCGATACAAACAAAAGCGAAATTTATTGTTCCAGGGCCGAGGACCTTGATTTTTTCTTGGATGGGAAAGCCCGGGTTTGATGGATCTACTATCATTTCATAGATGAAAAATCCATAGTCTATGACCTGGCGAGACTTACCTGGGGCTATCTCTTCTGCAGGAAAAATTTTAGGCTCATAATGAGGATCCCACTCAATGATACCTAAAATCCCTGGATCTACTACCAATGTATCCCCAACTTGGACTGTAATATTGTTAGGTCCAGATCCATAGCAATAATCACATAGTGAAATTTCTTCAGCCGTCGTTTGAGCAACACCAAAAATACTTGTTATAAAAAACAAGGATAACAATATTGATATTATTTTATTCATTGTGAACACAACCATAATTATCTAAAAATAAATCTTGATATATATTTAAACTTTCGCCTAACTTGAAATATAAGAAAAAAGTTGAAATAAAAAATAATTACTTGTTTTTGTTCTTTTCAAGTATCTTCATGAACTGTTGCATCGGGTATTCCTTTGGGGTTATGGTAATATTAAGTTTGTTCTCATTGCACTCAAAAGTTGCACCCACCGCACCAGGACTCAATGCCTTAAGTTTATAGACTGCAATTGCACTGCATCCGCTTTCAGAGATACCTGTTAACTCAAGATCAAAAGATATAACTTCAAAATTATCGCAGAAAATAAATCCACTGTTTTGTAGATTACAACCAACGCCATGTATTTCTACAGTAATGATGTCACCTACATGAACTAAACTTGGCCCATAAATATTACAATAGCTTGTACTTGAAGAGCAGGGTGATATAATACACGTTAAACAATACCCATGACAGACATTATCGGGAGCTTCACAAAATCCACTCACAGAACTTAAAGTCGCAACTGCAAATAACAAGCTTACCAAAATAGCAAATATCTTTTTCATAATAAATCACCGTTATGATGCTAAAAATAAAATATAATAATATTTAAACTTATGCCTGACTTGAAATATAAGAAAAGATTAGAAAAGAAATTAAAAATTAAAATATTAAATCGAGAAGGTATGTAAGCTGCCTGATGGGCTCGTTTAAGTCTGTGACGTTTTCTGCATTCAGCACTAGTATATCCTTTTCACCATAAATATCCTCTAGGTATGACATGCCATCTGATTCAGTGTAGTCGCCCTGTTCTTTGAGTTTCCTTATTTCTAGATTTGTTTCGCTGTTACCGATCAGGATCATGTTGTACTTTGCCCTGTCTTCTGATGTGATCTCTTTATCGGTCTTTATCATAGCCTTTGGATCCACACTTGTATTTATCGGCTTCTCATCTGAAAGTAGATTTACCCTCTGCACTTTGTACTTGACATACTGCTTTTCCTCGTCGTAGTCCTCTACGTATACCCTGAAGTACCTGTCCGGCCCCCAGAAGACTGCCCCCTCTTTTAGGCATCCGAATGTGATTGGCTCGCATAGCTCTATCTTGATTGAGCGGAGGTCCTTTGTGCAGTCTTGGCATCTATCCACATAAGGATTATAGACATTGCCGTCGTTCATCAAGAACTTTAGCTTCCACTTGGAGCCGTCATTTGATATGTAGTTGCAGTCGCAGTCGTCAATGCAGCCGTAATCTGTAAGCGAATAGATGTTGAACCTTGCGATCATGTTCTTCTTTATTTCGCCGTCAATGTTCTTTTCTAGATCGTGCTCCATCCCGACAAACGCTACATCTGCACCTTCTATTGCGAACTCCACTTCTTCCTCATAGTTATCGCAGTCAAGATCCTTGTTGTACTCAACGACGCACTGGCAGTCTGATGATGCGATGTCAGGAGAGAGGTTTGCCCCAGGTTTTGGATCAAAATGCCTAATCGCTGATCCATAGATCTTCCCGGTGTTCTTGTCCTGGAGGAATGCGACCACGCCGCAGTAGTTTGTCCCGCAGAGATTGATCTCAGTCCTATAGACATCGCCGCCCTTTAGCTCCTTCCAGTAGGTGTCTGTCACCTTTTCAGAGCACTCTGTGGACCACTTGTTGATGTTCTGCCAGTACTGTGAAGTTACAAGGCCTGTAGCAACAGGTGCGCAGCAGTCGCATGTTATGCCCCAGACGTTTAGGTAGAGCTCAGTGTTCGGGAGATCCTTTTCCAACCTGACAGTGACAAGAGCCTCCTTATCCTTTGCAGTTGTGAATCTTTCAGAGTCCATGTTGGTGTTGATGACTATCTTGGCGTCGCAGCACCCGCTGACGTTTCCCTCATACATCGCCTTGAACGCCTCGTAGTACGCATCTTCAGTGTTTGGAGGAACTTCCTGTATGGCTTTTGACTTGTTCCCGTTGAAGATTAATGTAGGAGAATTTGTGCTGTCACTAGCGTCGTATCCGTACCCATAGATGTATGCGTAGGATGGCCAGATGCCTGCTGCACCTGCACCTAAATGGTCGCTTGCAGGGCTTAAGTAGAGAGGGTCAAGAGCATCTGAGTGGAATATGACTGGAGTTATGTCGCAAAGGTATCCTTCACTCTTCAACCTGCAGATTGCATTTTCTGCTGCTTTTGATTCAGCATCTGTAGAGACGAATAGCTCTGCCAATGCGTTATCACAGCAGTCGATAGTCATTATATGCCTCTTCACAATGCCATCTGGGTCAGTTACCTCAACTGTGACCTTCTTCTCACCGAGATAATCGCTACCTCCCTTATGATCAAAGTTCACAGTCGTCTGGCTCTTCTCCCAGTTGATATCAACGAGCTTAACCTTGTATTTGCCGTAGGTCTTTGTCTGGTTTACCTTAAACTCCTCGTCCTCCCATGTCCTTGGCGTCCCGTAGAAGATCCTCCCTACCGTTTTATCAGGGAAGGAGTTATCCTCGTTATACCTGTACATCCTGAGGAGGTTCACCTGCTTTGTGATTAGATTGTATCTGGAGGTATCAGTAGAGTAACTTTTCCCGCTTGTCTGGATGAAATCCCCTGGCAGCGTTTCCTTAACATCCTCTATCCAGTAGTCGAGGTGCTTTAGTTCATTCTTGTCCTTTCCAGTTTCATCCGCCCATGTGAAATCCATATAATAGGTATTACCATAAAGAACTGAGAACGAGCTGCCTTTGACCTCAATTTCATACAAAGAGTAAGGCATCGCCGCATTTGGCGGTGTCATATAAAATGGATTTAATTCTATAAGAAGCGCGTTTGTCTTCACCTTCTGTGTCAGAGAGAAGCTGTCAGTTGTCTTTGTAGAGCTACCCGCCCTAGGCCATCCGCCAGAAACTGGGAGTAGCGTCCAGTTGCCTGTGGCGCCATACATCCAGAGAGCGGGATTGTAGAGGGTGTTCGGGCAGTAGGAGTTCAGATAATATATCTGGTACCCGGAGGCTGGGAGATTTTCAAAGGTGAAGTTCACATCAGAGATCTCTTTTGTGTCGTTGAACTTCACTAGAAGTGTAACGGGCGCATAGCTTGGCCCTCCGAAATCGTAACCAGTTCTCCCGACTATCCTTGTATTCCTATCCCCGTCAAAAAGCGCTTCAACACTCTCAACATAGAAGGGGCAGTTCGGCCATGCGGGCGCTGGATCTGCGCCGTGAGAGTAGAAGTAGGCAGGTGTTGTGAAGCTCCTCATCTCCCAGACCCAGTCCGGATTTGATTTTATCCCGGTATATCCTAAAGCAACATTATCTGAATCATCCTCAACAAAGCTTTTTGATTCCCAGACGATCTGCTCCGTTGTGCCCGTTGTAGAGTATTCCGTTTCGTTTGTTATCCTTGTGATAATCTCAGTGACCTTTTCAATATCCTTGGCAGTTGCTGTTTCACTTAACACTATCATGCACTTCGGATTTCCCTCTTCATCAATGAAGAAATCCCTGTTAGGTAGCTCCTGTGCTGATGCAGGGAAGAGGGATAGTACAAACGCCAATAATAAAAAAATGGAAATAATTTTTTTCATGCGGCCCACCCTAGTTCTGGAAGGAATCTGTGTACTTCCACTCTATCTTCATGCCATCCGTGACGTTGACAATTGAGATACCAAGCTGGGAGTATTCGCCGTTTATCCAGTACTGCCAGTACCTGCCTGTGGACCTGTTCTCTGCCAACCCTTCGATGGAAGTGACAAAGACGCCAAGAGATTGAATGTTGTAGTCAAACTGCATCCCTGTGGCCTTCATAGCATCAAAGATAGTTTCATCCTTTTTGACATTGACCTTCCACTCCTTGGTGAACCCTTCGCCGAAGTCAGCTGTGATTGTGACCGAGGCTGTGTCCTTATCTTCAGTGACAGTTGTTCCTGCACCAGCAGGCGCTTCCGATGTTAAAGATATCTCATCCTTCTGGACAAACTGGTCGCCGTTATTGTCCTTCCATTTCAGTAAAAGGAACTGTGAGTTTGCATACTTCTGGAAGTTTGCTTCGTCTTCTAAGATCAACCCTGCTGCAAAAGTGCCTTCTCTGGACGCACCCCAGAGCATCAACACATTCTGATTGTTCGCCTTGCCAAAGTAGATTATACCTATGTCTTCACCCATGCCAAGCTTTGGCTTTGAGAGGGTCAGGTCCTTTGCAGTGATTAAGATCCTGTCGTTTGTCTCTTCGTATTTGACGCCGAAGAGCTCGTTTAGCTCTCGAGTTTTGCTGTTGGCTACTGGCCCGCCTATGACTATAAGCTGCCTGTTTTGCGGGGCTTCGCTATCTATGGCATTTGTGCTTAAAATACCGTTCTCCTTGAAGCTCTTTGCTACAGTGTCCCTTGTAAGCAAATCTAGAGAGTTTGCTGTGCTGCCCGTGACAAAGACTGTCCCGTTTGAAAATGATGTGGGTACGCTTCCCATGACTTCAGCTGTCGCCAGTGGGAGCGAAACCATAATTAAAACAAAAAATATTCCAACAAATAGATCCCTATAATTGTTATGTTTCATCCATCTTCCTCCAATTAAAATTGCTGTATGGATGGTGTAGCCATCCATATATATGCTTTTCGGACCGATGAATCAGAAAATGTTAAATAATAGGATGGTGTAGCCATCCATGAATATTATGCTCGAGCTCGTCTATAAAAGGAAGAGGTCCATATTCCACGACGCCTCTCCGTTTCTTAAGATCACCTGGCTAGTTTCAATCCTCCTCATCTCTATGATCTTTGAGCACCCGGTCATCCTTTCAGTGCTCTTCATATCATCGCTTTTTGCAGCGCTCTCATCAAATGTTTTCAAGGACTGGCTGAGCGTCATGAGGCTTGTCCTGTTCTTTGTCCCGTTTGTCATACTGTTCAATATGATTGTAAACGCTAACGGGGAGACGGTCTTGTGGCAGCTGCCGTTCATGATACCAATATTCGGCATACTCAATATAACACTCGAAGAGCTCCTATTCTCACTTACCATGTGCATAAGGCTTGCCGCAATACTGGGCGCATTTGCTCTCATGAACTTGACAACTGACCCTGACGAGCTCCTTATAGCGGTGACCAAATTGAAGCTGCCATATAGATCTGTTGTTGTATCTTCACTCTCTACGAAGTTTGTGCCAGTGCTTTTTTCTGACCTGAACAACATCAGGGACGCGCAGCGCTCTAGAGGAGTTGACTTCTCTAAAGGTGGGCTAAGGAAGAGGATAAAGAAGTACGGCGCGGTATTCTTCCCTCTGCTCTCAAAAAGCCTGGACAGAAGCGTCCAGATAGCAGAGGCTATGGAGACAAGAGGGTTTGGCAGGTATGAGAAGAGGAGCTTCTATAAAGATGCAAAGCTTTCAGCTTCAGATATATTGCTGATAGCAGTTGCAGTAGCGCCGTTCTTGATAGCGCTATACATGGCGTTTTCAGGTATAGGTTCGTTTAGGTTCTACCAGAGGATTGACCCGCTGATAAAATCAAGCTCAGAGGCGTTTTTCATCATAGTGATGCTCGCTAGCGAAATCTTCCTTTTGCCTTTACTGAAGCTTAAAGGGGTGATGGCCTACGATTAGATTCAACAATTTCTCATTTTACTAT
The DNA here is from genome assembly GCA_023622545.1 of Methanobacteriota archaeon. Taxonomy (GTDB): domain Archaea; phylum Methanobacteriota_B; class Thermococci; order Methanofastidiosales; family Methanofastidiosaceae; genus Methanofastidiosum. The sequence continues at coordinate 25,354 of JAMNZA010000125.1, read as the reverse complement.
CCAGATTGTGCGGAGCCATCGCTTGATGGGATAAATGTCAAGATCTCTGAAGGAGAGTTCTTAGTCATCACAGGCCCTTCTGGCGGCGGAAAATCGACATTCCTTCGCTCCATAAACGGCTTGATACCAAACTTCTATGGCGGCAGGATCTCTGGAACCGTGCTCGTTAATGGAAAGAATGCTTCAGAGACCCCGACAAACGAGATGTCCGAGACTGTTGGCATGGTATTCCAGGACCCGGAGAACCAGCTGATCTCTAATGAAGTTGAGAGAGAGATTGCATTTGGCATGGAGAACCTCTGCTTTTCTAAAGAGCTCATGAGAAAGAGGATTGAAGAGGCACTTGATGCCGTCAATATTACGCGCCTTAGAAACAGGACGACATCAGAGCTTTCCGGTGGACAGAAGCAGAAGGTTGCGATCGCATCTGCGCTTGCGACACACCCTGACATCCTGCTGTTAGACGAGCCGACTTCAGAGCTTGACCCGAGGAGTGCGGAGAGTGTTTTGAATGTCATAGAGAAGATAAACGATGAGCTAGGGTTGACCATACTGCTCGTGGAGCATAGGCTTGAGCGGGTCATCCACCATGTGGACAGGATGCTGATGATAGACCACGGGAGGCTCATCTACGACGGCAGCCCCAGAAAGATTAAGTCCGCGCACTTTGAGGACTGGAAGGTTGGGCTCCCGCCTGTGACAAGGCTCTCACTTCATTTTCAAAACAGGCTTAGTAATGGATTGCCCTTGACAGTTAAAGAGGCGAGGACTGCCCTGAGTGATGTCCTGATTAACCCAAAGAATAAGATTAGCTGGGAGCGGGTAAAGAGCAGTGGCAAAGTCTGCCTATCAATGGACAAGGTTTATTTTTCTTATGATCACGAGAAGGACGTCTTGAAGAACATTTCATTTGACGTTTACGAGGGCGATATGATCGCCCTTATGGGAAAGAACGCGAGCGGTAAGACAACGCTTGTGAAGCTGATGAATGGTTTAGTGAAGCCACGAAAGGGTAAGGTCCTTTTGTTTGGCAAAAAGATAGGTGACTACGAGCTAAGCGACCTCATCAAAAAGGTTGGCATAGTCTTCCAGGACCCTAACCTTCACCTGTTTAATGACACAGTTGAAGAAGAGGTAGCGTTTGTCTTAAGGAACTTAGAGATGAAGGATGAGCTGATCGACAAAAAGGTAGAGAAGATCTTAAAGCAGTTCAAGATCCACCAGTACAGGAAGAGCTACCCGCACGACCTTTCCGGAGGCGAAAGGCAGAGAGTTGCACTAGCGTCTGTTTTGGTATCAGAACCAGAGATGCTAATCCTTGATGAGCCAACAAGGGGCATGGACTACTTCTTAAAAAAAGAGCTGATTTCATATCTGAAAGAAAAGGCAAAGACTGTTATCATGGTGACCCATGACATCGAGACTGCAGCAGAGTTTGCAGAAAGGGTAGTGCTTGTTAGTGAGGGGAACATCATATCAGATGGCAACAAGCGGGACGTTCTTTCAAAAGCGCTTTTGTTCTCTCCGCAAATTAATAGGCTCGTGCAGCCTTATGCTAAGTATGGCATACCAGACGACACGCTCACTGTAGGCGAGCTCTTAAAGGTGATCGGATAAAATCAAGCGACATCTTCCCATTTCTATTCATCGGGGTTGGAATACTGCTATTTGCCGGGGGATTAGTGTTTGACGAATCAAGGACGATTGTTAAGCTGTGGCCATACGAGATAATTGGGATATTTTTGCTTGTGATAGCAGCGTTTGTCTACCAGTTTGAGAGGAAGGAGTTTAGCACAAAGCAGTTGACATTGATTGCGATGCTATCAGGGATCTCTGCAGTGCTAAGGATCCCGTTTTCAAACTTCCAGGGGATCCAGCCGTGCACAACCCTCATCATCTGCTCTGGATTAGTGTTTGGGCCGATTGCAGGATTCTTTGTTGGTGCACTGACGCCGTTTGTTTCTAACTTCTTTTTGGGCCACGGGCCGTGGACGCCGCTTCAGATGATTGGCTGGGGATTACCCGGTTTGACAGCCGGTTATCTTGGTAGAAAAGAGATCAATTTTAAACTGATAATAGTATTTGCAGTAGCTTGGGGATTTTTATACGGGTGGATAATGAACATCTGGCACTTCGCCTTTTTTGTTAAGCCTCACACATTTGAGACGTTTGTTAGGACTTATGTCTTAAGCATCGGCTGGGACGTTAGCCATGCCATAGGCAACGCGTTGTTTATGGGGATAATGGGAGAGAGGACGATTAGGATCCTAACAAGGTACAAGAAGAGATTTACTATAGAGCGGATCTAGCTATTCCTTGAACTTGATTGTTTTGGTCTTACAGAAGTAGCACTCGTGATTCTTAACCGGGTATAAGTAGCACTTGCACTTCGGGCAGTACTCCCTGACATCCTTTGGGAAGTTTATGGTGACTCTGTTCTTCAAGTTCAACAACCTCTTTAGCTATCCTGCTAAATTCCCGCGATTTATTAACCTTTTGATGATAATACGGCAAAAATACGTTTGGGGAAAAGTTTATAAATTCCCTAAAAGATTCAAATCTTATTAGGCAAGCCGCGGTCGCCTAGCCTGGGAGGGCGCCAGACTGAAGATCTGGTATTCCGCTGGTTCAAATCCGGCCCGCGGCACTTCTTGTTTCTATTCTAACTTAACAATAGCTTCAGAAATGCATCCCATGCATAATTTGAAGGATTAATACTTTTCATTGTTAACTGAAAAATAAAAGGCCCGGGTAAAGGGGTATATAGGAGTGTGTAGCTCTACTCCCGGACCTAATCAGTTCTGGCCTTGGCTATATTAAGGGCTAATCCTAGCGAATTTGTATTTACTATTATTCTTCTATTGAATAAGAAATTTGATATGGAAAAATATCTTTCCATCGAGTTATATAATTGTAACATAAATAAGAGGCATGGAAGAAAATCCGAAATGCCCAAAATGCGGATCTGATCAAACTATACCCATCCTATATGGCCTCCCTATTTCTAACGAAGCGGAAAAAAGAGGGGAAGTCATCTTAGGCGGGTGTCTTCTTGTAAATGGTAGCCCAATATGGCACTGTAAGAAATGCCATAATCGTTGGGGAGAGTTTAAGTGTTAATTTATTAAATTAGGGCCAAATTTAGATTATCTATTTATATGATAAAGTCCATTATTATGTTGGAATGAGAAAGTTAAGTAATGAGGAAATTGGAAATATTGGGCTCTACGAGTTTCAGGGCTATATCGGCGCCATGACATCACCGACATTTGGCGGGTGGAAGGGGGTCGATAGGTTAATTGAGCTACTGGATATCAAAGGTATGGAACGACCAAGGATCTTGGAAGTTGGGTGTTCTACAGGTTACATCACTAGATATGTGGCCCAAAAGTTTGACTGTGAAATGGTTGGGGCGGACATATCTGAGCTCCTAATAGAGCTCGCAAGAGAGGAGTCGGAAAGATTAAATCTAGCCAATGTTAGTTTTGAGAGGGCAAACGCTGAGAGCCTTCCATTTGTCGATAATTCCTTTGATATTGTCTATGGGGAGGCAATAACAGCATTAGTCAGCGACCCTGTAATGGTCTTGAAGGAGTATAGAAGAGTTCTAAAAAAAGGTGGCAAAGTTGCCACACTTGATCTTTTCACGAATGAGTCTTTAGGCTCTGAATTTTATCAAGAGATGAAGAATATCATGATTATGTCCAATATTATTGGACCAGAAACTGATATCAGAACGCTTAAAGAATGGGAGAATATATTCAAAGAAGCTGGATTTAATGATATCAAGATAAATGACTACTACGAAGATATTTTTGTAAGAGAATATTCCTTTGCTGAGAAGATAATGATATCGATTAGAGTGATTTACAATATGGCGATAAATAGGGGTCTTAGACGGAAGTTGGGCCCCATGCTAAAGTTTGTGAAGAAGTTTCAGAATGCCCTTAAAGGAGATTCATTTGGGTATTTCATCTTTACTGGGGTAAAGTAGTTAATTTTAGGGCAAATATTTTATATTTACATCCGCCGATTCTAGCGTGGTGTTATCATGAAAAACGGCGTATTTTACGGTAAAGGGGTAAACAAGGTAAAAGCTGATTACCCAGAGATATATGAAGCTCTAGTAAAGCTAGACGAAGCGGTCTTCACAGGCAGAGCTTTAGAATACAGGACACAGAAGCTTGTGGCTCTAGGCATCACAGCCTCTAGGGGCGATGAGAGCGCTACAAAGAGGCAGATGCTATCAGGCATGAACGAGTTCAACATCACTAAGGACGAGATAGTCGATGTGCTCAGGGTCGTCCTCCTAACATCAGGGATGCCGGCGTTCAACAAGGGGATGAGGATCCTAGAGGAGCTAGAAAAGCAGTAATCTATTTTTTTCCCTTTTTTAATCCCCAATTCTTATATATGGAAAATCATTATCATGTTAAGAGAGTGATTCAAAATGAAAGGTGTAGAACTATACTGCCCGCACTGCAACAAGAAGATCGTCATCCCCGAGTACATGCTGGGCGAGATCCTCGAGAAGTACCAGAAGAGCAAAGGTATAGAAAAGCCGCCTGAACCCGAGGTAGAAGAACAACAGCCAGAAGTTATAGAAAAGCCTCAAGTAATTCAAGTCGCAGACGACCTAGAAGGTGAGCTCAAGATAAGGGAGGTAAAGCTCGCTGAAATCAAGTCACGATTAGAGAGGAACCAGATAAATCTCTCTAAGATCATGAAGTCCAGGGTAAAGGATGATGAAATGTTTCAGATCCAGAAGGAGAGGTCAGTGCTACTCCAGGAGTTAAAGAAGCTCCAACAGGAGATAGCTATAATAGAAAATAGGCTCGGCAGACCTAAGAAAAATCAGATGCTTTAACAAGTCTTTTCTTTTTTATATTAAAAAATAAAATTTTCAGTAAATGATTTATAGTTACGCCTCTTTAGTAGTGCCTGGCGATAAACATGATATGTAAGAATTGTAATGCCGAGCTCGCAGAGGGCGTGAAATTCTGCTCCAACTGCGGTGCGTCCACCGCACCTAGGGAAGAGTTCTTTGTCGATGGCGATCACCTCGTTGAGGAGATAAAGAAGCTCATAGACGAAGGTGTGGCGACAAGGATCATTGTGAAGGATGAGAACGATAAAACGCTCCTAGACATTCCTGCCGTTGCGGGGCTTGTCGGGGCTTTAATAGCGCCTTGGCTTGCGGCCCTTGGTGCCATAGCGGCGCTAGTTGTGAAATGCAAGATAGTAGTTGAGAAGGCTGATGCGCCAATAGAAAAAGATAAAGCCTTAGAGAAAACAAATTAATTTTTTATTTTTTATTAGAAAAATCTATATAAATAATCACAGTCTTACTGACTAAAGGTGATAAAATGGCCCTTTCTGATGATATAATAATTATTGAAACAAAGGATATTGATGTGGAGAATCCAATTATAATCGAGGGCGTCCCTGACGTGGGGCTTGTTGGCTCGATTGCAGTTAGCCACATGGTCATAGAGCAGAAGTTTGAGGAGATAGGGTATGTAACATCCGACCTGCTGCCGCCAGTTATGGTCGTCCACGAGAAGAAGGTCCTAAATCCAATAAGGCTTTTCAGGAAAGGAAGGATACTCGCGGTGCTGTGCGAAATCCCGGTCGACCCAAAGCTCGGGACACTCCTGTCAAGGAAGCTAGTCGAGTGGTACAAAGCGAAGAACGCAGAGCTAGTAATATCCTTAAGCGGGGCGCCGGTAGAGGAGAGGATCAATATCGAGGAGCCGGCTGTCTTTGGTACATCAAACAGGGAGGAGTCACTAAAGAGGATGGAAGGCTCTGGCGTACAGATCCTAGAAGAAGGTTTCCTCTCAGGCTTCTATGCGCTAGTCCTAAAGAACTCGATGGAATTAGGATTGAACTCTGCCGTGCTCTTAGCACAGAGCTACCCGAGCTACCCAGATCCAGGGGCTGCGGCGTCAATCCTAAAGATACTGAACAAGATGATTGAGTTAGACGTTGATGTCAAGGCGCTTTTGGAGCAGGCGGAGGATGTGAAGATAAACTATAGGACCCTCATGGAGCAGACAAACGCCTCGATGCAGAAGGAAAATAAGGTTGAAGTGCCAACAATGTACAGGTAGGTATTATGATAAGAAGGTACTACATAATCAGGGATGCGAACAATTCCCCTAGCAAGGATTACTGGCACATTGACTACTGCACTGCAAACAATGTAGAGCCCCTAATAGAATACAAGGAGACTGGCGAAATGCTTGTCGCAACTCTGGACCTGCCTTGTGTAGAGAAGGAGAACATCGAAGTGTCCTCAGAGGAGTACTGCATCCGCGTCTGCGCCCCGACAACAAGAGGCATCTGCTTTAAGAAGGTGATAAACCTGCCCTTTGCGACTGAACCTCAGAACGTTGCCGCCACATTCAAGAAGGGCGTTTTGGTCCTTGAGATACCAAAGAAGATAAAGCACTTTAAGGTTGAAATAAAATAATAATCGCAATAAAATAGAATTAATAAAAAATTTATTTCTTTTCTATCTGGATCTCGACGTCATCAATGTACCAGCCGCGGTAGTCATTTGCAAGCTCATCGCTCATGTCAAAGTAGAAGCTTACCTCAATTACCTTGCCCTTGTAAGATGAGAGGTCAAATGTCTTTTGTGTCCATACCTGCATCGGGTCGCCGTTTAGCTGCTCTAGCTCCACCCAGTCTAGTTTTCCTATTTCCCTAACCAGGACAAACCTCTGGTCGTAAAGCTTTCCTGCGCTCTCCGTCTGGTACCAGTACCAGGCTGTCATTGTGGCCTTCTCAGCACCCTTTAGGTTTATTGGTGGGGAGATGAGCCTTCCGCTGTTTGCTGTCCCTGAGTCATAATTTCCAGTTGTGTCGTTTCCGTACCAGAAGCTTGAAACACCGCTGTTGGCGTTTCTGTACTGGGACGTCTCGCCGACTATGTGCCACATACCGCTAGCCTCCCAGCCCTCACTACCCTTCTCAAAGTTGTAGGTGTAGTTGTCGCTGAATACCGGGATGGCGACGATAAGTGAAATAACTGCTATTGATAGCAGTGCAATTCCAATCTTTTTCGTTGAAATCACCTTCTTCATGTTTCCTCTAATCTAAAACCCCGTTTATAAACCTTTTTGTAAATTGATTGGCCTATTTTTTAGTGATCTCGTCCAGTATCCTCATGCCCTTTGTGAAGGCTGGCTGGCCTGAAGTCAGTAAAACGACCCTCAAAACATCAGCAATCTCTTCAGGCGTTATTTTAAGCTCATGTATTGCAGACCTCATCTGCTTTTCAGTCGCCGTCTCGTCACAGCTGCTTGCGGCGATACCAAGGGCGATGAGCTTCTGGGTCTTATAGTCCAGGGCCTTCCCTGTGTATACCACCTCATTTAGCTTCTTTATGGCCTCATAGATGTCGGGGTATTCCTTCTTGACCTTCCCCATACCCTTACCGTAAAATACCTCATACTTCATTTTTTCACCATACTGATACTGTTACCTTTGTTTATAAATATGAGTATGCGTAAAAAATCGAAAGGCATATTAAGAATCTTTTATTCTCCTCTTCAATGGAAGAGCTTCTACTTCTATCAATTGGATTTGGCGTCGGGATGTCGGGGGCGATAGCGCCAGGTCCGCTTTTCACCGCCACCATAAAGGATTCTTTGAAGCACGGCCCGCTTTCTGGCCCAATGATCTGCATAGGCCACCTTTTGATTGAAGTGCCCATAGTCATCGGGCTTGCTCTTGGTGTTTCCTACATAATCAACATCCCTTTGGTCAGAGCATTGATAGGACTTATGGGCGGGGTAGGTCTATTCTACATGGGCATACAGATCATTAAGGAAAGGAAGAAGTTTGAGAAGGTGTCTGAGGCCACTCTAAAGAGCATTGCAACAGATAAGAAAAAGTTAAAGCACGACCTACTGTCGCCACTAAAGACAGGTTTCATCTTCACAGTCTTTAACCCCGCCATATTCATCTGGTGGGCAACGATAGGCAACAGCCTTGTGATGAGGGGATTGGCCATAGGGTTTATCGGGGTATTGCTCTTATTCATCGGGCACTGGTTTGCAGATCTGTCCTGGTACTCCTTCCTGTCATTCTCGGTATCGAAGGGAAAGAAGTTCATAAGCCCGAAGGTCTATGAAGTTATCCTCTTGGTATGCGGGGCTTTTCTCTTATATCTTGGCATAAACTTCCTCTACGCGACGGTGCCGTATTTCAGCCAGTATATCTAAAACTTTTATAGTAGTAAAATCAAAGATATGATATGATCGAGATAGACGGTAGTTTCGGCGAGGGTGGGGGCCAGATATTAAGGAGCTCACTTGCACTTTCAGTCTTGACGCAAAAACCGCTCCACATCTATAACATCAGGAAGAACAGGCCAAAAGAGGGATTGTCCCACCAGCACATGAAGACGATATCCGCTATGGCAGAGCTAACTGGTTCTGAAGTAAAAGGGAACTCGCTCCATTCTACAGAAATTGAATTTAATCCAAAGAGCGATTTTAAGAGAAGGGTAACAATCAACATCGGGACAGCCGGCAGCATTACGCTTCTATTGCAGTCACTTATGATACTCCTACCATTTTTGGAAAATAAAACAACAGTAAGCGTTCACGGCGGCACAAACGTCCCCTGGAGCCCCCAGCTTGATTATCTGAAATATGTCACAATCCCGACTCTCGAAAAGATGGGGTACAAGATTGAAATCAAAAAATCCTCAAGGGGTTACTACCCGGAAGGGAACGGCCATATTGAAATTGAGGCAACGCCTGTAAGGAAGCTCAAAGCCATAACGATCGACAAATATGAAAAACAGGAAAAAATAGAAGGCATATCGTTCTCGACAAACCTTCCTGAGAATGTCACCGAGCGCCAAAAGAAATCAGCAAGGTCGATACTGTTCAGGGGCGGCATAATGCCAAGCATAGATATAGACCTAGAAAAGGACGGAAGTGAGCGGATAGGCTCCGGCGTATTTCTCTTCTCTAGTGATGGCAGCTCAATCATAGGGGATGGGGCACTAGGTGCAAGGGGTAAGCGTGCAGAGGAAGTGGGAGAAGAAGCGGCACAAACATTTTTAGAAAAGTATAGGGCAGGATTTGATTTTCACCTCTCAGACCAGCTCGTCCCTTACATGGCGCTAGCCGATGGTGAGTCTTCCATCTTCACAAGGAATACATCGCACCTTGAAACGAACATCTCTGTCCTTGAAATGTTCTTTGATTTAAAGTTCAGATGGGAGGGTGACTACCTCTCAGTTTCCGGCGCCTCTTTTGAAAATACTTATATAGATTGAAGGCTATGGAAATAAGGATTGAGAGAATGGGCGAGCTAAAGAAGGTTTCTGAAGTCATTTATGAGATTGAAAAGAAGGGTGAGATGAGGGTCCCTGGAAGAGTTTATGCTGATGATAAGCTGATCGTTAAGATGAAGGAGGACCTTACTCTAAAGCAGGCCGAGAATGTGTCGTGCCTTCCTGGGATTGAGGGTTATGCGTTTGTCATGCCTGACGGCCACCAGGGTTATGGATTTCCTATAGGTGGGGTCGCAGCGATTGATTACGAGAACGGTATCATATCGCCTGGCGGCGTAGGGTACGATATTAACTGCGGCGTCCGTCTTCTGAAGTCCAATCTAACAAAGGATGACGTCTTTGACAAGAGGGTAGAGCTAATCGACTCGATGTTCAAGAACGTTCCTTCGGGGCTAGGCTCGCAAGGGAAGGTTAAACTCTCTTCAAAGGACTTGGATGAAGTGCTGATGGTCGGTGCCAAATGGGCTGTTGAGGAAGGGTACGGCTGGGATAAGGATCTAAAGCACCTAGAGAGCGGGGGTAGCATGGATGGTGATCCATCGAAGGTCAGCAGCAACGCAAAGAAGAGGGGTGCTCCACAGCTAGGAAGCCTTGGCAGCGGGAACCACTTTTTAGAGATGCAGGTCATTGATGAGATATACGATGAGAAGACGGCACAGGCGTTTGGATTGAAGGAAGGCCAGATTTGCTTTATGATGCACACAGGCTCCAGAGGGTGCGGCCACCAGATATGCTCAGACTACATCCAGACGATGGATGGCGCCTACAAGAAATACAACATCAAGATCCCAGACAGGGAGTTAGTGTGTGCGCCCATCCATTCTAGAGAAGGAGAGGACTACTACAAGGCGATGTGCTCAGGGGCAAACTTCGCGTGGGCTAACAGGCAGATGATAACTCACTGGATAAGGGAGTCGGTATCAAAAGTCATCGGCGAGGATCAGGAGGACCTTGGTCTTGATGTCCTGTATGACGTCGCGCACAACATAGCTAAAATTGAAAAGCACAACGGGAAAAAATACTGCGTCCACAGGAAGGGCGCAACACGTGCCTTTTGGAAAGGGAGAGAGGAACTCTCTAAGGATTATGAGGACATTGGGCAGCCAGTCATAATACCCGGGGACATGGGGACAGCCTCTTACATAATGGTCGGGATAAAATCTTCCAAGGAGACATTTGGGTCCACATGCCACGGTGCGGGCAGAGTGCTATCAAGGAGTGCAGCGATCAAGAAGTTTAGGGGCGAGGACATAATAAAGAGGCTAGAGAAGGAGAAGATCTACGTGAAGGCTGCATCGCCCAAGGTTGTTGCTGAAGAGGCGCCCGAGGTCTACAAGGATATACACAACGTCGTCGATGTGTGCGCAAAAGCGGGATTAGTAGGCAAGGTCGCAAAATTGAAGCCGATAGGCGTTGCAAAGGGATAAGAGAAGTCTATTCTGTCCTTAAGGCTAGAAAAGTTTAAATATCTAATAATTTCATTTTTCACAATTATAATGGTGATTAATTATGAAGAAAAAATCGATTATATTAATAGGATTCTTAATGCTTTCATTTGTTTTCATGGCAAGTGCAAGTGCAAATTACAATCAGACAATATCAAAAAATCAGTGTGAGGGAAATCCGTCTTATGCATATGACACTGTATTTGAATTCACCCAAACTCCAAGGCCTAGTGGAGACGGTACTTTAACCGTTAGTGTAAGGGGGGATTATGATTGGATAGGTGCTGAAGATATTTATGTAATAGTCGAAGGCACATCTTTAGGCCAGTGGTTTCCTGGAGGACGATGCAGTACTGTCACAAAAACATATACTGTTACTAAAAATCAATTGGTTCAATGGTCAGCCGATGGCAAAATAGAAGTTACATTAGAACAAGACTGGGATGTAAATTGTGATGTTTGTAGCAATAACATCAATATAGTAACACTAGATTACCCAACGGCAAACAATTCACTCCCAATGCAACAGTTCATGAAGATGCTAGGATTAGGAAAGAAGGATTAATTTTATTTTATATTTGCACTCTTTTTTTAAATTTATTTTAAGCATAAGTTTAAATATTTGAATATTTTATTTTTCACAATTATAACGGTGATTAATAATGAAGAAAATAATATCAATATTGATAAGCTTGTTATTTGTTGCGAGCACTTTGAGTTTTGCCTCTGCAAATGGAGGGTATAATTGTTGTGACCCAGCTAATTTTGATATAGACAAAACGTCAGTTAAAGTAGGGGAAACATTTACTGTTTCATTTAATTCGTTTTGCATACCCCAAATTAAGGATGAAGATCAGGAAGAATTTATCGAAAAAATTAATTTCAAGATTTATGATTCGAATGGGAATATAATAGAGAATTTCGACCCAAGAATAGATGATGAAGATTGGCCAGCACTTCCTGGTGGTCCTGATATATGGTGGGATTGGACATATAAGGCAGTTAAACCCGGCAAAGTAGATTTCGTTACATCAAAGACATGCAAGGAAACAGTCACAATATCTTCAAAAGCACTCCCAATGGACAAGTTCATGAAGTTCTTTGGACTTGGAAAGAAGGATTAATTTTATTTTTTAATTACTTTTTTAAATTTCAACTTATAGAAAAGACATTGCCAGACTAACAATAATCCGAATCAAGGATAAATATAAATATTTTAAAAACTATATTATTACCAATCCTGAAATTTATAATTGAAAATCTAAGGAGGGGATAATATATGCCACCACATTGTGATACAATGGATGGGCCTGTAGTAGTTGCTGCCAGGATGGCGCTAGAAAGAGGAAATGTGAACTATATCCTACCATGGGTGCCAAAGGAATCGGAAAGAGAGGTCATTGCTGCTTTTCAAAAATCCCTAGCTGCAGGGAAGAAAGGCGGCGAAGCAAAAGAAGTTGCTGATCTTTGGTTCTTTGAAACAGTCGTTAGGCTCCATAGGGCAGGTGAAAAAGCGCCTTATACAGGATTAAAACCAGCCGGTTTAGACGAGGGGCCAGTTATACCTCTGGTAGATGAGGCAATCAAGGTGAAATCGCCTTCAGCACTCATTGAATTCCTAAGCGAGGCAGTTAATCAAGAAATAACAAATAAATTCGATTTAGTGATGGAGAAAAAGGAGTATGATGTCAACAACGTAGATGCTGGAAGACATTTTGTCCATGCTTTCCTTGGCCTTACACTCTACTCGCATCATCTTTATAAATTTATAAAGGAAAGCAACCATGGCAGTGAAGAGTAAATTTATTTTTTAATTACTTTTTTAAATTTAAAATTTAGAATAGGAAAGATAAAATAAAATATTATAGAATTATTCTTTTATGTAACCCTCGATGCTCTGGTCCCACATCTGGTAGAAGAACGCGGTCGCCTTCTTTATTGTGGCTTGATCGGTAGTTAGTATCCCTGCCTCGTAGTGGTCGTAAAAGCTGTCCCGTGTTAGGTCCCCTGATGAGATTATGGCTTCCCTCTCATCGGATATGATGAATCTCGCGTGGCAGTCTCTGTTGACCCTGACCTGTGCCCCATTGTTCCTTAGTATCTTGAACGCCTTCTTGTTTCCCGGTCTTGTGATGTGCCTGAATATCGCCTTGACCTTTACACCTTTCTTCACAGCGTCTATGATGAATGAAACAATGGAATCATCCAGGTAACCTGAAATAAGGAGAACCTCTCTGCTGTTTTCGATCATTGACACTGCCCTGTCCTTGAAGTACTTGTCCTGGGGTGTGGTCACTATGAATTCAAATGGGCATTCAATTGGGGGTAGTTTTTCCTCATAAACTACTTCTGGGCGTGCCTTTGCTTCCTTTACAACTTCTTCTGCGCCTAGCTGGTAAGAAATCTTTGGCTCAGCTATCACACACTCTGTTATCTTAGAAATTTCTGTGCAAAGCTCAGTAAGTTTTTCTCCCTCTCCGTGGTCCAAGAATACCTTTTTCGGCGGCACTCTAAAGGCGTTTACATACTCTACTATTGAGGGGTGGTCAGCATGGGCGGAGAACTCAATTGACTCTACCCTTGCTTTGATTTTTTTCATTTTTCCTTCCTCGTCCTTGAACTCCCTCACACCCTCTAAGATCTGCCTGCCAAATGTATCCTCAACCTGGTACCCTACAAGCACTAAAGTGTTCCTCTCATCTGGGGCCCAAGAATTGAAATAGTCGATTACAGGTCCCCCGGACATCATACCTGAAGTTGTAACAACGATTATAGGCTCAGCCATCTGGATTATCTTTTTCCTGTTCCAGACCTCTCTGAACATTGGATGGTTAAATGGATCCTCCTTCTTGAACATGTCGAACATTTTTTTGTTCATCCAGTCGGGGTAGTTGCTGTAGATGTCATTGGCCTTAACTAGCATCCCTTCTATGAATATGGGCTGGGATATCTCCCCTCTTTCCCTGGCCTCTTTCAGAAGTATCATTATGTTCTGTGCCCTATCTATTGCAAACACCGGGATCAAGACGTTACCCTTCTTCTTCTTGGTCTCCTTGATTACCCGAATTAACTCTTTTTCCCTCTCTTCCATCGGTCTGTGGATGTCCTTTTTCATACCGTAAGTCGATTCGATTATCAGATAGTCTACGCCAGGTATGTTCTTCTTTATCGGGTCAAGGGTCTTTACATCAGAACCTATGTCACCTGTGTATACCAATCTTCCATAAGGCGTATCAAGACAGACCTGGGCGGAACCAAGTATATGCCCGGCATTAAAGAACGTAAGTGCAACCTCGTCATTTATGTAAACTTTCTCTTCGTAGTTCAGGGTCACAGCCCTATTGATCTCCTTCCTTATATCCTCATTAAAGAACGGAGGTGTCACACCCTCAAGCCCCTGGACCTTGATATAGTCCTTCTGGAGCAAAAGTGCAAGCTCGAATGTAGGTTTTGTGAAGTATATCGGTCCGTTGTAGCCTATGTGGTAGAGATAGGGTGCGTACCCAGAGTGGTCTAGATGTGCGTGAGAAATTATCACAGCTTCAATAGCTGATATGTCCACATCTGAAAAATCAGGGTAGGTTCCTTCACCGGATAACTTTATCCCACAATCAAGAATGAAAAGTCTTCCATCAATATTAATTTCAACGCAAGATCTCCCGACCTCGCCCGCCGAACCAAGCCATCTCACTTTCATGGCCGTTCAAAAGTAACAATCTTTAAATGTTTTACCCAAAAATAAGTATCATGGAACTTCAATATCATATTAAATGCAAAGAAGGGGATATATTCCCTTTCGTTATTATTCCTGGGGATCCGAAGAGGGTTCAGCTAATAGGAAGCCTCATGGAGGATGTTAAGGAGATTGCATCAAACAGGGAGTACACCACAATATCTGGGTTTTACAAGGGTGTTGGTATTAGTGTCACTTCAACTGGGATCGGGGCGCCCTCCACGTCCATTGCTATCGAAGAGCTTGCAAGGGTCGGCGCAAAGACATTGATAAGGGTCGGGAGCACAGGAGCTCTTGATGAAAAAATCAAATGCGGGGACATGATAATAAACACAGCCTCAGTTAGATTTGACGGCGCAACAAAGGATTATGTCAATCCATATTATCCGGCGATTGCATCTTATGAGGTGACGCTAGCCCTAATCGAGGCATGTGAGAAACTCAAATACAGGTATCATGTCGGGATAGGCGCAAGCAAGGACACTTTTTATGGAGGCCAGGAGAGGCCATCGTTTGGGGATTACCACCAGTCCTTCATGGACAATACTGTCGATGACCTTGAAAAGGCCAAGGTCCTAAATCTAGAGATGGAGGCATCCACGGTCTTCACACTTTCAAGTCTATTCGGCCTCAGGGCTGGGGCAGTGCTTGCTGTCTTTGGGAATAGAAAAACTCAGGAGTTTGAAGTCAAGGGTGAAAAAGAAGCTGCCAAAGCAACACTTGAATCGATAAAGATATTATCTGGTTGGGACAAGCTCAAGGAAAAGAAGAACAGCAAATATTTTTACCCGTCACTGATCTAGATTTACGGTAAAAGTTTTAAAACGACCTAATTTTATACTATTTATAATGCCGTTGTAGCAAAGCTCGGCCATGCGCTAGACTCGTAATCTAGTTCGACGGGGGTTCGAATCCCCCCAACGGCTTCACTTCATTTCTGATTTCCCAGTTAATCTTCCTTACCAAGACCGAACTTCTTCATGATCCAGTCAATTGGGAGCGATTTCTTGAGTATATTAATGGTCAAGCAATTGGTATAGCACCTGAACTCGTAGATGCTTGGATCGCAGGCAGAGCATTGATCGTCACAGAAATAAATTGTTCCAGGCTTCAAGGCTTTAAATTTGAACGCCATATACCCACTCTCACCATATACTGAAATATTTTGGATATATTCACTTACGTTCGGTGAGCCAGAATCAGTAAAAATTCTACTTCCGCATTCCACCTTGTATAAAAAAACAAACTCCTGACCAACAGTCACTGTTTTTGGTGCGATAACATTCGGTCTATCACAGTTGCACCCACCGTTTGCTGCCGCAACTCCTAAGGTACTTAGAATAAATATCATTGATATTAAAACAGCAAATATCTTCTTCATAATAAATCTCCTATATATTAACCAAAAATGAGTGTTGATAAATATTTAAGCTTATGGATTATCTCTACCCCATTGTTTCAACTGGAGTTTCCAAATAGGTTACCAAATCAAATTGAATCAGTCATTAAAGCAATAAAATAAAGGATGCCGTAAACACTACCAATAGACAAAGGTAGCATTGCCTGTAGGAAACTTACCTCAAAAAGGTATATGTTTATCAGGCAGAAGAAACTTAGCGTAATCCCCTCAAACAATCCTAGGGCTACCATGACCCGGTAGAACTCAGGTCTGTAAGAGGTCCAGATCCTACCAATCCCGAAAGTAAGCGCAGCAATAGCCCAGCCGCCCGAGACAAATACCAATTCACTCGTGTAGCTTGAGTAGCCCGGCAATGGGATGCCTAGCAGAGGGAAGAACAGGGCAAGGGATGCAAAAAGATCGACAACTCCGTTTGTGAATAGAACATACTGGGTAAATTTTTCCTTCATAAACTCAACTTTTATCAAGCACAAATAGATCTTTATAATATAAATAGCTTTACGATGTCAAAAAAGTCGAAATAAAAAATAAAATTAAGGGGCTTCAGAAACTGGGCCTCCGTATATCTGGGAGTCCGTCGTCTTTACCTTCTCGATGTTGTCCAATCTCTTCTCTACTTCCTCTAGGCTCTTTTTAATTTTTTCAATTTCCTTTCTTATTATCTTAACATCCTTTTCTCTTGCCATTAAATCACCTTTATTATAAGGGGAAAGTAAACTAAAGTTCACTTTTATCATCCCAATGAATATTACAATTAACCAATTCTTCCCCTTTCCCTTAATTATTATTATTGATTCAAACTTTATATATTTTTGGTATTTAATAATATATATTCATTATTCAATTTAAGCCATCCAATACCCTTAAGTATAGGAATATTTTATCTCGGCTACTAAATAAAGTACGGTGAAAAAATGGAACTAACAGAATTTGAAAAAATGATATTTGACGGTCTCCTGCATTGCGATAAACTTGAAGACTGCGATATGATAGTTAAGGAATCAATAAAGATGCTAAATGAAGTAAAGGACGAGGAAAATGTAAAGCCTTACTACCTCTCCATACTGTCAAATCTATCCACAATACTCCAGATGCTTGGCCACACGTTGTCAATCGATCAGTTTAAAGAAGAGCTAAAAAAGATGATAGACCCATCAGATTAAATATAGTAGTAAAATCTGATCTTTTCTCCTTTATTTATACCCTCTGTTTTTTCATCTATTAGGACATAACCTGTTGAATTTGAGATTGAAGAAATTATGCCTGAGCCAAAGATCCTCAATGGCACAATTTCATCGTCCTCGATTCTGCATCTCACAAATTCCAATCTACCGACCTCAGAAGCTATGCTTACAGAAAATGGTAATTTGACATCCTTTATTATTTTTGTCTTCAGTATGCTCTCTAGGTAAGGGATCACAAATAGATAAAACTGAACAAATGAAGCAACAGGGTATCCTGACATGATAAATATAGGTTTTTCCTGGATTGAGAATCCTATTGGTTTTCCTGGTTTTATTGTCACTCCGTGGAATAGCATATTGCCTACAATCTTAGGGAGCATGTCCTTCTTACCGAAGGAGCTACCGCCTGTTATCAAAATGATGTCAGAGTCCTTCTTTGCATTTGAGATGGCATTTAGGATTTCATTCTGATCGTCATTTACCATTGCTCGGTATGTAACTTTGCAGAGAGCCTTCTTTGACAGTGACGATAGCATTATCGAGTTTGAATCAAGGATCTTTCCCGGGTCCTTCTCATCGATTCTATCGACTAGCTCATCACCTGTCACTATTATAGCGACCCTTGGAGTTTTCTTTACTCGCACATTTTCTACACCTTGTGATTTCAATAGTGATAGGTGCTGTGCTGAAAGGATGGCCCCTTTCTTTACCAGGAGGTCTCCCTCCTTTATGTCCTCGCCTCTTCTTGAAACGTGGAGGTAAGGGAATACCTTTTTGTAAATCCTGACTTTTTCCCCGTCCCGTTCGGTAAACTCCTGCATGACAACAGAATCTGCACCCTCAGGCATCATCGCCCCTGTCATTATCTCTATGGCTGTGCCACTAGTTACCTTTTTATCAGAAACTTTTCCTGCAGTAATTGAATCTATAATTTCAAGGGCAATATGCGAGCCCTCTGATATAGAAAAGCTGTCCTTTGCTTGTATAGCAAATCCATCCATGGCAGACCTATCAAACGAGGGGGAATCAATCTTAGAAAATAAGTCCTCTGAGAGCACCCTGCCAAGAGAGTCTGAAAGGCTTAAGCTCTCTGAATCAAACTCACTTGAATTCTTTATGACAATCTCAAGCGCCTTCTCGTATGACATTAGTGATTTGAACTCTTTCATCTATTCCCTCAGGTGCTTAATCATATGGGCCGCTTCAGAGGCGATTATATCTGTACCAAGTTTTGCGGCGTTCAGGCTTCCCGGTAGGCAGAATACTATCCTATCGCCTATTGTTCCGGCTGTAGCCCCTGAGATTATGCCAGGGTAACTTATCTCTCTAAAGCTCAAGTACCTAAATATCTCGCCAAACCCAGGTATCTCTTTGTCAAAATGCGGCCTAATGGTCTGTATGGTAACGTCCCTTTTTGTTATGCCGGTGCCGCCTGTTGTGACAACGCAATCAACATCAGGGAGGATATCATACAATGCCTTCTCTATGAGGTCCTTCTCGTCCGGGACGATAATGGTCTTTACCACTATGTTGTTCTTTGATAGTTTCTCTTTTATGTAGCTACCAGATTTGTCCTCGGCTACGCCTTTATAGCAGGAGTCTGATACGGTGATTATCCCATAGTTCAAGCTCTTTGGGGCACTGCTCTTGTGTTTTTCTGATGACATGTTCACTTCTCCTTTTTTAGGACTCTTATGCCATAGATCTCAGTTGATGGGTACTGGCCGGAAGCGTCCTTTTCGTTTGATTTCACCATGTCCCATATTGTAAGAAGCGCCACAGAAACTCCTGTTAGGGCTTCCATCTCGACTCCGGTCTTCGAATCAGTTTTGACCATGCATATTGCCTTTATAGAATCATCATATACTTCAAAATCGATATCGACCTTATTTATCGGGAGCGGGTGGCAGAGCGGGATTAGGTCGGAAGTCCTCTTCACAGCATGGATTGCTGCGATCTGCGCCGTCGTTAAGACGTTCCCTTTAGTTACCTTATTCTCCTTTATCAAACTGATAGTTTCCTTTTTTAGCTCTATCTTACCTTCGGCAACTGCAGTTCTAACAGACGCCTCTTTTTTGGTGATGTCGACCATCTTCACCCCTTTTTCAGATAAATGTGAAAACATACTATATTCCTCCATGCCAGAATACATTATTCTCCAAATACTCCTTCTTGAATATTGGTACCTCTTCCTTCAACCTTTCAAGGATGTACTTTGCCCCTTCAAAGGATTTTGTCCTGTCAATTGATTTTACTATTATGAGGACTATGTTGTCGCCAACAGAAAGCTCCCCATACCTGTGGACTATTGTGCTCTCCTTGATTGAATACTTTTCTTTCGCATCCTCTTCAATCTCTCTAAGCCTCTCTTCTGCCATCTCGATATAAGCGTCAAGCTCTAGTTTTACTACCTTCTTTCCTCTCATCGGGGATTTCACAGTCCCTACAAAGATGACCGAAGCACCGCACTCGTCGTTTTTTATCTTCTTTAGCTCCACATCAACGCTAAAGTCATCTTTTTGAATCTTGATCATTTCATCCACCGCTTGTTGGCATCATTATGGCCACTTCGTCCCCGTCTTTTAATTTTACATCTGTCTTGATATAATCGTGATTTAATGAAACTACCATGCTATCCTGATCTTTGAAGTTGTATTTTTTAATAATTATACTGAGAAGCTCATTTATAGATTTGCCCCTATCCAACTCAAAGGCCTCCTCGGGAACGCCTGTTGTTTCCTTATAGATTGCAAAATACTTCACAATAACTTTCATTCTAGCACCAGTAAGGGGTTTTTGACCTTATTGATTCTACAAGCAGATCCTTTAACTTCTCAAGGTCAGAGAAGTCATCAACCTTTATCAGATTGTCGTTTCTAAAGATACAGTTCTTTATCTCTCCTTCGCTAGTCATCCTGATGCTCATGCAGTTCTTACAGAATACGGTGTTGTGCATTGAGCGAACAATCTCAACCTCTTGTGGGACGAAGTACTTTTTCCTTCTGTGCTTCTCCCTTTGAACTACTCTTTCTGCCTTTTTCTCTAGATACTTTTCTATAGGTGAGAGGCTTACGTAGTTCTCCTTATAGAAATCAGAATCAATTTCGTCCTTTGAGGAGATGAGTTCGATCAACTGCAGGACCATGCCCTCCTTTGTGAACTTTATCATATCCATTATCTCGGGGTAGTTTCTTTTCATGACTACCACGTTTAACTTAATCGGGAACACGCCCTCCTCATAGGACTTTTCAATACCTTCAAGAACTTCTTGGAGTTTGTTCTTTCCAGTTATGCTCTTGAACGTATCTTCGTTTAGTGTATTTAGGGTAATGTTGAATCGTGAAATTCCGGCCTCTTTTAGGTCTGAAATCTTTTCACTCAGCAAAGTGCCGTTTGTGGAAATTGATACATCGTCCATATATCTAGATGCTATATCAACGATGTCAACGACATCCTTTCGGACAAGCGGCTCCCCACCAGTGAAACGTACTTTTTTGATCCCAAGGCCTTTCGAAACTTTGAGGAGGTCTTCTACATCATCTTTGCTTATCTCCTTCCTACCGTTATTGGCTTGGGAGCACTCCCCCTCGTGGTGGCAGTAGATGCAGTTCAAGTTGCACCTCTGGGTTAATGCCACTCTTAGGACTTTTATCGGTATTTCAGACATTTAATCTTCCAAAATTATTACTTCTAGCTCCTCTCCCTTGTCAACATATTCTGTCGTTTCGCTAATTATGGCGACACCTTCGGCTTTTAAAAAACTTGATATGGCGCCGCTACCTCTAAACACTGAATTCACCGTATTACCATTTATTATTACAGGCAGGAAATCCTTCCTTCCTTTAGTTGAATATATCCTCTCCCCTGAAACTAGCTTTTTAATCTCTAGATACTTTTCTAATCCAAGTATCCTGTAAATGAAAGGCATCACCAGAACATTGAATATAACGAATGAGGAAGTTGGATGTCCAGGGAGGCCAAAGATCAGCTTTTCTTCTTTTAGGCCGACCAATGTTGGCTTACCAGGTTTTATGCTGATTCCATGGATTATAAGCTCTCCAAAACTCTTGATGGCCTCTTCAACGAAATCCCTCTCGCCCTTAGATGCACCGGCAGAGAGGATTATCATATCGCAATCCTTTGCCTCATTTAATTTAGAGAATATGTCATCCTTAGTGTCCCTTGCTATACCAAGCAAGAGTGTGTCGCAGCCAATTTTCCTAAGTTTTGATGAAATGTAAAAAGAGTTCACATCATAAGTTTTTCCATATTCTAAGGCATCCCCCGGTAAGATAATTTCATTGCCTGTTGAGAAGATGCCAATCTTTGGCTTTTTATAGACTGAGACAATCTCGATACCGAGGCCTGAGAGCAGTCCTACCATCCTCGGTGAAATGATGGTATTTTTTGATAGAACTGGATTTTCTTTTTTTATGTCAAATCCTTTTTTCATCACATTTTCGCCAGGGGCTAGTCCTCTTGTTATAACGATGGCACCATCTTCAAGTTGGGTGTTTTCTATCATGACAACTGAATCTGCACCGTTTGGCACTGGAGCACCTGTTGCAACATAAGAGCATAACCCCCTCTCAATTGAAAGTTTTGGGGAGCTGCCGGCGTCAATTTTCTCTATAATCTTTAGTTTCACTGGAGAACTTTCGCTAGCATTGAAGGTATCATCTGATCTAACGGCGTAGCCGTCCATCTGTGATTTGGGAAAGTCTGGCACATCAATAGGCGAAATAATATCCTCAGCCGTTACCCGTCCCAGGCAATCGGCCAAGGCAACCTTTTCCTTCTTTGGATTAAAGGATAGAGAATCATTGATCTTTTCAATGACCTCTTCATATGTATCAAGTTTCAGGTATTTCACAAAACCCCCGCTTGAGATTACTCTCATCTCTTAATTACTTGAAGTGCGGTGGCTTTAAAAAATATATTGATGTCCTTGCCTTCTTTGATACAAAGGTTTTCTATTGATTGTTTTGTCACTGCAGCCTCAACTTCAAATCCACAGTCTATTCTTACAATATAATAGAAGCCATGCTTTACTACAGACAATACCTTTCCATTGAATTCGTTCCTGGCGCTAGTGTTACCTTTACCTAATAGGATATCCTCTGGCCTTATGATAAGCCTAACTCCATCTCCAACTTTGAAGTGGTCGGGTAGGGCAACAATCTTCTTACCATTAACGTCAATTGTCATCTCATCTTGATTTTTATCTAGGACTTTGCCTTCCCAGATATTTTCAATCTTGACAAATTTAGCGATTTCTCTAGTTATTGGTTTATAGAAGATATCGTCAGGTGTTCCTACCTGAACAATAGTTCCGCCCATCATTATTCCAATTCTATCGGCAAGAAGTATAGCCTCCTCCTGGCTGTGAGTGACATGTACGAATGTTATCCCGCCTTTATTGTGAAGCTCTTTCATATCCGATATGAGCTTTGACTTTGTGTTTTCATCAAGTGCTGAAAATGGCTCATCCATTAGGATAATCTTTGGATTTATTGCAAGAGCCCTTGCGAGAGCAACCTTCTGTTTTTCACCGCCGCTCAAAGTTGTAGTATTTCTTGACAAGAGGTGCTTTATTTTAAGGAGATTCACAAGTTCTGTGACCTTTTTCTCTCGTTCTTCCTCTGGAACTTTTCTAAGCTTTAATCCGTATTCGATGTTTTTCTTCACATTCAGGTGCGGGAAAAGAGCGAAATCCTGGTAGACAAATCCAAGACCTCTCTTCTCTGGATTTAAAAAAGTAACATCGTTGCCTTTAATCAAGACCTTTCCTTCTTTTGGAAAGTGCAGTCCTGCTATTATTTCAAGTAAGAGTGTTTTTCCAGCGCCTGTTGGCCCCAAGATTATGAAGTACTCGTCTTCCTTGATGTTCAATGAAATATCTTTAAGAGAGAATTCTCCCCAGTTGTTGCTAACGTTTTCTACTCTGATCATCTTTTCCCACCCCTCTTTGAAATTAATCGTAAGACGACAAATGTCACGAAGCATACCATTATCAGAAGCACTGCTATAGGCTGTGAGCCCTGAAGGCCGTTTGTGTTGAATCTTGCCAGGATCAAAGTTGAGGCAATCATCGGGTAGTATGCTATAATAATAATGGCACCAAATTCGCTGATACCTCTAGCCCAGGACATGATTGCTCCAGAGAATATATGCCTGAAGGTCAAGGGAAGGGCAATCTGGTAAAAGGATTCCCAATGGGAAGCGCCAAGTGTCCTTGCGACCCGTTCGAGATTAGGATTAACGCTCTTGAACCCTTCTCTAGCAGTTCCTACAAAGAACGGGCAGCTTACAAAGAACATTGCCATTACAATCCCCCACATGTTGTCTTGGAATACTATCCCTAATTTGGAGAAGGCCATTCCTACAGCACCCCTCCTCATAAGTAGAGAGAAAAGAGCTATTCCAGCTACCGTGTGTGGGATGATAATTGGTATATCCACTATTGCTTCGATGATATCCTTTCCATGAAACTCGTATCGCGCAAGGATATAAGCAAGCGGTATACCCAAAATTACAGCTATGACTGTTCCAATAAATGATGTGTATAATGTTAACCAAATTGACTGTAACACTACAGGATCTTTTATTACAGCGATAAACTCTCCGGGATGGAGAACTAGCTGGCTATAAAGCATGTGCGATAATGCAGCTATGATATATCCTACTATGACCATTCCTAAAATAAAAAAAAGAATTAGAAGAGGATTTCTTCTAATTTCAGAAAACATTTTTCATTCCTCCATTAATCTATCATTTCAACGTATTTTTTCAATTGCTCTGGGATGGCCCCTGAACCTAGTGCAGGTACAGTTGGTGGCTGCCCCATGTCTCTGAAGATCTTCTGACCATTTTCGTTTATAACTTGTTCTACGTATTTGATTCCAAGGTCTTTGTTTACTGCATTCTTTGGTACGGTTATTCCGTATGCTATAGGGGCTGCTGTCTGTGTTGTACCGTTTGATATTTTTACTTTTACTTTGGCGTAAGTATCCTCGTATCTTACGTCTTTTAGATTTATTGAAGGGGGTAGTTCAACATACTTAAGCTTATTCTGTTCTGCAACTGATCTGTACTCGAAGGCATAATCGATTCCACCGGCTATTGTCATAGATACAAGATCTTCTGACTTATCTCTTATTGTAACGTATTTAGTATCTGGGTTTAAATTTTCAGGAGTTGTTATTAGATAGCTGCCATTTACTTCCTTCTGTGTGATTGCAGTATGTGCGGCAAGTAGATTGTTGAATACCGGCTTGTTGTATGCAAGGTCTGCGAGTTTTATGGTCATTACTGTCCTGTAACCACATGGGTCAATATTTGGGCTACCGAATGCCCATAGGACATCAGGTCTTTGTAATATTTCATACCAGTTGTCAGCATTAATCTCGCTAGCGTATTTACTCTGATCAGTGTAACAAAGAACTATCTCATTTGTGGCAAAAACAATGTACCAGTCAGCATAGTTTGGATACATCATCTGGGGTATAAGCCTGTAATCAGCTGAACCGATGACATCTGCTTGCTTTCCCAATTCCGTAACTTTTCTTATTGTGTCTACGCTACCTGCGGCTTCTAACTGTACGTCAGTATTCCTGTTAGCGGCTTCAAAATTCTTTTCAACAGCTTGAAATGGCTGGGCCAAACTTCCGGCGTGGTATACACTTACCGTTTTTGGCTCAGAGGCGCATCCTGCTGTCAATGCTACCATTATTCCAATAAGGAACAATGCTGATATCTTAAGATAACTTTTTCTTTTATTTATAATACCACCTCGTTATGTTTTTTTAGAAATAACGATATTTAAATCTAACTGAATTATAATTCAGATTTCAAAAAATATGAAAAAATAGCGGATTCTTTATTTTTAAAGTCCATAAAATTTAAATAGATTCTTGGTATAGTAAAAATTAGAATGGATTGTGATGGATAATGGACATTGACAGCGGAAGTTTTACACTTTGGGAAGAGTTCTATAACGCTTCAGTTAGGCTATTGAAGATGGAAAAGTACATAGAAGCTAAAAGGCTTGCAAGAAAATCTTTGAACGAAGCAATTGATGTCTATGGGCCGTCACATTCTGCCTCTGGCATGAGCCTATTTTTACTTGGCCTTATATCTCAGTATAAAGCCGAATATGCAGAAGCTGAGGTTTTTTATGAAAAGGCTTTAGCAATATTTGAGAAGCTCTTTAGTCAAAATGACACAGTTGTCCTGAATGTTTTGCAAAATCTT
>JAMNZA010000055.1 GCA_023622545.1 Methanobacteriota archaeon | reverse complement strand
TAAGGCCAAGACCCCTTATCTCTTTGTAAGATGTTTCATCGATATTTTTCTTAAGTTGTGAAATGAAGTATTCTCCATTTTCTTTTGATTTTTCAACAAGTTTCTCTTCTTTCAACGTTTTTATAGCTGCAAGGGAAGCGTTGCATGCTAAGGGATTTCCTCCAAAAGTAGAGCCATGCTCACCTTTCTCGAGATTTGCAAGATCTTCTCTTACAACAGTAGCCCCCATGGGTATACCACCAGCTATCCCTTTTCCAAGACATAAAATATCAGGGGATATATTATACCTATTTATAGCGAATAGTTCACCAGTCCTACCGAATCCAGTTTGTACCTCATCAACAATCATCAATATTCCTTTTTGATCACAAATTTCTCTTATTCCCTTAATAAAATCCATATTAGCAGGTTTAACTCCGCCCTCTCCCTGAACAGGCTCTACGATTATGGCGGCAGTATTATCCGTAATTACTTCTTGAAGTTTCTCTAGATTGTTATATGCAGTATGACAAAAACCAGGTACTAAGGGCAAGAATGGTTTTTTGTATTCTGCTTTCCACGTAGCAGAAAGTGCCCCCATTGTCCTTCCATGAAATCCAAATGTAAATGAAATGATATCTGTTTTTCCAGTAATCTTTCTAGAAAATTTTAAAGCCGCTTCTACAGCTTCAGCACCTGAGTTAGAAAGAAATGTTTTTGTAAGCCCCTTAGGAGTTATTTCGGCAATCTTTTCTAAAAGTTCTGCCCTTTTATCATTGTAAAAAATCTCTGGGCAGGATATAAGCACATCAGACTGGTCCTTTATCGCTTGGACTATCTTTGGGTGTGAATGACCAAATAGACAAACTCCATGACCAGCTACACAATCAATGTATTCATTGCCTTGGCTATCGTAAAGATAAACCCCTTTACCAGATATGATTTCAACATCTCTCTTATAGTAGACTCCGCTACCATATTTTTCTTCTAAGTCTTTGTACATCATTTTGAAATCACCGTTCTCTTGCCCTTTAGTGCATTTTCTAAAGAATTATTGAGATTACCTCTTGCAATAATAACTCTAGGACTCCCCTGTTCTATCGCTTCTTTTGCAGCAAGGAGTTTTTTCTTCATTCCTCCATCGGCGAAGGAGTATGCTTCATCGATCTGGAGTAAATTTAGTCCACTTACAAGTTTTCCATCTTTTAGAAATCCATCGACATTTGTCATAACTATTAAATCAGCCGATAAAGCTGATGCTATTGCAGCAGCCGCTCTGTCTCCATCTGTATTGACAATATCTCCTTCAGGACTAATTGCCAAAGGACAAATAATTGGTAAATATCCATTATCAAGCAATATGTCAATGAGGTCCTTGTTGACATTTTCAACTTTTCCTGTATAATCATCCTTTAGGATTTTCTTTTTGCCATCTTCAATAATTTTAATTGAATCTTTTCTCTTAGCTAGTAAGACTTTACCATCTGCACCTGAAAGACCAAATGCATTCGCTCCTGATTTCTGTAGTAACTTAACAAGCTCTTTATTGATTTTTCCTGCCATTACCATTTCCATAATTTGAACTGTTTCAAGATCAGTGTACCTTGACCTAAATCCAGATACAGATGTGACAAACTTAGTTTCCTTTCCAAGCTTTTTGGAAATTTCTGTTGTCTCATATGATCCCCCATGAACGACAATTATCTTTTCCTTCTTTGCAAGTTCAGCTATCTCCTTTGCTAAACTTTCTACTTCTGTACCAAGACTTCCACCAATCTTAATAACAATCATCAAATCACCTAAATTGGATGGTATCCAATATATTTTAATCCTGTGTCTTCTTCAAGACCATACATTATGTTCATGTTCTGAACGGCAGCACCAGCGGCACCTTTCATTAGGTTATCAATAGCTGAAAAGACAATCATTCTTCTGTTTTCATTGTCAAGTTCAAATCCTACTTCACAGAAGTTTGAACCCGTTAATATTTTGGGATCAGGGTGCCTGTAAATTCCTTTTTTCTGTTTTACAACTCTAAAGAATTTGTTTTTTTCTGAGAATTCTCTATATATGCCCCTAATTTCTTTTTCATCATATGGCTGATTGAAGAACAGGTATATTGTTGAGAATATTCCTCTTACCATCTCAATAGCATGAGGCGCCATTGTTACTTTGAATCCGGTTTCCTGCTCAACTTCTGCTATATGTCTGTGGTAAATAGGTGAGTAACATCTAATTGCTCTTGATCTCTCTGGGTGATGAGTAGATGCACTGAATGAATCCCCAGATGCAGAAGACCCTATCTTGCTGTCAATTACTATCCTTTCCTTATCTATATTTAAATGCCTTAATGGGTAAAGTGCCATAATCATTGAGGTAGCAATACATCCAGGATTTGCAACTAATCTTGTCTTCTTTATTTCTTCTCTATGGATTTCTGGAATACCGTATACGGCTTCTTCTAAGAGTTCTGGGCACTTATGATCAAGACCATACCAAGACTTGTATACCTCTTTATTTTTTAATCTTAAATCTGCCCCAAGGTCTATTATTTTTACACCTGTATCATAGAATTCTCTTAGGTAGTCCATTGAGACTCCATGTGGCAAACAAAAGAAAACAAGGTCAGAGTCAAAAGATTCTTTTATCGAAGAGAATTTTATATTGAATCCTCTCAAATTTGGATGAATCATATGCACAAATGAGCCAGCGTTTGACTCAGATGTGATTCTATCAATAGTCACTTCAGGATGATTTACTAATAATCTAAGCAACTCTCCTCCAGTATAACCTGAAGCACCAATAACTGAAACTTTCATTTTTTTTACCTCTTTGCAACTTCAATTACATAATCTACTACTTTACCAGGTATGTTAACACCTGTAGGTGCAATACTATTCTTAAACTCCATAGTGTAATTGACTTCATTTACTAAAAGCTTTCCTTTGTCTTCCAATAGATCAATTGCTACAACTCCTCCACCAACAGCCTTTGCAGCTTTAAGACAGATTTCTGATATTTCATCTGTTACTGGGCAATGGCTTGCTACACCCCCACGTGCAGTGTTTGTGATCCAATGTGGAGAACTTCTATATATAGCACCTATAACTTCATCCCCAACAACAAATGCCCTGATATCCCTCTCAGGTTTATCGATGTACTGTTGTATGTAAAAAACTGAGTGGTGATAAGAACCAAGAGTTACCTTATGTTCAATTATACTCTCTGCAGTTTCTTTATCATTTACTTTTGCAAGAAGCCTTCCCCAAGAACCAGTTGCAGGTTTCAAAACTACAGGATAACCTATTTTTTCAATTGCTTGGATAGCTTCTTCAGGTGTAAAAGCAATATAGGTCACGGGTGATGGAACTTTATACTTAGTTAAAGCCAAAGTTGTTAATATTTTGTCCCCGCATGTACTTGCAACTTCATAAGTGTTAACTGTTTTTATTCCCATTTCGTTTAATACTTTCAAAGAATAAAGAGCTTTTAGATGGCTTATCTCTCTCTCCAAAACGACATCATAATCAAATTTTTCATGATTTGTAATATTGAATATCGCACATCTTGTATCCATTCTCTCTACGTCTATTCCTCTATTTCTAAACTCTTCGAGTAGGAACTTTTCATCAAGTCTAACTCTAGAATATAGCATTCCTATCTTCA
The DNA here is from genome assembly GCA_023622545.1 of Methanobacteriota archaeon. Taxonomy (GTDB): domain Archaea; phylum Methanobacteriota_B; class Thermococci; order Methanofastidiosales; family Methanofastidiosaceae; genus Methanofastidiosum. The sequence continues at coordinate 32,241 of JAMNZA010000055.1, read as the reverse complement.
TTATATCACTCCAAATTATTGATTACAGCTTCAGTAAAAGCTAGAGTTCCGAGATTTCCCCCTAGATCTTTTGTTCTCTTACCTTCAGCAAATGTTTTGTAAATACTTTTTCTTATTCTATCTCCTTCCTTTTTCTCTCCTAGAAAATCAAGCATCATTGCAGCAGATAGAAAAGTTGCAGTTGGATTTGCAATATCTTTACCTGCATACTTTGGAGCAGACCCATGTACAGGTTCAAAAAGAGCATTTTTTTCACCAATATTCCCAGATGGTGCAATACCAAGACCGCCAACAAGTTGTGAGGCTTCATCAGATAAAATGTCCCCAAATAAGTTAGTTGTAACAACTACATCAAATCGCTCTGGTTCTTTGATTAATCTCATTGCCATCGCGTCAACTATAACTTCTTCAGTCTCTATTTGAGGGTATTTTTCTGAAACTGAGAATACAGTTCTCCTGAAAAGTCCACATGTCTTTCTTAAAACATTTGCTTTATGGACTACTGTAACTTTCTTTCTATTATTTTCAATAGCGTATTTATAGGTGAACTCTGCAAGTCGTCTGGATGCTTTTTCAGAAATATGTCTTTCTGCTATTGCCACTCCATTTTCTTCCCGTTCAATTCCTTTGTACATACCTTCAGTATTTTCTCTCATTATCACTATGTCAATGTTTTGCCTTGAAATCTCAATTGGAAGACTTTTTATTGGCCTTACATTTACAAATAGATCAAGTTCCTTTCTCATAGTTACAATTGCACTTTTGTAGTTGGGTATATCCGGGGGTGAAGACACAGCTCCAAAAAGAGTTGCATCTGAATTCCTACAAGCATCAATTGTAGTTTGAGGTATGGAAGTACCGTTTTTTAAGTAGCAATCATACCCTGCTTCTGCAGGTATATAATCGAAATTAATATTAATCTGTGAAAGTAATTTTAATCCGGCATCGATTACATCGTTTCCTATTCCGTCTCCTTTGATAACACATATCTTATATACCATCTTCTAGCTCACCTATATCATGATTTTTTAAGAAATTAACAATTCCTCCAGCATCAATAATTTTTAAAATAAACTCTGGGAATCTTTGTGATCTTAGCTCTTTACCATTCTTTAGGATTTTTATCTTTCCTTCCTTTAAATTGACGTCAATTTCATCACCATCTTCAATAACGTCGTACAACTCATCGGATATCATAATAGGGAGTCCAATGTTTATACAATTTCTATAGAAGATTCTGGCAAAGCTTTTTGCAATTACTGCTTTAACACCTGAAGCCTTTATTGCTATTGGTGCATGCTCTCTTGAAGATCCACATCCAAAATTTTCACCAGCTACTATGAAGTCTCCACTATTTACATTCTTGCAGAAGTCTGGTCTTACTTCAAAAAAGCAGTGATCAGCAAGCGCCTTCGGGTCTGTAGTGACATTATATCTCCCCGGTATTATTTCATCTGTATTTACATCCTCACCAAATCTGAATACTTTTCCCATTAAATCACCTCTCGGGGGTCTGTTATCTTTCCATTAAGCGCTGTTGCAGCTGCAGTAGCAGGCGAAGCAATAATAATTTCACCTTTATCTGAGCCCATTCTCCCTACAAAGTTTCTGTTCATAGTTGTCAATGCTCTATCCCCTGGAGCAATTACTCCTTGATGCCTTCCTATACATGGACCGCATCCAGGATTACAGACCATAGCTCCTGCATCCATGAATATTTTTATGTATCCTCTGTTCATAGCTTCAAAATATACTTCATTTGATGCCGGAACAATAATAGTTTTTAGAAGAGGACTTAACTTCTTTCCTTTGAACATCCTTGCGGCTATTTCAAGGTCTTCTATTCTACCGTTTGTGCATGTGCCTATAAATACTTCATCAACTTCTGTCCCTTCATATTTTTCAACTGGATAGACATTATCCACCTTTGGTGAAACAGCAAGCTGTGGCGTCAAATCGTCAACATTAAATTCAAATACTTTTTCATAATTTGGGTCTTTTGGAACAATTTCTTGATAGGGGTAACCTCTAGATTTTAAGAAATTTTCTGTTATTTTGTCCGTTTTAATTAAACCTGTCTTTCCACCCATTTCAATTGCCATGTTAGTTAGAGTGAGTCTGTCCCCTAATGCCATATTCTCTATGGTTTCTCCTCCAAACTCACATGCTTTGTAAGTCGCTCCTCTAGCGCCCACCTTTCCTATTATTTTAAGAATCAAATCTTTTGGATAAACTCCTTTATTAAATGAACCATTAACGTCAAAATAAAATGTTTCAGGAACTCTGAACCAGTTCTTTCCTGTAGCATATGAAACTCCTATATCTGTTGATCCGACACCTGTTCCAAATGCCCCTAGAGCACCGTAAGTGCATGTGTGTGAGTCTCCTCCTATTATTACCCTACCTGGTAAGACGAACCCCTTCTCAACAAGAACTTGGTGGCAAATACCTTCTCTGAAAAAGTTCTTTATTCCTTCCTTTTTTATAAATTGTAATACTTCTTTCTGTAATGTAGCACTTTCAACTGAAGCAGGGGGTTGGACATGATCAAATATCACTACAACTCTATTTTTGTCAAATAATGGCTTACCCGTATTTCTTAATGCCTTAATTGCAAGCGGTGTCGTGTTGTCATGGCTCATCGTCACATCAATATCAACTAATACTATCTCTCCAGCCGAAACATCTCTGGAAAGTTTCTTAGAAAAAATCTCTTCAGCAATTGTTCCCATTATCTTCACCATACCTCTTAAGAACTACTCTTGTGCTTGTTGCAAGAACTCCAGGGATGCTCCTTATATCCTCTATGAGATTATTCAACTCGGCAACGTTCTTTAATGATGCATATATTGCAATATCCTCGTCACCAGACATTTCATAAAGCTTTTCAACACCTTTCATATTCTTTATTTTTCTTGATACAGATGTTGTGTATATATGGGCTTCAAGTCTTAAGAATAACACTGCATCAACACCAGTTGGTATTGTTACGGCCTTGAAACCAAGTACTTTTTCTGCAATATCTAATATATCGGTGTCATGAACAATCTTTCTTTCGTCCCCTACCTTCTTAATTTCTTGAATTATCTTTAGTATTTCTTCATCACTGGCCTTTATGCCATATTGCTCTAGCTTTGACATAACAGCCCTTCTACCAGCAAATTTATCTACAATAATCCTTCTTTCTTTCCCAACCATTTCTGGTGAGAAAGGTTCATAAGTCGTTGGATTTTTTAGTACTCCATCGGTATGAACTCCACTCTTATGTGTAAAGGCATTGTCCCCCATGATTGGCATTAAAGGATATATGTAAATACCTGTTATTTTTTCTACATAAGCAGATATTTGTTTTAACATCTTTAGATCATATTTCAAATTTTCATTATCTAAAACATGAGTGGCGGTTACAAAAGTAGATAAATCAACTATTCCTGTCCTTTCTCCGATACCATTTACGGTCGTATGAACACAATCAGCACCTGCTCTGACACCTGCCATAGCATTCGCAACAGCAAGGCCAAAATCATTGTGGCAGTGAACATCAATTCCAACAGGTTTCAGATTGTCTTTTATCTTCTTCACAAGATCGTAAAAAATATGGGGTTGCATAACCCCAACGGTATCTGCAACACTTATCCTATCTGCACCAGCTTCAATTGCAGCATTACAAATTTCGATAAGATAATCAAAATCTGTCCTTGTTGCATCTTCCGGTGTGTATCTAACTTTAAGTCCATGGTCTTTTGCATATTGGACACAATCAACTACTTTTTCTATTGCGACTTCTTTTGTCATCTTCAATTTGTCATTTAGGTGGACATTTGATGTTGCGAGAAATATTGCAACTCTGTCAACTTCACAGTCAACAGCCATTTCAACATCTCCCCTTACAGCCCTAACATGACCTACGACGTCTGCTTTTAGATTTTCTTTGACAACTTTTCTGATAAACTCTTCAATTTTTGGAGAGACGTTAGGATGTCCAACCTCTATCATGTCTACTCCAAAATCATCTAGCATTTTAGCAAGTCCCATCTTCTCATTTATAGTAAAAGAAACTCCTGCTGTTTGCTCTCCTTCTCTCAGAGTTGTGTCCAATATCTTAACCATTTTATTCTCCCCAATCCTCTTCCTCTTCGGGGGCTTCCTCTAGTACAAGTGGGTCAAGGCTAATTATTTCAAGCTCAATTCCACACTCTGGGCACTCGACGATATCCCCTACTTCTGGATTTTCTATTTCAATTACACAGCTACATTCTGGACATTCTCCCATCCAAATCACCTCGATGGCATTAATCGTAAACAGCTTTTAAATCTTACGGTTAAAAATAGTAATATAATTACGATAATCGAAATATTTTTAAAGCCAAAGTATATTTTCCTATTATGGATGATATAGATATTCAAATATTAAGTCTTTTGGAAAAAGATTCTAGAATGAAGAATACTGAAATTGCTAAAAAATTGTCCGTCTCTGAGGGATCTATTAGAAGAAGAATAGAAAATCTTGTGGAAACAGGTATTATAAAAAACTTTACTGTAGAAATTTCAACTAGTTTTGGATTTATTTCTCTTGTTCTTTTAAATACCCAAACACAAGAGTCAACTTATCAGATTGTAGAGCAGATCAAAACTATTGAAGGCGTAAAAAGGGTCTACGAAACAACAGGTGAGTGGGACGTAGTAGCATATGTTTTATGCAATTCCCCAAAAGAGTTTAATATTATTATAGAAAATATCAGAAAGCTTAAAGGTGTAAATAAATCTACAAGCCTCACAGTTTTGAACGTTGTATAGTTGATCAGATGGTTAAAATATTAATAGTTGACGACAATCAAGATTTTTTAGAAGTAATGAAATATGGCCTTTCAGCATATACTGTTTTAGTAGCAAACGATGGAATGACCGGAATCGAGATATACCAAAAAGAGTTTCCTGATGTTGTTATTATGGATATTAAGATGCCAAAGATGGACGGCATCAAGACAACAAAAGAGATTCTTAAGTTAGATCCTAATGCCTTTATAATAGGAGGCACTGCTTATTCTGATTTACAAAAAGAACTTTTTGATGCTGGCGCTAAGTTTGTTTTAATTAAACCATTTTCAATAGAATCAATTGAAAAAATAATAGAAAAATATTTTTTAAAAAAGAGACCTAAGACAGGATACTTTCAATAGAGCCTTTTTCTATTGCTTCTCTTAATTCTATCCCTATCCTTTCGCCATAGCTAATCTCTCTTCCATATAAATATCCTGTGTGAGGTGTGAATTTAGTTCCTGGACTTCCTGGAATTCTCATAGAAACATCAAATATTACGATCTCTTCTTTTCCTTCTAATGATGCTACTGCACCTTGAAGGGCAAAAGGACCAATTATTCCAGGGGGATATTCTTTCTTAGTAACGGCAACGAACTTCTCTCCAATATCAAAGGCTTTTTCCAATATGCTCTCTTTAGTTGTGCACGTAATATGTCCTGTTTCAATCATTTTAGGTTTGATATATTTTAAAACTTCAAGTTGCTCGTTTGCAGGAAGTCTCAATATGCCATCTAGATTTGTCTGTCTTCTAGTATCCGTTCCCATTAACTCTAGTTCTTCTCGGGTATTTGAGTAAAAATAATTAAAATTAGTTTGAGCGCCTAGTATATATTCTTCAATCACAGCCTTTTTCAAACCTTCTTTAGTTATTATGCCTTTTTCGATTAGATCTTTACTTTTTTGTTCATACTCCAATGGCGAAGAAGCAAAGAAAAATGCTCTTTCATAGCTTCTAATAGCTTCTGATACTTTAACTATTACTAATCTATCTATTTTTTCAGGAGATGAAAAGATTTTTGGGAACCTTATCCCTGCTTTTTCTAAAAGATAATATTGGTTTTTTGGGACATCTCTCTCTTCAAGTTTAACAAGGCCTCTAGTACCATATATTGGAACAAAGAATTCATTTTCTATTTTTTCAAAATCAAAGTAAACCCAAAAATATCTATTGTGTATGAATATAGTGTTCATTTCTCTTAGTTGTTTTTGAACATCCTTATTTGTTATATCGCTGAATTTATCTAAAGATATTACTTCATCTATGCAGCCCCGTCCATCCCTAGTCTTATAATATTTTGAATAAGTTTTGTCTCTACCTTTTTGACATACTGCAACGGTATTGAATCCATATTTCTTTACACCACTAGAGATATCTAGGGCAGAGTGACCCCCCAAAACTCCAATAGTTAAGTTATCAAGATCATAACTATCTAGGATATTTTTTACATCTCCTTTTCCTATCATTAGATTACCTTACCAATTCTTTATTTCGTCTTTGGCCTCCCCTTTTATTAACTTTAGAACTTTTATCATATTCTTAGCAGTATTCTGTGATGTCTTTATACCATATTCATCTTTATCGCAGTCCCCAATGTTGTAACCATGGCCAACCCCACCATAATGCGATGTAACTTCATCAGCTACAACTATTGAATTATGTATAAAGAAGAAATTGAATATCTGCTGGAGGGTTGTTTCTTGGCCTCCATTCCTAAATCCTCCAACTGCAATACCTGCGCCAACTTTATTCCTAAGCTCAAACTTCCCTCTAAGTGCCCTGGTCCTATCCATGAAAGCTTTCATTTGTGCGGATACTCCCCCTAAATATACGGGAGATGCCAATATTATCCCATCTGCACCTTTTATCTTATCATAAATAGGAGTCATATCGTCTTTTTGGACACAAATTCCAGTATCTTTACAACCACCACATGCCTTACAAGGAGCTATCTTCATTAATCCTACATGAACAAGTTCAGTTTCAACTCCGAGCTCCTTGCATGATTCAAGAGCCTTTTTCAATAAAAATAGAGTATTACCTTCTCTCGGGGAACCACAAACACCTAATATTTTCATATTATACCTCCATTTTCATAATGAATGTTTATTTATAAAAATGTTTTGTATAAGTATCTAAATTTTTATAAGTAAAATATAATTATATTTAGACAGTGTTAGAATGGAAGAAATTGATGAAATAAGAAAGAAAAAGATGGGAGAACTAAAACAAAGATTTTCTGGCAAGAAGAAAAGAGTACTTATAGAAGTTCTTGCTTCATCTGGATGTTCTTATTGTCCTGCAGCAGCGGAAATGGCTTATAGAGTTGCATCGCAATATGATAATGTTGATGTAGCTATTGTTAATATAGCAACCCCTGAAGGGAACTCTAAAGCAAGAAAACTTGGTGTAATGAGTGTACCTACGATTGTTATAAATGGTAAAGTAGCATTTGTTGGGACACCAGCAGCAGATATGATAATGCACGACGCTATAATTAAAGCTATGTAGATAAATACTTTATTTTATCTTTTATTGTCTCCAATATATCAAGGTAGGACTCTTCTAATTCTAAAGAAAAATCATCTGAGAAGGTAAAAGGATCTCTTATCCCTATTGCACAAAAAAGTATTTCTTTTGGCATTCTATCTGGGGATATCTTCATACCTAATTTTACCATTGTTGAGAAATTAGTTGAATGAGGTGAAGTTGTTTCAGGTAGAGATAACATATCTTCTAATCCGAGGTAATTAATCTTTCCAATATTCTCAGAAATAATAGAATCAATAAAGATAGCACAATCATAATCAAGAATACAATCCAATAGTTCGATACCAGATGAATAAAACACTTCAAAGATGATATTCTCTCCATTAATGAAAAATTTCTCTAAATCCTCGACAATTTTTATGCCTATCCTATCGTCTTTTAGGTAGGGATTGCCGATTCCAAGAACTATGATCTTTTTCATTTCAAACCTTTAAAGGATTTGGCCCTAGTTCTCTAATCTTATCAGTGAACGATGTCATAACTTCAGAGAACCTCTTCCCCTCAGAAGCAGAAATCCAAAATATCTCAAGCCTCTCTGGTTCTATACCCATTTCAGATATGAGTTTTTTTAACATTGTAACTCTTTTTAATGCTTTAAAATTACCCTGCTGATAGTGACAATCTGTTGGTATATGACATCCACCTACAAAAACACCATCCGCACCTCTAGCAAAAGTTTCTAGAATAAATGCTGGATCGACTCTACCAGAACACATAAGTCTTATCAATTTTATGTTTGGCGGGTAACTATATCTAGATGAACCTGCTAGATCAGCTCCAGCATATGTACACCAGTTACAAACAAAACCAATAATATTAGGCTCAAATTTACTCATCAGTCAACACCATAAAATCTTTTTATGAATCCATCTCTAGGAGTTTCAGATATTGATGCAACCCTCTTCTTTGGAAGTCCCATTGATAACCCGAGAAGTTGATTGTAATAAAATACAGGTATGCAGAAATCTTCGCCTTTATCTCTTAGACCTTTCTGGCCTAAATCAAATTGAAGGAAACAGAATGGGCAAGCTGTCACAATACAATCGGGGTCTGAATATTTTATATTCAAAAGTTTTTTTTCTAAAATCTTCAAAGTTACATCGGGATTATTTCCCCTCATACCTCCTCCAGCTCCACAACATGATAACTTTTTAGGGTAGTAAACACTTTCCATTCCTAAAGCTTCTACTAGTGCATCTAGTTTGTGAGGTTTTTCTGGATTTTCAGCCATGAGATGATCTGAAGGTCTTAAAAGATGACAGCCGTAATGAACTGCTGCCTTAACACCGTCTAATTTTATTTTTGTAGAATTTTGAATTTTTTCTACACCAATATAATCGTGAAGTATTTCAACTATATGATAAACTGAGACTGTACCTTGATATTTTCTGCCTACTTTGTTTAGAATAGTATTTACTCTTTCTCTTTTTTCTTGGTCACTCATTAAAATATGATTGCTATTTTTTAGATAACAGAAACATCCATTACATACAGCCATTATATCTTTGTTCATGGATTCAGCTATTGTGATATTTCTTGCACTCTGGGTCAGTCCTGAAATTTCTTCAACAGACCAGAAAGCTCCTCCTGGCGGGCAACAACCTGCGCCGACCATATCGTAAACATTGGCACCAAGAAGTGGCATAGTCTCTCTTATTGAATTTTCTATATCTGGATACCTTAAGGGAATTATGCAACCAGGGTAAAACGCGTAATCAGTCGCAGGCAATCACATCATCTCCTTTTGGTTTCCATTCCTTTCTTATTTTAAGCAGTTTCACAGCATGGGTAGAGTCCACGATTTTCTGGATTTCGTCAATATACTTCTTGTCTGAACCAGCAGTAGTAAGTGGGGGCGCATCTACTTTTTCTCTTAGGGATATTCCCTTTTTGACTGTGACTGCGTGTCCAAGATGATAAATATTATTTGCAACTTCTATCTGAGCTTCAGGAATAATTCCTTTTTCAGCAGACATTCTCCGAAGAGCTATAACGACATCAGTGGGCCCTGCATTTTGAGGACATCTTTCAAGGCACATGAAGCAAGTAGTACATAGCCATATTGCCTTTTTATCTAGAATTTGTTCATCAAGTCCTAAAAGAACTTGGTGCATAGTTCTTTTGATTTTATGATCAGTATCACTTGCAACGGGGCATCCTGAAGCACACATACCGCATTGGAAGCATTCAGTAACTCTTTTACCGCCATTTTCAATGACCTTATCGACAAGATCTTTGTTAGTATTATTAAGAATAATTTTCAATGTATACCCTCCGTCAAGGCTAAAATTTGCATTCTGACTTGTTTGTTTGTAAAGTGGTTAGCTTTAATAGCTCCAGAAGGACAAGCTGCAGAACATACTCCACATCCTTTACACAAAGCTATATCTACTTCCATTTTATCTTCATCAGTGTATTTAATGGCCTTGTAAGTGCATAGGGATTCACAAGTTCTACATTTAGCACATAAATCCTCAGTAATCTGAGCAAACAAAGGTTCAATTTCGATCTCACCTTTTGACATAAGAGAAGACGCTGCAGAAGCCGCAGCTTTTCCTTGACTTACAGCATCAGGTATTTCTTTTGGCCCTTGGCAAGCCCCTGCAATGAATATACCATCACTATCTGTGCTGACTGGTTTTAATTTAGGATGTATTTCTTTAAAGAATCCAGTCTTATCAGTACTAATATTTAGTAAATTTGCTAATTTCTTTGCCCCTTTTGAGGACTCCATTGCAACAGCCAATACAACAAGATCTGCTATAACACTAATCTGCTCTCCTAATGTATCATCGTCCCCTGAAACTTCTAACCTATCCCCAATTGAATCAATCTGACTAATTCTTCCCCTTATGAATTTGACACCTTTTTCCCTAGCTATTCTATAATACTCTTCGTATCCTTTTCCAAAACACCTAAGGTCAATATAATGTATGTAAATATCCATATCAGGGTATTTCTCTTTTAGAAGTCTTGCATGCTTTATAGAATAAGTACAACATATTCTAGAACAATAATCATTTGTTTTTTCATCTCTTGAACCTACACACTGAATAAAGGATATGGTATGAGGTTTCCTTCCATCAGAAGGTCTCAATATTTCTCCTTTTGTTGGGCCTGATGCACACATCATCCTTTCAAGTTCAAGGGATGTAATAACATTGGGGTGGTCATAATCATATTCGGCTTTTTTATTTGGATCAAATAGGTCATACCCAGTTGTTGCAATAATGCTTCCAACGTCAAATTCAATGAATTCATCTTCATTTTTTGATATGTCTATAGCTCCAACTTGACATCTCTTCTCACATAACTTACATTTAACACATTTTTTCTTATCTACAACAGCTTTCATGGGTATTGCCTGTTGGAATTGTATATAGACGGCCTTCCTCTTATCCATATTACAATTGAATTCATTGTCAACTTTTACAGGACAAACGATACTACAGTCCCCGCAGCCGTTACATTTTTCCCAGTCTACCGAGGTCTGTTTTTTCCTTACAGTAATGTGGTATTTTCCAATATGGCCTGAAACATATTCAATTTCTGAATATGTAAGAAGTTCAATATTTGAAGTATTTGATACCTCTACCATCATGGGTGCAAGAATACATGCAGAGCAATCATTTGTAGGAAAAGTCTTGTCTAATTGGGCCATCTTCCCGCCGATGCTTGGATTTCTTTCCACAAGATAAACATGATATCCACTGCGTGCAAGATCTAAAGCTGCATTAATTCCAGATATTCCACCACCTATTACTAGGCAAGATTTTAGAACGGATAATTTCCTATCTTGGAGAGGCTCTAATTCACTAGCTCGATAAATCCCACTTTTTACAAGTTGCTTGGCCTTATTTGTGGCATTATCTTTATCTTTAAAATGGGGCCATGAGCACTGGTCTCTAATATTTACCTGCTCATACAAGTACTTATTTAGATTTCCAGAATTTAGTGTTTTTCTAAATATTTCTTCGTGTGTCCTTGGGGAACAGCAAGCGGCAACAACTCTTGTAACGCCTTCTTTTTTTATATCGTCTTTTATCATATTCTGCCCCTGTTCGGAACATAGATACATATGTTCTCTGACAACAGAAACATTTTTGATATTTTTTGAGAACTCAACAACTTCGCCAATATTGACGCTACCTGCAATATTAGTTCCACAATGACAGACATAAACACCTATTCTTGGGACTTCATCAGATTGCTTTTTTTTCTTAGATTGAGTTTTTGCCATCTTATATCTCCATAGACTCAATGAACAGTAATTAAAATTATTTTAGATTACCCTAAACTGTTGATAGAACGAACTCACTCTTTTTATGTGTTTTGGTAAATTTATATAAAATTGAGCATCATTATAAGGTGAATCTCTTGTCTAGCCCTTTTATATGAGTCCTTATTACATCTTCTGAGATTACTTTACCTATTACATAGGATGGATAATATTTATTTAAAATACTTAGCGCTTTGTCTTTGTCTTCTTTTGCTACTATGACCATAAATCCAGTTCCCATATTGAAGGTCTTGTACATCTCTTCTATTTCCACGCCAGCTGCCATCATCTTTTTGAATATCATTGGCGGCTCAGGCAATTCAAGTTCAAATCCCATACCTTTCTTTAATCTTTTCAAGTTTAGAAGACCACTACCCGTAATGTGGGCCATTCCTTTAACTTTGACTTTTTGTGTCAGTTCAAGAATTTGTTTTACATAAATTCTAGTTGGAATTAGAAGTTCAGGATAATCCTCAACACCCAAAACTTTTCTTGCAAGAGTTAAACCGTTAGAATGAATACCAGAAGAAGCAATTCCTATAACAACATCTTCTGGTTTAATATCTTTTCCAGAAATAATCTTGTCTTTTTCCACAACACCTAGGCAAGTTCCAGCAAGATCAAATCCTTCCCCATCACCTTTTATTATGTCGGGAAGAGTAGCAGTTTCACCACCAACAATAGGCATATTTGATTGTTTTGCACCTTCCAAAAGTCCTTTTGCGATTTCTCCTAACATATACTCTGATGTTTTTTCTAATGCAATATAATCTACAAAAGCTATTGGAGTTCCACCGTTACATATGACATCATTAACATTCATAGCTATAACATCTATTCCAACAGTATCATATTTTTTTAGTTTCTGTGCGACAAGAACTTTTGAACCCACTCCATCAGTAGCCAAAGACAATGCATAGTTACCAAATTCAATTAATCCTGAAAAACTTCCTATATCTCCTATTGCAGCACCAATTTCTCCTTTTCTAAATTTAAGAGTCTCCTTAATAATTGAAACTAAAGCGCTTATTGATTTCTCTTCAACTTTTATGTCAACACCCGATGATTTATAATCCTTAGGAATTGCCATTATTTCACCCCAATTATCCTCATTGCAAGATATGCAGCATTTTCTCCGTTATCAATGCCTACACAAGCTACAGGAACCCCTTTTGGCATCTGTACTATAGACAAAAGAGCGTCTAAACCGCCTAATTTAGAAGAAACAGGTACACCTATTACCGGTTTTTTAGTATGAGATGCAACTACTCCGGGGAGTGCAGCTGCTAAGCCAGCTATTGCAATAAAAACATCATAATCTTTTTTAGCAAGCTCTGCAACCCTCTCAGGTTCTCTGTGTGCGGAAGCATATTGAATTTCATATTTTATATTATTCTCATCAAAAACATTTTTCACTTTATTCACAATTTGCTCATCGCTTTTTGAGCCAGCTATAATAAGTATCATGTAATAAACTTACATTTAGACTTAAAAAGACTTTTGTCAAAAATTATAGTTCTGGAACTAAGTTTAGTTAGAAATTAAATTAAATATAAAAAATAAAAGGACTTTTCCTATACTACTAGAAATAACCTTTTACTAAAAACTCTCTTAATATCTTCTTGGATTTTTCTTCTGGTAGCATTCCTTGCAGTAAACAGGTCTTGTTCCATCTGGTTTGAATGGGACTTCAGTTTCCTGTCCACAGCCTGCACATGTTGCTTTGTGCATTTCACGGGGGGGTCTGTTGAATCCGCCCTTTCTATCGCCGTACATTTTTATTACTCCTTTAGTTAGGCCATTCACTGGCCCTAAAAGTGATATATATTTTTAGTTTATAAGGTTGATTATCCAAAACCATGAAAACTACCCTTTTTAGCCAAATAATCAATTATTAAATACTTTTATGTGATTAGGGTATAAAATAACCTTTAAACAAGGTATAATGCCATAAACATGGTCAGACATTGAAAATACTACTTTTGATAAATAAATTAGTCTATTCCTTCACCAATTTTTTTTCTAAAACTTTTACCTACAAATCTTATATATTTATCCGATATAGAATCATATGCTATTTTACTAGCCTCGGCGTAAGTATTGGCCAATCCTCCACCTAATATTACACGTCCACCACCTACTGCAATATTACCTGTTTGAGTAATAAATGTCCCAGCATGTCGGTGGAATGAATCCTCAGGTATTTCATTAGAATAATCTATTACTTGGCCTGTTAGATGTTTTCCTGGATAGCCTGTTGGCATTTGTGATGCTTCAAACCCACATCCTTTAAACCATGGAAAACTACCACTAACAGTGAATACTCCAACACAGACTTTATTTTTGAATCTGATATCGAGTTCATCTAGTTTTCCTTCATACGATTTTTTAGCTATATCATATAGCGAAGTTTCTATTGTTGGCCATCTACCCTCGGCCTCAGGGGAACCATCTCTTCCGTTTATTTCAAAAACATAAAAGTTGTAACTGTCATTTTCCTTTAAAGCACACAAACCAAAATATATGATTCCATTATAAACAAGTTTCTCTTCTTCTAAAAGATTTGTAATAAAAGGAATTACTATTGTATCTTCTATCTTCTTTACAAGGTCAACTCTTCCTTTCAAAAGAGGATGCGGAGCAATTACCCCCATACCTCCTGTTATGTAGTTAACCATTTGTCCAGGGTGGCCCATTCTTTTGTTGAACCTCTCTATCATGAAAGAATCTTCTGGATCAAACCTTTCTGGAAAATCTTTAGCACTTCCAAGATACTTAATGTGTCCTTCATGAACTGCGTAAAACACCATTACCTCTTCGCCGTAGAACCTTTCCTCTATAGTCAATTTATCAACAGGACTGCATATGACTCCAGATACCATAAAGTCATCAACCGCACTCAAGGCTTCTTCTAGGGTATTGCACACTCTTGATCCTTTTCCATCTAAAAGATAAGGATATTTTACTACGTATTTCTTCCCATTTTTCCCAAAATTTTCTTTTAAAAAAGATTTAGCTGATTCTGGGTCATAGAAGTTTTCAAAAGGAGGACATGGTATGTTCCATTTCCTCATAAGATCGTTAGTATTGCATTTATCAGCCTCTACAATCATTGCCTTTGAAGTTGGGCCCCAACAGGCTATACCTTTCTTTTCACAACTTTCTTTAAGACCTAATGATAGATACTTTTCTTGACCTGCTACAACCATATCTATATTATTTTCACTAACATAAGAAATAATGTCCTTTAGATCATCAACTCTCTTTACCCTTCCATTATTTTCTTGGATCTCAGACTTATAATCTTCAAAAAACTTTTTTACATCATTAAAATTTCTAATTTTTACTCTTTCGTTTCCTATCGGCCACACGCATTTTTTTTCAAAAGCTCCACCTAAATTTCCAGGAAGGACATGTACTTCTGAAATATTTTTCGAACGAGTTATAGATTCTGCCAATGCCCACTCTCTTGCTCCACCACCAACAACTGCCCAGACTTCGCTCAATAAATCACAATCCTAGGAAGCTAGATCCCTTTCAATTTCCCTAGTTTTTTCAAGAGATTTCATAGTTTCTTCAGGGATGTTTATTGGATAATTTCCATTTAAACATGCCATACACAGTTCATTCTTTTTAAGTCCGATAGCTTTTATAAGGCCATTTAAAGTCTGGTATGTAACAGAATCAGCACCAATTTTGCTGGCAACTTCCTCTGTACTTCTTGCCGCAATTAGCTCTTTTTCAGTTGTCATGTCTATACCATAATAACAAGGATGTTTTATCGGGGGGCAAGTTGAAACCATGTGTACCTCTTTTGCACCGTTTTGCCTTAGCATCGATACAATTCTCCTACTAGTAGTTCCTCTTACTATGCTATCATCTACTAAAATGACCTTTTTTCCTCGGATTTCTCCTTTTATGACATTCAATTTATCCCTAACTGCCACATCTCTTGAAATTTGACTGGGCATAATAAAGGTTCTTCCAATATATCTATTTTTTATTAAACCTTCACGATGTTTTATTCCATATTTTTCCGAAAATCCTAAAGCCGCAGTTCTTGCAGTATCTGGAACAGGAATAACAACGTCACCTTCTCCCTCAAA
Source organism: Methanobacteriota archaeon (assembly GCA_023622545.1). GTDB lineage: Archaea > Methanobacteriota_B > Thermococci > Methanofastidiosales > Methanofastidiosaceae > Methanofastidiosum. The sequence continues at coordinate 16,487 of JAMNZA010000055.1, read as the reverse complement.
TTCTATATTTTTTCCAAGATTAATCCTAACATCATAAACACTTTTTCCCTCAATTACTGAGTCTGGTCTTGAAAAATAGACCCACTCAAACATACAATGTGCTTTACCTTTTGGGCATAAAGACCTCTTTTCAACATTATTATCTTCAACGACTATAGCCTCCCCAGGCAATAAATCTCTAACAAGAGAATAATCATTTACATCGAGCCCAACACTTTCAGAAGCAAATGCAAATGCCTTTTCATTCAAATTTGTTCTTTCACCAAAAACTAATGGTCTATTGCCATAAGGATCTCTAAAAGCAATTAATTTTTTTGGTAACAACATTACCGTTGAATAACTCCCTTCTATTTTTTCCATTGTAGCTTGTATCGCATTGAATGTATCATTTTTCATTAACTCTTCTGAGAGAATATTTATCATTATTTCGGTATCTGATGTTGAGTGGATGCCTCTATGTTTTTCTTCTAGTTCCTTCTTTAATTCTTGATAATTAGTAATATTTCCATTATGTGCAAGTCCAATTCCATAAGGATAGCTTAAGAAAAAAGGTTGTGCTTCACAAAGAGTGTTTGTTCCCGCTGTAGGATATCTCACATGCCCTATAGCTTTGGAGCCTTCCAATTTTGAAAGTTCTTCTTTGTTGAAGATATTCAACACAAGACCTTTTTCCTTTTTCTGATGTACTATTCCATCAAACGATAATATACCGGCAGAATCTTGGCCTCTATGTTGAATTGCTAAAAGCCCCCTATAGCATTCATATGCCGAATAGTTTGATGAAGTACCGATTATCCCACACATTTTTATTTTTCCTCTATATATTTTAAGACTGATTCAAATAGATTCATACCTGAAAATCCGTTTTTGTTCTTATCAAAATAAGCTCTTTCTGGGTGTGGCATCATACCAAATACATTACCTGCCTCATTACAAATTCCGGCTATATTATGGGCAGATCCATTTGGATTCCAAGGGTACCCAGAATATTCACCATCTTTGTCTACATACCTGAAGACAACTTGGTCATTTTCAAATAGTCTATCAAAATATTCCTTCTCTTTCTGTCTTGGTAGTAATAATTTACCTTCTCCATGGGCAGATGGAACTAACATTATTTCTCCATTTGGAATATTTCTAGTGAATACACATTTACCCTTATTTTCATGTTTCAATAAAGTTGGTCTACATTCAAATCTAGCAGAATTATTCAAAAATAAACAGGCATCTGGATAATCCATTCTTTTAAATCCTGGCAAAACTCCAAGCTCTACAAGGACTTGAAATCCATTACATATACCGCCTACAGGCCAACCATCATCAATAAATTTATGAAGATCATTTGCAATTTTAGCTCTTATTCTTGAAGCAAATATTGCGCCAGCCCTAACATAATCTCCAGCTGAAAATCCTCCTGGGATCATGAGGCAATTATAGTCAAAGACATCTTTTAGATCCTTCAAATGAACAAGCTCTGGAGAGGCACCTAATCTCTTGAATGCGTAGTACATCTCATCTTCATTATTTGTTCCTTCAATTCTTAATACGCAAATTTTAATTTCAGACCTATCCATTAGATCACCCCATCCGCTCCCAAATAGCATTTTTCCATTTATCTCGTAATTTGTCAACAGTAATATCTATTATTTTGATTCCATTCTGTTTTAATAGGAATTTTGAACCCTTTATTTTACCTATTTTCATAAATGGAACTTTATTCTTATTCAACAATGATTCAAATTCCTTGTCATTTGATACTTCAACTACCCATCTGCTATTAGACTCTGAAAAGATGAATTCATCGGGCCTCATAGTCTTTATATTGGGTAGTTCCAATTCTACCCCGTAATCGCTACCAAAAGTCATTTCTGCAACAGCAACTGCAATACCGCCTTCACTTATGTCATGACAGCTTACGGTAATTCCATTTTCCATTGAATTTAGAAGTGTCTTTGAATAATTAAGTAAGTTCTGTGGGTCCATTTTAGGAGCTATACCTCCATCAACTCCTAAAATTCTATAGTATAATGAACCACCAAACTCTCTTTCAGTTTTACCAATAATATATAACGAGTTTCCTTCTTTCTTTAAATTTGAAGTTATTTTTTTATTAATGTCCTCAATTATACCAATTCCAACTATTGTTGGTGTGGGTGGGCAACTCCCAATCATGCTTTCATTGTAAAGACTAACATTCCCTGATGAGAATGATACTAAAAGATCTTTTGTTGCATAGTTTAATCCCATCACTGCTTGATAAAAGTCTCCAAATCTCTCCGGTTTCTCGGGATTTCCAAAGTTAAGGCAATCTGCTAATGAATGGGGCTTGCCTCCAACTGCAACAATATTCCTATAGATCTCATCGATAGCAGAAGCGGCACCCCAATATGGATCGTATTCCATTAGGAAAGGATTTACAGCAGTTGAAATTACTAAGCCCTTGTTAAGTTCTTCTACAGGCTTTACTATAGCTGAATCCTGGGGTGAAAAATTTACAACATCTCCATTTAATGGTGTTAGTGAAGTAGACCCTCTAACAGTGTGATCATACTGGAGGATAACCCAATCTTTTGATGCAATATTTGGGTCTGAAAGAATTTGAATTAGTATACTGGTAATATCTTCAGGCTTTTGAGTCTGAATGTCTTTTTGGTCTTTTTTGACAATTTTAACATCTCTTGCATACATAGGACCGCCTGTTAAGAATTCAGAGTCCATATCGAATATTTTTTCACCTTCATAGTATACTAGTACTCTTTTCTCGGGAATTGTTTCTCCTATAACGGCGGCATCAACATCCCATTTATCAAAAACGGCTAGAACTTCATTAAGATTTTCCTTTGAAACTGCAAGCATCATTCTTTCTTGAGATTCAGAAACCCAAATTTCCCATGGTTTCATTCCTTTCTCCTTTAATAGGACGTTCTCAAGATTTACCTTAGCTCCAAAACCGCCTGCATGAGCCATTTCACCTACAACGCATGACAGGCCTCCACCTCCTAAATCTTTCATACCATTTAGAAGTTTTTTAGAATTAACCTCAAGACAAGCATGGATTAAAGGTTCCTTTGTAATTGGGTCTCCAACTTGAACTGCAGACCTAGAGGATGTTTCAGAATCTTCATCTAGTTCTGCAGAAGCAAAGTTAACTCCATGAATACCATCTCTACCAGTCTTTCCACCGACCATAACAAAAATATCACCTAGCTCTTTGACTCTACTGTGGACAATATCTTCTCTTTTTATTATTCCTACACATCCAACATTTACAATACAATTTCCTGTATACCCTGGATGGAAATAAACAGACCCTGATACAGTAGGTATACCAACTCTGTTTCCATAGTCCCTGATTCCAGCAACTACTCCCCTAAACAGGAACTCCGGATGTTTTAATCCTTTTGGCAATTCTTCATATGGTAAATCAAGAGGTCCAAAGAATATTGGGTCTATTAGTGCCACAGGTTGAGCACCCATACATACTACGTCTCTAAGGATACCCCCAATTCCTGTAGCAGCCCCACCATAAGGCTCAACGGCCGAGGGATGATTGTGACTTTCTAGAGCTAAAACGTATGCATAATCTTCATCGAATTCAACTACGCCTGCATCTTCTTTTATAACAAAAATATTCTGAGGGACTTCAATATTAAAAATAAATTTCTTCAAGAGACTTTTAGAGGATTTATAGCAGCAATGTTCTGACCATGCCTGCCCTAAAGCTTGTATTTCAATATCATTTGGATTTCTTCCTTCCTGTTTAAAATAATTTCTGACTGATTTCATTTCCTCTAGAGAAAGGCCAATACCAATTTTCCTGCTTAGCTCTAGAAGTTTTTCATCTGAAACATCGAGATCAATTTCAAAAACATTCTGTCTGCTACTCATTTTATCATTTCCACTTCGTAATCGTGGATAACAGGATTAATCAAGAGTTTTTTGCACATCATGTCAACATCTTCTCTGATTTTCTTTTCATCCTTTCCACTTATTTCTATGACGTAGCTTCTTTTTACTTCAACGCTTTCAACACTATCAAAGCCAAGTAATTTCAGGGATTTTTTGATATTAAGACCTTCTGGGTCTGTTATTCCTTCTTTTAATCCAACTTTTATTTCAACTTTCAAATAAATCACCTAAATTTTTCTCCAGTTATTCTTTCAAACATATTTATGTAAAGATTAGATACTTCCTTTATCATAGGCTCAGGTAAAGCAGGAATGTCTGGTTCTGGTCGACCTTCATCCCTTGCATCATATAATTCTTTTTTATATCCACTTTTAATATAGTATTGTCGTACAAATTCTTTTGAAAGCTCTACCATCTCTCCTTTTTCGTAAAGTTTTTTGTCCCAGAATCTATCTTCATCTGCTGTTCCAAAAACATCGATAAACATAAGAGTTCTTTCTTCATTCATACCGAACTCCTTTTTTCCATCAACATGGATCAATCCGCCCTTTTCAACTATCTTTGACATCCTAGAATCAATCTTAATAATTGTTTCAATAATGTTGTTGTATTCATCCTCTGTAAGCCCAGAGATACTTAAAGATTCTTTTTTGTCTAAAGGTCTGTCTACACTTTCTAGTTTAGTTGAAGTTTCTATAAAAGGTTCCGGAAGTTCTTCTCCATATTCAACTGTTTTTTTATTGAATCCCAAGTCTTTTGGGTCTATTTTTCCTTTATTTATCCTATCATGCAGAGAACCAGCAACATAGTGTCTGCAAATAAACTCTAGAGGGATAAGATAATTTTTTGTATTTTTATTAATTTTGTTATAGTCATGGATTATGTTAACTTTTTTCACCAACATCTTGTTCTTGTCAGTTATTTTTATGAAGTGAGTTAAAAAGCCTAATTTTTCAGCTTCTTTGAGCCAGAAAGCTCCCTCCCTGCAAAGAGTCTCTCCTTTGTAAGGTATTTTAGATGGTATTATTTTATCAAAGACAGATATCCTATCTGTAAATTCAAATTCAATTTCTTTATCAGAAACATCATAAACTCTTTTTACTTTTCCTTCTCTCGAAAATCCAGAAGAGGCTTTGCTTGGGCTATTCATATTTGACTATATTATATCTGATATTTAAATATATTTATGATAAAATTAAATGATACTGTCATTTAATAAGTTTACAAGAAGATAGTAATATTAGAATGTATTGAATAGTAAAAATTATATCAATAAATTTTAATATTTGATATGAATAATTTGTTTGTGGCAGAAAATAAAATTGAAGCAATACTTATAATTAAGTCGGCGGCTATTTTTGGATTTATAATAGCAATCACATTCATCTCTGCCGGTCGTTTGAATTATTGGCAAGGTTGGATCTTTAATGGGTTAAATATTTTCTTTATTTTATTGACATATTATTATTTATTCGATAGAGCTGATTTAATCAAAGAAAGATTAAGTCCTGGATCAGGCATGAAAAGCTGGGACAAAATTTATTATGCCGTAACTACGCCTTTCTTTTTTGCAGTTATGATACTATCAGCTTTAGATGCTGGCCGATTTAAATGGGAACCATTGCTACCTTTATTATGGGTAATTGTTGGAATGATTCTCTATGTAATTGGTCAATTAATAGTCCTTTGGGCTAAAAAGACAAACAAATACTTCTCGTCAGTAGTTAGAATACAGAAGGATAGAGGACAAAAAGTATGTAAGGACGGTCCCTACTCTTATATCAGGCATCCTGGTTATTTTGGAGGGATAATATATACCATTGCAACGCCCTTACTACTTAGTTCTTTCTGGGGATTTGTAATTAATTTATTTGTAATTATCCCAATAATAATAAGAACTTATCTAGAGGATAATACTCTACAAAAAGAACTAGATGGCTATTTAGAATATACGAAAGAAGTCAAATATAGACTAATTCCAAAAATATGGTAATCTCTAATGATTGAAGTATCTCATGCCAGTGAAGATCATAGAAATGCCGAACTTGTCTGAAGTTTCAATTACTTCTTTATCCCTTATTGAGCCACCTGATTGAATAATATATTTTATGTTATGTTCTGCAGCGACTTTGACCGTATCATCAAATGGGAAAAAAGCATCTGAAACAAGAACGCAATCAGATATCTTTTCTTTAAAAAAGGTTTCCTTGTCAACTTTCGACTTTCCTTCGTTCCACATATTCTCTAGATTTTCGTATATTTTAGGTATTGCAAGTTTCTTTAGCGAGTCGACCCTGTTAGGTTGACCAACTCCACTTCCTAAAACCTTGAACTGATCTTTCTCGTACTCCATTCCAAGAACAATTGAGTTTGATTTGGTATACTTAGTTGCAATTATTGTAAAAAGACCAAGATTCTTTTTACTCTCTGGAAAAGGCTCTTTTGTTACACACTCCCACTTTTCATATAAACCCTTTGGTCGATCTTGCTCAATAACTCCACCAATTAAAAATTTGTAAATTTTTTCTTCAGAAGTGAAAAGTTTGCCAATTTCAATAATTCTTATGTCCTTACTTTTATTTTTCAAAAATTCTAATGCATCAGCATTGTAAGAAGGTGCCACTATTACTTCGACAAATTTACCTTTTAAAAAAGAAGCCGTTTCTAAATCAACGTTTCTTGTCAAAGCTATTATACTTCCATAAGCAGATACTCTGTCACCATCCCAAGCATTTTTCAATGCATCCAATAGGGTCTTTCCAGTAGCTATCCCACAAGGATTAAGATGTTTCACGATTACCGCAGCGTTGTATTGCGAAAGCTCTTTTGCAGGATTTAATGCCGCTTCAATATCAAGATAATTATTATAAGAAAGAGCTTTTCCATGAAGTTGTTTCATGTTTGCCACCGAAGGTTCATTAGTATATTTTTTGAAGAAGGATGCTGTCTGATGCCAATTTTCGCCATATCTTAGATTGACGCCAGAATCAAATGAAAGTCTTAATTTTTTATTATCTATTAATACTTCCGAAAGATAAGTTTCAATTGCACTATCATAATCAGCTGTATGAGTGAATGCTTTGACGCACAACCTCTTTCGCGTTTCATAGGAAGTATTCCCTTTTTCCAAAAGTTCTTTAGCGACTATTTCATAATCAGATGAATCTACTATAACAGTAACATATTTGAAATTTTTAGCAGCTGCTCTAAGAAGTGTCACTCCTCCAATATCAATATTTTCAATCGCATCTTCTAGAGTTGGATTTTTTTTAACTGTTTCTTTAAACAGATACAAATTGCATACAACAATATCTATTGGTTTTATTCCCTCTGATACTATCTCATTTTCATGTCCTTTATTGTCTCTTATGTAAAGAATACCACCATGAATATTCGGGTGCAAGGTTTTGACTCTACCACCTATCATTTCTTTAAAACCTGTTACTTTTTCAATTGGGGTTACTTTGATTCCTTTTTCAATAAGAAATTTTAGAGTTCCACCTGTGGACACTATTTCAAAACCTAGATCAGTTAGAGTTTTTGCAAAATTATCGAGACCTTTTTTGTCTGTAACGCTGATTAATGCTCTTCTCTCCATCACTTTGGCACGTTAGGAATGCTAATTTATATAATTTTCTCTTTTACCCATAGAAAGTTTTAAGTATAATAATTTATGTTAATACTCAATGGACGTATCAAATTATACGATTGCGACTCTTGGAAGTCATTCTGCCCTTCAGATATTGAAGGGTGCAAAAGATGAAGGATTCAAGACTCTTTGTATAGCCAAGAAAGGTTCTGAAAAAGTATACAAGAGTTTTGGAGTTGCAGATGAAATTATTTCTGTTAATCAATTTTCTGAACTTTTCTCTTTACAGGATGAACTTGTAAAAAGAAATACTATACTTATACCTCATGGATCTTTCATTGCTTATATGAAAATTGATGATTTCAAAGACATGAAAGTTATGTATTTTGGAAACAAAGATGTCCTAGAATGGGAATCTGCAAGAGATCTTGAGAGACAATGGTTAACTGAAGCAAACATTAAAATCCCAAGAATATTTGAAACTCCTGAAGAAATAGACAGACCTGTAATAGTTAAATTTTATGGTGCAAAAGGAGGAATGGGATACTTTCTTGCAAAGGACACAAAAGACTTTTATGAAAAAATGACACATCACACCAATGAAAAATATGTTATTCAAGAGTATATAATTGGAGTTCCCGCATACTTTCATTATTTCTACAGTCTACTCACTAATGAACTTGAAATAATGAGTTTTGATAAAAGATATGAAAGTAATGTAGATTCTATTGGAAGAATTTCTGCTAGAGATCAATTTGCTTTAAAGAAAATAGATCCAAGTTACGTAGTAGTTGGTAATATTCCAATAACTGTCAGAGAATCATTACTCCCTGAAATATTTGATATGGGTGAAAGAGTCGTAGAAAAGTCTAAAGAACTAATTTCCAAGAGAGGTTTGTTCGGACCGTTCTGTCTTGAAGGTGTAATCACTCCTGAGGCCGACATATATATATTCGAGATATCTGCTAGAATAGTTGCTGGAACAAATCTTTTTGCACCTTACTCTCCTTATACATATATTAAATATGGCGAACCGATGTCTACTGGGAGAAGAATAGCTCTAGAAATAAAGAATGCAATAAAAGAAAATATGCTTTCAGAAATAGTATGTTAAAGCCCTGTTGGGATATCTATAAATTCAGTTTTTATACCAAATTTTTCTTCAACTTTTTTGCCTAGTGCCATGACACCCAATTTTTCAGTAGCATAATGTCCTGCAAATATTAAATTGATTCCTGATTCCTTTGCAACGTGATATATTGCATGAGAAGGTTCTCCTGTAATAAAAAGATCTAAGTCTTCTTTGATACAATCTTCAAAGGTAGATCCTCCTCCTCCGCTAACTATGCCTATCGATCTAATCTTGTCAGTTCCAAATTGGAATGATTCAACTTTTGCAGGAAGTGATCTTTCTAGGATTTTAGATATATCTTTAATCGTCTTTGGAGTCTCATATTGTCCTTTGAAACCTATCTTTAAGCCATGATATGCACCAAAAGGCTCAGGATGTGACATATCTAATATTTTTATCAACTCGATGTTATTTCCTACTTCAGGATGCATATCTAGGGGTAGATGTGAAGCATATAAGGAAATTCCATGCTCAAATAGATAAAAAATCCTTTCTTTCACAAGTCCTTTTATACTTTTTAATCCCCCCCATATAAGCCCATGGTGGACTATTAACATGTCCGCTTTTCTTTCTGATGCTCCTTTGAATATATCCAGAGATCCATCGACTCCAAGACATATCTTTTTTACATCTTTTCTACCCTCAATTTGTAACCCATTAGCAGATATATCTTCTATTTCATTAATTTTCAGGTAATCATCCATAAAATTAACAAGCGTGTAAAGTTCCATGAAGATAAATTTGAAAAGGCATTTAAATAACTTATACTTACTTCGACTCGCATGGAAGTAGAATTAATATGGGACCTTGATTCATTTCTAAAAAGATTAGACGATCTTAGAGAAAAAGGCATAGTCTTTGGCATCTATAAGAATAATCTCCATGTTGAAGAATTATCGGCATTGAAGGAGTTAGAAAAAGAAAGGAAACAACCATTCTTTATCCCTGAAGACAATGAAAATAACTATTATGATAAGGTCAAGATTTGCAAGATGATTCTGTTGGACATTAAAAATGGTGGAGCCTTCTATGAAAAACTCGTAAGGACAATACCACATATTGCTTCAGTTAACTATGAAGAGATAAAAAGAATAGATTTCGATGAGGAAAATAATTATTTTTATATAAAAACAAAAGATGATAATGAGATTAAACTCGACGAACAAGATCTTTCACTTGTCTATGACAAATTCTACGGAACACCCGATTTATCCGATTTTGAAACAATTTATTACGGGGACAATATATTTTCATGTCATAAATATAATGACATTGATTGTACTAAAATTTTTGAAGTTAAGGAAGAGATCTAGTTTCATCTTCTATCCAATTTAGATATTCCTTTAATCCTTTTTGGATATCAAGAGATATTATCTCTGGAATCTCGTAAGGATGATTCTTTTTGATAAGGGCCTCTAATTCATTATATTTCTCTTCAGTTGTTTTAATCAATAAAAGTAATTCATTTGAGAATTCAATCGATCGATTCCACCAATATAGACTTTTTACATTAGGTATTATATTCACACAAGCCGCAACTCTATTTTCTAATAGTATTTTTGAGAGATTCTTGGCCACTTCTTCATTAGGAACGGTTGTTAGAACAATACTAGGCATATGCTATATTTGATTTATTTATTTAAATTGATTTTCACAATTAAATGTTATAAATATAAAATCACACTAAAAAACTATTTAAGATAAATTGCTTCAGTTTGCTCGTGGATAAATTCAAACTTTTTTCTGAATTTGAACCAAATGGTGATCAGCCCCAAGCAATAAATCAATTAAATGATGGATTAAGAAAAGGGCATAGGTATCAAACTCTTCTAGGGGTCACAGGCTCAGGAAAAACATTTACAATAGCTAATCTAATAGAAAAATATAACAAACCCACTCTTATAATTTCTCCAAATAAAACACTAGCAGCTCAACTTTATTCTGAATTCAAAGCATTTTTCCCAAATAACGCAGTTGAGTATTTTGTCAGTTATTATGATTATTATCAACCCGAGGCTTATCTTCCTAGCACCGATACATATATTGAGAAGGACGTGTCTATAAATGATCAACTAACAAGAATGAGGCACTCAGCAACAGCTTCACTCCTTTCAAGAAATGACTGTATAATTGTCGCAAGTGTTTCTTGTATTTATGGTCTAGGGGCTCCTGAAACTTATAGAGAGATGGGAGCATTCATAAGAAAAAATGAGCATATTGATCGTGATGATTTCTTAAAAAAACTTGTATCAATGCAGTATGAGAGAGATGACTCTGATTTCAAAAGTGGAACATTCAGAGCAAGAGGCGATGTAGTAGAGTTTTTTCCTCTATTCACAGATTATATAATAAGAGTTGAATTCTTTGGAGATGAAATAACTAAAATCCGTAAGATCCATCCTATTAACTTTTCAGATCTGGGCCAAATTGATAATATTTATATATATCCTGCAAGCCATTATTTAATCCCTGAAGAAACTCTTGGAAGGGTAATAACAGAAATTCAAAATGAACTTGAAGTAGTATTGGCTGATTTAAACTCTCGAGGGAAATTTATAGAAGCCCATAGAATTGAAACTAGAACTAAATATGATATAGAAATGATGCAAGAAATGGGTTACTGCAAAGGTATAGAGAATTATTCAAGGTATTTTTCTGGAAGAAAAAAAGGGGAAAAACCTGATACACTCATTAGCTATTTCCCTAAGGATTTTCTTTTAGTAATAGATGAATCACATATTACTATTCCACAAATCAGAGGTATGTATGAAGGAGATAGATCAAGAAAAGAAACGCTTGTTAGCTATGGTTTTAGACTACCTTCTGCACTCGATAATAGGCCCTTAAAATTTAATGAATTTGAAAATCTTTTGAATCAAGCGATATTTGTCTCAGCAACACCTGCAGATTTTGAACTTAGTATATCAGATAAAGTAGTAGAGCAAATAGTAAGGCCCACAGGATTGATAGATCCAATAATCCTTATTAAAAAAAGAGAAGGCCAAATAGATAATTTGATTTCTGAGATAAAAAAGAGAATAGAAAACAGTGAAAGAACACTAGTGCTTACATTAACAAAAAGAATGGCAGAAGATCTTACTGACTATTTGCTTGAATTAGGGATAAATGCACGATATCTGCACTCTGAAGTTGATACTTTAGAGAGAATTGAATTATTACGTGAATTAAGAGCAGGAACTTATGATTGTCTTGTCGGAATTAATCTATTAAGGGAAGGCCTTGATCTACCAGAAGTTTCATTGATTGCAATACTTGACGCGGATAAGGAGGGGTACTTAAGGTCCACAACTTCTTTGATTCAAATTATGGGAAGAGTTGCAAGAAATGTATCGGGCACTGTTATAATGTATGCCGATTCAATCACATCTTCAATGAAAAGGGCAATTGAAGAAACTGAGAGGAGAAGAAAGATACAGACTGAATACAATACTAGACATAATATCACTCCACAATCAATTAAGAAAAAAGTCGAAATACCTGAAAAAATTGAGGAAGAATACCCCCTATCTAAAAGTGAAAATCCAGATGATTATCTAGCTTATCTTCACGATGAAATGATTAAAGCTTCAAATAATCTAGATTTTGAAAAAGCAGCATATTTGAGGGATAGAATTAAGGAACTTTCAACTCTTTTGGATTAATTATATAAACTGATACATTCAAATCTTTTAGGCTACAAAATAATAGCCATAACTACGGGCTTGTGAGTTACGAATATCTCAGGTGTTTATACTAAGGCATATAATATATCAGTAAAATCATAACGGTAAATTTTATATATAGTACCCAAAAAAAAGTTCTGAGGTTATAATATGCCAAAAGTAACAGTAAACGAAGACTGTACAGGATGCGAGGTTTGCGTATCAACATGTCCAGTAGTTGTATTTGAGATTCAAGGAGACCGAGCAGAACCAATAAATGAAAAAGACTGTATCGCATGTCTCCTTTGTACGACAGAATGTCCAGTAAACGCAATAACAGTAGAGGAGGATTAAAATGTCAGATGAAAATGTAGTGTTTGTCGGAAGTAAACCAGTAATGAACTATGTTCTAGCTGTAGTAACACAGCTAAACAAAAAGGATACAGAGAACGTAGTAGTTAAAGCAAGAGGAAGGGCCATTTCAAGAGCCGTCGATGTTGCAGAAATTGTCAGAAACAAATTTGTCCAGGATGTCAAAGTGCACAAAATAACCACATCAACTGAAACTATAACAAGAGACGATAATTCAAGTGCAAATGTTTCTGCAATTGAAATAACTCTTGCAAAATAAAAGATAAAATATTTTTATTATTTTTAATTTAATTTAAAAATTAATCATCTAAAGATTCTTTTAATGACTTCTAATGTTATATCGTAAGTCTTATCGTAGTTCTTACCGAACTTTTGGCCTGCCTTTGACTGGTCAATCTCCATCACATCTGCGCCGACAATTTCAATTCTCTTTTCTTTAGAATACTTGACTATACCATCTAAGATTCTATATATTTCAGACTCCTCAAGACCGAGATAATCTAAAAATCTTGCACCATTCAAGGCTTGTCTCGATCCGATATCAATATCGACTGAGATATAAACATAAGGTGTCTTTATTTTTTCAAAGACTTTTTTAAGGGACATTTCAAAGTTTGCTTTTAATCTATTTTTTGGCAGAATGGTTACCCCATCATCCTCAAACTTTTTGTAAAATTCAAAGTATTCTTTTATTCGAGGATCCCTAGCATCTTTTGCCGAGTTTGGGGGATAGTCAGAAACACCAAGGACAAATAGATTTTTTGCCAATATCTTCTTTTCTGATAGAAGAAAATAAAGAAAAGAATCAGCATTGTAACTGTCTATTCTATTGTATAAGTAAGGGTCATCCTTTGAAAACTTAGTATTTGGATTATAATCTATATCATGTTGGATAAGTTTTAATCTTTGTGTTGGAATTATACCGTCAAAATGGCTGTCTAGCATGACAACAGATAGATTTCCTTTTCCATATTTTTCTGCTAATGCCTCTATACACCCACCTGTTCCAGAGTGGTCAACACCAATCATCAAAGGAACATCAGGTAGCACTTTATCTTTTACAAACTCCTTAACTTTACAGGAATATTCCCTACACCCATCAGCATCGATAAAAGCAACTAGATTATCGACGCCAACCATGAACATATCCTCTTCCTTAGGATTTGGTATTAGCCAAGGCTCAACCTGTATCTTTCCAATATTTGTATATTTTGTTTCGGAAGTATCATTCAACTTCTTAGATACAACTTCATAGGGATCATCATTAATAAAACCGGATTCTATATTTGAATATTTATTAAATATAGACTCTTGACGTTCATCAGGATCTAAGTTTAAACCAAACACCTTAACGTTCTTCATTTTTTCACAAAGGTATTCTTCTAATTCTCCTTTTAACCTTTACTCCAAAGACTTAAATATTTATATCACTAAAAGATATTGTTAATGTAGGTGTTTTGAATGCTCGATGTACCCCTATCAAAGGTAATAAAACGCGATATTATCCTGATGAAAAGAACAGACACTGTTTCGAAGGCAGCTAAAGTAATGACCAAGGACAACGCAAACGCAGTGGTAATAGTTGATGAAGGAGAACCTATTGGTATAGTCTCTGAAAGGGATATCCTAAAAGAGGTTGTATCAAAAAAGAAAAAGCCAACAGAGGTTACACTAGAGTCAATAATGACATCTCCTGTAGTAACAATCAGCTCGGGTAAGATGGTAAGTGATGCATCAGAATTAATAACTCAAGAGAAGATTAGAAATTTAGTAGTAGTGGACGAAGGAATGCCCATTGCCATAATTACCCCTAAAGATATATTGTCTGTTACCTTTGAGGAATGGAGGTATCAACCTAACGAAGGAGTTCTTGATGCACCCTCCCCTGAAGGAGGAATTTGTGAGATCTGTGGTACTTATACTTCAGCATTAAAACTCGTCAACGGACAGTTTGTATGTGACGACTGCAAAGAAATTATGGAAGAAGAGAGTTATTAAGTCATATTTTGGTATAGGTGATAAAACGATTTCCTTTGCCAGAATAGACATTAAAAACTTATTTTGTTATTTTATATTTTGTACTTATTTTATTAATTAATATGAGGTGGTGGTAAAATGGATGTAAAAGAAATAATGAAACGCCCAATAAAAATAGATAAAAGCAAGAAGTTATCTGACGCCGTAAAAATAATGGAAAAGAAGGGGGTATTAAGACTTCCAGTAGTAGGTGAAGGAAAACTGTTAGGGGTTCTTACTGCAAGCAATCTAATTGAAAAAATTGGGGATCATAGAAGTTTGGACCTAGATGTTTCGGCATTTCACGTATCCTCTGCTGTAACAAAAAATCCATACACAATAACACCAGAAGACAATGTAAAGAAAGCCCTCGAATTTTTTAAAAGTGATTTTATATCAATACTTCCAGTAGTAAACAATGAAGAACTGGTGGGAATGATAACAAGAAGTACAATGTTTCCTATAATTGAGGCAAAAGGTACAGTTGGCGAAGGAATGACAAAGAAATTTAGTACTTTAAATCAAGGTGAACGAGTAATCCACGCACGAAAAATATATCTTGAAGAAGGGATTAGATACTTTACAGTAAAATCACATAATAGTTATATGGGTATATTGTCTGTTAAAGACCTCTTATATGGCCTTTATAAGTATCGTAAAAGTATAAATGCGAAACACCACCCTGAAACATTTATTAAAGATTTCAAAGTAGATGAAATAATGTCAAAAGGAGCAGAGATGATTGATCCGAACCTACCCCTTGATTCACTAAGAAAACAGATGATTAAAAAAACTTTATTTGCCTATCCTGTTGCAAACTCTTCAGATGACGTTGCTGGATTCATAGGGCACCATGAGTTACTACTTCACAGCGCCATAGGCCACTGATTTTGCAATAATTTTTAATATCTTATTAACTTTGAGTATATAATGAGAGACACTATCTCTCAGCCTTCCATTGAAGGCGTAAGTCCTGAGAAGATATGTATCAATTGATGAAGGACAATTTCCAATGGAAGCATTATGAGAACACAGGCATATAAGGCTGTGTTTGATGGAAGTCCAATATCTTGGTGAAATTTAGGTGAACATTTTACCAATTCCTTATTTTATTAATTGCGATCGCACTCCGGTTGATCCTGCCGGAGGCTACTGCTATTGGAATTCGACTAAGCCATGCGAGTCAAGGTGTCTTCGGACGCCGGCAAACGGCTCAGTAACACGTAGGTAATCTACCCTCAGGACTGAGATAACCCCGGGAAACTGGGGCTAATACCAGATAGATAAAAGATACTGGAATGTTCTTTTATCCAAAGCTTTTGTGCCTGAGGATGAGCCTGCGCCCGATTAGGTAGTTGGTGGGGTAATGGCCCACCAAGCCTGCGATCGGTACGGGCAGTGGGAGCTGTAGCCCGGAGTTGGGGACTGAGACAAGGCCCCAGGCCCTACGGGGCGCAGCAGGCGCGAAACCTCTGCAATGCGGGAAACCGTGACAGGGGGATTCCAAGTGCTCATGCATTGCATGGGCTGTTCTTTGGTCTAAGTAACCAGAGGAGTAAGGGCTGGGCAAGACCGGTGCCAGCCGCCGCGGTAATACCGGCAGCTCGAGTGGTAGCCGCGATTATTGGGCCTAAAACGTTCGTAGCCGGATAAGTAAGTCTTTGGTTAAATCCTACGACTTAACCGTGGGAAATCTAGAGATACTGCTTGTCTTGAGACCGGGAGAGGTTGGAGGTACTCCCAGGGTAGGGGTGAAATCCTGTAATCCTGGGGGGACCACCTGTGGCGAAGGCGTCCAACTGGAACG
>JAMNZA010000075.1 GCA_023622545.1 Methanobacteriota archaeon | reverse complement strand
TTACCAATATTACGATGGATTTAATTCCTTCTGGTCAGCTTGCAGAGCAAGGAGTCATTATTGGAGGTCAAATTAGAAAAGAGAAATACAAAGAATTCCAAAAAGAGATGAATTTAATTAATAGGGCTTTTTGCGAAATTATGATGGAGGGTGACGCACAAGGGCGTCTTTTCTCCTACCCTATTCCTACTTACAATCTCACAAAAGATTTTGATTGGGACAATCCCGAATACAAGCCTATTTGGGAAATGACAGCTAAATACGGTGTCCCCTACTTTTCTAACTTCATTAATTCAGATATGAACCCTGATGATGCAAGAAGTATGTGTTGTAGGCTGAGATTAGATAATCGAGAATTAAGAAAAAGAGGTGGTGGCTTATTTGGTGCTAATCCATTGACTGGGAGCATTGGAGTTGTAACCATTAATCTCCCTAGAATAGGTTTTGAAGCTGAGAATAAAAGAGATTATTTTAAGAGACTAAACAAACAAATGGATTTAGCAAAGAGAAGCTTACATATCAAAAGAAAATTTCTTGAAAAATATATGGAAAAAGGACTTTATCCATATTCAAAATTCTATTTAGCTGATATCAAGAAGAGATTTGGTGAATACTACAAAAATCACTTTAACACTATTGGAATTTTAGGTTTAAATGAATCCCTTATTAATTTCTTCAAAGACCCAAATAAAGGAATTACATCTGAAGAAGGAAGAAAATTTGGTCTTGAGATAATGATGCATATGAGAGAAAGGCTAATGACATATCAATTAGAAACAAATGAATTATTTAATCTTGAAGCCACCCCTGGAGAGGGTGCAACATACAAGTTTGCGAAAGCAGATAAAAAACGCTTCGGTGATTCAATAATTGCTGCATCTGATATAGGTGAGCATAAAGGTAAAAATATCGCACCTTACTACACTAATAGTTCACAACTTCCTGTTGGTTTTACTGATGATATCTTCGAGGCCCTAGATCTTCAAGATGAGTTTCAATGTCTTTACACAGGAGGTACTGTGCAACACATTTACATAGGAGAGAGAATATCCTCCCCAGAAGCAGTGAAAAATTTGGTTAAGAAAATTGCAGAAAATTATAAACTACCCTACTTCTCAATAACACCGACATTTAGTATTTGCCCTAAACATGGATATATACAGGGAGAACACTTCTATTGCCCTAAATGTGATTGTGAAGTTGGGTATAAAGAGGGAATGCCATTTAACGAAATTAATTAATTTTTTAATTTAATCAAAATGAAAAAAGTAACAAGACAAAGATGTGAAGTATACTCTCGAGTAGTTGGATATATTCGTCCAATTTCCCAGTGGAATATTGGGAAACAAGCAGAGTGGTCAGACAGAAAGATGTTTAAAATGAAATCCATTTAATGGTACAGATTGGTGGTTTAGAAAAAGTTTCTCTTCTGGACTATCCTGGGAAGATATCGGCTATTGTATTTACTTATGGCTGTAATTTGAGGTGTGAGTATTGCCACAACCCAGAGCTCGTAATACAGGAACTAAACAAAGAATTACAAGTAAACAGAGAAGATCTAATAAACTACTTAAAGAAAAGAATAGGAAAGATTGATGCTGTAGTAATAACTGGAGGAGAGCCTTTGATATATCATGATATAAACGACTTGATTAACGAAATTAAGTCTCTGGGACTACTTGTTAAACTTGATACAAATGGCTTTTTCCCTGAGAAATTACAAGAATTAATAGATCTTAATATTCTTGACTATATAGCTATGGATGTAAAGTATACTGCAGAAGATTATTCCTCTATTACTGGTGATAAAGATGCATTAGAGAAAGTAAAAAAATCTATAAAGATAATTCAAGAATCTGGAATTGACTATGAATTTAGAACTACCTTTGTAAAAGGAATTCATAAAATTAACGATTCAGAGGGAATTGCAAAGCTGATTAAGGGTAGTAAAAGATATTACATACAAAATTTCCGCCCTGGGAAAACACTTAACCCTACCCTGGACATTTCAAACTCGTTTAAAGAGGATGAACTAAAAAAGATTCTTTTAGGAGCTAAAAAGTTTGTAAAAAACTCGCAGATTAGGTAGCTGGGTTTTCTAAAACCTGAATTACTTTCCCATTAATAAGTGAATCACTATTTGAATCTAAATATATTGGTTGGAAAATAGGATTGTCTGAATCAGGATAAAGGATAACCATTCCTTTTGACTTTTTAAATCTTTTTACAGTTGCACAATTATCAATAATTGCAACCACAATATCTCCGTCCTGTACCTCTGAATCTTTTTGAACAATAATATACTTCCCATCATGAAGAAATTCTCCTCCAATTGTCGCCTGATTCATAGAATCTCCTTTAATAATAAGACTAAAAAGATTTTTCTTTCTCTTAAGAATACTCTTGTCAATCTTTAACACTCCAATGTTCTCTTCTTGTGCTGAAACTAAAGGCATCCCAGCATTGGCATAACCAAGAATAGGGACACCTACCAAATAATCGTAGGCTATCTCATCATCATTCCCAACCAAATGAATTCCCCTTGGTTGTCCTGTTCTAAAAATATAACCTTTCTTCTCTAAGGCAATCAGATGTATAACAACACCTCTCTTTGTGGATATACCTAAAATATCTTTTAATTCATTTAGGGACGGAGCAAAACCTTTTTCTAAGTAGAAATTTCTAATAACTCTCAAAACTTCTTCTTGCTTTGCAGTTAATTTAATATCCATAATATAAAGAAATTAGATTATATATACCAGTATACCACCCACCTGTATACCTGCAAGTTCTTATAGTAGTTACTATTGCGTTCCACTATTCAAGATAATATACTTATACTGTTAAATTAAATATTCTTTCAAAAATGGCAGAAATTAAAGCTGCAAAAAAGGTCTATACACTGGAAGAGATAGAATTCAATGAAGCTAATAAAACTACTGCAATTCTTTCTTGGATTCCAATTGTAGGTTTTATTCTTCTTCTTGTAGAAAAAGAAGATAAATTCGTTAAATACAATGGAGCACAGTCTTCCATTATAGGATTGCTTGAACTGATTACTTGGATTCCAGTCATTGGTTGGTTAATTGCTCCAGTGTCGATAGTTCTGATTATTGTTGGAATGGTTAAATCTTCTCAAGGAGAAAAATTCAATATCCCATTAATATCCGATTGGGCATTGAAGGTGATGGAATGGTTTAACTAGACATTGATTCTTGTTTATGTATTAAGGGGAGTACTTGCTCCCCTTTTTCTTTGTGATGTGATAGAATTACACAAATTCGGGGAGTAGTTCAGATGGCTAGAACGCTGCGTTTGGGACGCAGAGGTCGCAGGTTCAAGTCCTGTCTCCCCGATTTTTTCTTCCAATGCTATAATTAATCCATATATAATAAAACTGACCAATGAATTTCTATTATCTACTTAACTATTTATCAATAATCCTCCCCATTCTCCCTATCTTATTGATTATTTTTTTAAATAAAAATCCACAAAAAATTAATAAAACTAAACTCCTTTTTTTAAACATATTTCTTCTTCTTATTACAATCGTCCTTATTTACAGTAGATTTGTGGAGCCAAAATATCTTCTTCAGAATGAAGTTACTATTAATACCGGATTTCCTTCCAAAATTGTTTTAATATCTGATCTACATGTTGGAGCATTTTCTTCTCCAAAAATTTTAGAAAATGTTGTTACTGAAATAAATAAAATTGAGGATGTGGATTTTGTTGTTATTGCTGGAGATATTGTCTACCATCCTTCTGGTAGTTTAGATACCCTACTTTCTCCTCTTAAAGAAATCAAATCCCCAGTTTACATTGTACTGGGCAATCATGACAGTGAAAATATACGAAATTCTTATGAAAAGGAGATAAAAAACTTTTTTTCAGGTTCTAACTTTTATTTTCTCAAGAACAACTCAGAATACATTGATGAACTTAATATAAATGTTTTGGGGCTAGGTGATCTCTGGGCAAAGGAAGCTGATATTACAAAAATAAACCTATTTACTAAAGAGGATAATCTTATCGTTATTGCTCACTCTCCTGATACTGTATATAAGTACAAGAATACTATTCCTGATCTAACACTCTCAGGTCACACCCATGGTGGTCAAATTAGAATTCCTTTTATTTACAAATGGTTTATTCCAAGCAAATATGAGTTTGATCAAGGTTTGTATAATACTTTAAATGGGAAAGTATATGTTTCTTCAGGAATTGGGAACACTGGATTACCATTCAGATTGGGAATTCCCCCTTGCATCGATGTTCTTAAAACATATTAAAAATATTGCATATTTACTTGACACTATATATCGGAAAGGGTACACTAAAAATTGGTGGGGTTTACAGTAAACGAATCTCAAAAGTCTTGATTTAACAGCTTTTTATTACAAAGTGCAGAAATTGAACAAGATTAAAAATTATCAAATTCTTTTATCTTATAGGGCTTTTCTAGTGCCCTTTTTATTTAACAGTATAAAATCATGACAAAATCTCAAGAAAATGAAAGTTACACTGTAGATCCAGTCCTTGATGTTAAAGCACAATTGTCACCAAGATATGACAATTTCTTTGTTCGAGAGACAACAGATGAAGAAAGACAAAGAATCTCGGATATAATTTCACTAAAAAACGAGATTTTTAATAAAACCAAATCTCCTACAGGGAGAGCGTATGATGAAATATTAAAAACACCTCAAGAGCTGGTAGAGGAAGATCGTTACCTTTTTACTCAAAAGCAAGTAAGCAAATATTGGTCAGAACAGGCAATAAAAGAAAGAGAGCGAACATTAAAGAAAGATTTACTTTTTGATCCTCCAGTAGTTTTAGGCAAAATTGTCCCTTATAACCAAAGAGAAAGTAGAACCGAAGGATTAAACAGGAGTTCATATGATAAGGCTTTAGAGTTCGCAGTACATAAACTCCTCTTTACTTCTGGAATTCCTACAATGAATCAACTTTCTAACCTAGGAAAAGTCTTTCAATTTGTTACAGGTGAGAAATGGATAGATGATAGCAAATGGGTTGGAGATAAAAAACTAGATGATGGAGATATTGAAAGAATTACTGCTGAAATAATGGCAAAAAAACTTGGGATAGAACCAGAAGAGGCAATTATTCAAGGAGAAAGAATCGTAGCACTTAATGATAGTGAGGCTACATATCTTAATGAAAATGATCAACATATGATTCCTGCTTCTCAAGGAGGATTATCTCAAGTACCCATTTCCATAGCGAGCCACTGGTTTGAGCATACACAGGTAGCTGTTGATGCCGCAGATGTTCTTCGAATATTAATAGATGAAAAGAATAAAAGGGCCGCTAACAATACTGAAGATAATGATGAACCCGAAACACATGATGAATTATCAGAATTAATTAGACTTGCATATTTTTCATATCAAGCAAATACACCCTCTGCTGAGTTAATCAGACATGCACCAGCTCTCTATTCTAGTCTCTCTAATAAATATATTCTGGAATATCGAAGAGAGATATCAAAAGATGCTCTATCCATCCTTGAAAAGGCAAATGCTATTGATAATACATGGGTTTCTCTTCTGTCTGATGATGATTTATTAAATATTAAAAAGGTATCAGAAAGAATTGTGTCGGGAATGGGAGGAATCTCCAAGGAAGAAGAACTAACAACAGAAGAAAAACAATCTATAAGCAATCTATCATTTGTAGCGGATTTAATAGAAAGAGATTCTTCAATTGATAAACTAAAAAATTATCTCTCTATTTTACAAAAGACCAATAAAAAGGGAACTGATATTACATATATTGAGGACATTAAGGGTTTAATCTCTAAGCTTGAAAATGACACTAGCCCACTCTATTTAGATGACCTAACAGAAGATGAGTACAACGCTTTGTTATCCCTACAAAAACAACTAGATGAGTCGATATTAATTAATATTGTTACCCCACGTAAACTTGGTTGTGTAAGACCAGAGTGGAAGTATAGATTAGATCTTGACACCTTAAAAGATGTATCTATTAGTCCTTACAATGAGAATGGTACAGAAATAAGGAAATTAGCAGATGTCCTTGAGACTCCTTGTTTTAATGGTATTTTGGAAAGGCCACAGGTTCCCAAAAGAGAGGTACTAAATATCGAGGAGCTCAAGGATCCCAATTTAAAACTATCTTATGAAATTTACGGACCAACTAGAGATTTAAATGTAATTGAAGGATACGCTGCAAATGCAGTTCTAGAAAAATATTTCAATTCTCTGGGTGTTTCTTCAAAAGAACAAATCTATGAACTAATGTATCCTAGTGAAAAGAATCTTCAACCTCCTAGTGCTCTTCAAAATGTCGAAGAGGCAGCAAATGTGATTTATGGTGCAATTATAAAGGAATCAAAAATTGCAACTATTGCTGACTGTGACCAAGATGGCTTTAATGCAACAAACAATATGAGATGGGCACTTGAAAGAATCGGTGTTAAAAAGGTTGATCAGAAGTTTAATTCAAGAATTGAAGGTCATTCGGTACAACTCACAGATCTCATTAACCTTGGTATAGCTGGAAACAAATTAATTATCATATGTGATACTGGTTCTAGTGACGAAGATTGCAAAGCATTCGAAACCTTTCATTCTGGTACAAATAAAATCTCAGATTTACAATATTTCTTAGATAACATTGAGAGAATAAATGGATTCGCAAAATTTCCAGAAGAGCAAAAGAAATCAATTAAAAGGAACCTACAACTCTTTATAACAAATAATGTTGATAAAGAAACCTTTAATAAAGAACACTTGCTCACACGAAGATTTACCCATATTGACCCTGTAAGCAATTTCGAAAATAAATTCTATTTAGGTTCCTATGAACCTCTTAAGAAGTTTGTGAATGGTTTCAAAGATGATGTTAGATTAATCATTTGTGACCATCACACTCCTTCAATTAAATCTATTGAATACTTTTTAGAAAATACTGATGACATAATGGTCAATCCTGAATGGGTAATGAAATGGTCTAAAGAAATCGACTTTATTAACGAAATGCAAGAAGCTTTAACTCCTGATGAAAATGGAGTGGTAGATCATGAGAAAATTGATAAAACTCAGAGAAAATACAGATGCTACCCAGAATCTGACTTAGTAGGGACTGTAACAACTGGCAAGGTCATTAGAAGAGTAATGAATCTTTTCTGCGATGAACCAATAGTTAAGGCTAGAAGTGGAGAATATCTTCTTCAACCAAAAGAAAAAAGAGAAAAATTACTTAAGAAATACCTCTCAAAAGATTTTGATTCTTTAAGTTTAGAAGAACAAAGATTTGTTCTTGAACAAAGTGGAAATATGCCAAAATCATTTTTTGAAATGGATACAAATTCGAAAGAGGAATGGGCAAGAGAAAAGATAATTATATTAGCAAAATATCTTGACGAGGGATTGGTTTCATCCAAATTAGTAGAGAAAGGAGAAACACCACTTTCTAATACTATTAAAACGTGGATATCACTTGGAAAACATGTTAGGGATGTTAAGAAGGAACTTTTTAACATTATCGATGCCAGTTTATCATCTCCTATAGAACAGAACGAAGTAGCTTCTCAACCTCCTTTGTTTAATGAGGAAGAATTCAATCCTACTTCAAAGAAGGCTCGAAACAAAAGGAGAGAAAAAGCCAGAAATATTGGGAATGAAATTTGGGATTTATGCTATTCATCAATGGAAGATGAAAATATATTATCTCTAAATGAAAGTTTTGCATTGAAATCCTACTTAAAACATGGTCCATTCGGACTTCAACAGTTAAAGCTTTTAGAAGCTACAGCAACAATTGGAGATGGAGGCTCTCTAGGAGTAGGGATTGGTATGGAAAACAGGTATATTGTGAAAGATGCGATGAATGAACTAACAGCACTCTCAAAACAATATCTCAAAGAGCCATCAAACACATGGAGGAAAAATCAGCTTAAAAGAATACTACCTGAAAGTCTTCGCTTCGTCCGAATTGCTTTAAGAGAGACTAGTTTCAATGCGGTGAACTACTATAATTCTCGTTTTTTCTCTCATATTATGGCTGCTTCAACTAATGCAATTTACAGAAGAGCAAAGCCAGAAGAGGCTCAAAGGGCAGATAGTGTGTTGTCAGAAATTAGTGATGTGTTTATAAAGAAATCTGAAACAGATAAAATCCGAAGACATCGACATACCCTTCCATATGCACAGGACAAGGCAATACAACGTAGAGAAGAACTCCTTGAAGAACACTACAAATATTTAGACACTCATGAGAAGGAAAGAGTGAGACCTTTGATAATCGTCGAACAGAAAGGGCTTGAGTATATTGATGCACTCCAAGGACAAAGAGGATTAATCGCAGGTAACATCTCTGAGAGATATGAAAAGCCAACTATGGTTATTGTTGAAGAAGGACAAGACAAAAATACCGATACAAAAAGATATAGTGTTTCGTTTAGACTTCCTGCAAGAGGAAATATCTCAACAGATATGGTCCAATTATACCTTGAAAAAAATCCACAACCAGGTATTAAAGTAATCGCACATGGAGGACACCCTCTAGCTTCTGGAGGTACATGGGATGTTCAAGGCGGTATTGAGCAACTTCATAATGTTTTGGATCCTTTATTTGAGAAGTATGAGCCAATTAACCCAGATGCAGGAGTAATTAAAATTGAAAGTACAATAAAAGAATTAAGGAGCGAATTAAAAAAATCTGCTCCTGGACTTATGAAATCCTTTGATTTTCTAGATCCCTTTGCAGTTGCAGATGTTATTTCAACTCATATCACTCAACAAACAAATCCATATGGTACGGATTTCCCTAAACTTCTTTTAGAGTTTGAAGAGCTCAAAGTTGTAGGCAAATCAAGAGGAAAAAAAGTAGATGGAGAGGCTTATCAAACTATAACAGTTGAAGATAAGAGGGGAAATAGAAGATCAATGAGAATGTTTAAAAAATTGACCTCTTTTGACAAAATTAGTATTGGAGATACTGTATCCCTTAGAGTTCAGCCAATCATGCGTTTAACACCTA
>JAMNZA010000118.1 GCA_023622545.1 Methanobacteriota archaeon | reverse complement strand
CCTCCAAATCCTCCAAGACCTCCATCGGATTTTATTACCCTGTGGCAAGGGATCACTAGGGGGAATGGATTGTTTGCTAGAGAATTCCCGACTGCTCTCGCTCCATTAGGGGTTCCAATATGCATTGCTATACGAGAGTAAGTACTAACAAATCCTCTAGGAATATTATAATCTGCTATTAATACTTTCTTTTGAAAATCATTGCAGACTTCAAGATCAAGTAGAGATAGTTCAAATTTAATGTCTTCACCCGATAAAAACCTCTTAAGATTTATAGCAAAATTATCAAGTGAATTTGATTTCTCGGCGAATGGATACTCGATTTCTATTTGAGAAAGTAAAATAGATTTATCATTAGGAAGAAAAATTTTAGCGATTCTTGTTATTGTTTCATTTTCTTCCCAGATAAACCCAAAAGTACCTAATTTGGAACCTTTGTAACTATAGAACTGATTCATTATCTCAATTACTCAAATAATTCTTCAACTTCCTTTTTTCCTTTTTCTAATTCTTCCACCTGTTGCTTGTCTAATGTCAATAGCATGGTTTGGAATTCTCCCACATGAGTCTTTTCTTCTTTTGCAATGTCCAATAAGAGCATTTTTATATGATTATTCGTTGTCATTGCCGCAAGTTGCTCGTATAAATTTACAGCATCTAATTCGGCAATTATTCCTACTCTCAAAATCTCCTTATCTATTTCTTCTTTTCTTACTTTATCTAGATTTATTGGTATATTAGAAAGCATGTATACACCCACAAAATAATGGATATCTAGCTTTATATCATTTTTGAAATATTAAACTCCAAAAGTAGTTCTAGCATTATCTATGAAATCTTGGCCTTCTACCCTAGAAACTCCATCTCTCTTTGTAACTTTTAGAACATGATCGACGTAACTTTCAATTTCTGGCTCATGTGAAACTATTATTATCTGCCTCATATTCAACATATCAAGGACGTCTCTAACTCTGTCAAGTTGCTTTCTTGAAAATCCATCGGTAGGTTCGTCCAAAATAATTATGTCCTGAGTTTTTATTTCATCTACCAGATTATTAATTACTCTGTTTAATGCAAGCCTATACGCCAAAGCAATTGACGTTCTCTCTCCACCCGATAGAGACTCATAATCGGCATCAAATCCCTCTTGCCTTATATGAGGAGTAAAATCTTCGTCTATTACAACGTTAATATCTTCATCTTCAAGAAGGTTCTCGAGCCATCTTGCGAATAACTCTTCAAACTGTCTTCTCAAAGACTCCATAAATTCTTTTTCCATTGTTTCCATTAATCCAATAAAGTATTTGTCTATCCAGTTAGAGATATTTTCAAAGTTTTCTTTTTCTACCTTGTATTTTTCAAGTTTTTCCAGTTCAATCTGTATAATTTTAGTTCTCTCGGATAGTAATTTTAATTCACTTGATTTTTCCGCTTCTTCTCTTTCTTTTTTTATTCTTTCTTCAGTAACATTTTTTAGAGAATCCTGTATTCTTTTCCTATCGTTTTCAGAAACAGAAAGTTGTGTCCTTTTGATAATTAGAGTAGATAAATTCTTTGATAGATCATCGTGTTTCTTAGAGGCATCATCTATATTTTGTTTAACATTAATTGCTTCTTTCATATTAGCTATTTCTTTTTGAATTAGCTCATTATTTTTTTCTAGAAGAACTATTTCGTTTTCAAATGGCAGTAGTTTTTCTATTATTAAACTAATCTTATTTTGCTCTTCAATTTTTTTAGAAATATCATTGTTTAGCTTTAATTGTTCAGATTTTAATTCGTTTATCTCTTTAATCAAGGAATTATATTTCTCCTTTTGCTCGACATTATTTTGTAGACCAGATATTTTTTCTTTTAATTCGAAAACATGATTTTCTATTATCTTCAAGATTTCAGATTCAAGTTCTTGGATTCTAATCTGAAGTTTGTTATTGAGTTCTAAGGATTCCTTATATTTTGAATCTAATTCACTTCGCTCTTGATTAATTCTTAGTATTTCTTTTTCTCTGTGCTCCTCCGATATATTTTGTTTACACAGAGGACAGAGAGGAACCCCTGATAGATTTTTAAGTGAAGATAAATCTTTTTCCAATAAATTAATCCTGGCTTCTGCTTTACTAATTTCAATTTGATTATCTGTTACCCTTTTGTTGTACTTTTCTTTGGAGTTGACCAAGGAATCAAGGTCTTTATTGGCCCCTTTTTTCCTTAGGTGAATTTGCTCAATATTTTTTTCGAATATTTTAATCTCTTTTTTGATATCTCCAATATCTCTAGAATAATCCTCTTTGAATTCAGAAATTTTATCCTGTTTTAATTTAATCTCTTTTTCTAATTTTTCAAGTAAAGTTTTCTTAGTGGCTATCTCTCCTTCCAATTTGCCTGAATTAATCTTGTTACTATTAAGAATTCTTATTTGATTTTTAGCATTAGAAATATTGGTCAAAAGAGTTTTATGATCCAATTCTTTTTTTGATAATTCAAGTTTTAGGTCAACAGTTTTTTCTTCTATAAATTCAACAATTCTAGCCTTCATCTTCGCAAGGGATTCTTCTAGATTTTTGATTTCAGATTCTTTTACTGCTATTTCACGAATTATATTTTGGTATTCTGTATATCTTTTTTCAATCTCTTCAGAGTTTGTTCTCAGATTCTTTTCATTATTTTTTAATGTATCTAAATTTTTTTTGATTGATTCTAGATTTGAATTAAGGGTCAACAACACATCATTTGTTTTTTTTAATTCATCCTTAATTTCGGAGAATCTTTTTATCTCTCCACCGTAAGATGAAGCTTTTCTTTTTAGTTCAAGCCTTATTATGTCGGAGTTATCTCGTATAATTTTGTACCTGTCAACACCAAATATCTTTCTTAATATTTCCATTCTTTCTTCTTTTTTCGCAAGAAGGATTTGTTTCATTTCTTCTTGAGGTGTGTAAACTGTATATCGGTATATGGGATTTTTCTGTTTGGATAATAGCTCCTTAGGATATCCCAAAATATTCAATATTTCAGCTTTTAATTCAGTTGGCGTCATCTCTCTTTTATTTCCGTTATTAGAAATGTAACCTGAAGCTTGAATTATATTTTCACCTTTTTTTTGTAATGACCTGCTGATGGCATACAACTCACTGTCAATGTCAAACTCGAGCCTTACCATCCCTTCTCTTTGGCCCCTCCTTAGAAGAGAAGACGCTGCTATATCACCAAGACCAAATAGTGCAAATTCTATAGCTAAAAGAATAGTCGACTTTCCAAAACCTATGTCCCCTGAAAGAAGAAAAGATCCATCTGGAAAATCAATTTTTTGATGCTGATAGCTCCTTATGTTTAGCATTTCAAGAGAGATTATCTTCGTCTAATCCCCCCAAAAGTTTCAATTTACGAAGGTATTCTAATGAATCTCTAAGTATATTGGTGTAATAATCATCCTTTTTTTCTCCTTCTTTCTTTTCCCTAGATAGGAGTTCCATAAAATTCTTAACAAATGGAATTGTATCAGTTGCACATCCTTTGATAGCTATCTGATCTTTATGTCTAGAAATAATATCCTCTTCTAATTTCTCTTTGGTAAAAGAAATATTTTTTACTTCTTTGTATTCCTTGAGAATTAGTTCTCTGGTATCTCTTTTAACAAGTCTTGCGCCCTTCTTTTCAAGATATTCGTTTATTTTTTTGAAATTTATAGAAGAGATGTTACCTTCAAGCTTACCTTTAAATTTTGTTATGACAATACTATCGGTGAAATCTTTATTTAATGTAATTTCTTTAATTTTTTCTTCTATTGAAAATGAGGTCATCCTATCTATAGGGATTTCAAGAATAATTACTGGATATATTTTAATGGGAACATACTTTTTGGTGATTTTATCATTTTCATAACTAACAATGTAAAATCCTCCGCCCCTAAATATCAAAAGTTCATCAATATTATTTGGGAATAGCGCACCTGGAAAAACTACATTTTTATAACCATCAAGTTCAAATTCACCATTATCGTGTATGTGCCCACCGGCATAATAAAGGAAACTTTTTGGGAGGTATGATATGGGTATTGCTTCCATATGGGCCAAGGAACTAGGTTTAAACTCCTGAATTGCCGAGTGGAACATGAATATTTTATTCCCTTCACTTTCCTCTAAGTTAGCTCTGTCAAGGACATCATAAGTTGCTTTTTCTAAGCTTCCTCTTATTCCAGAAACGCCGTATATAGAAATACCCGTCTTCGAATCTTTAATTCCTCTTAGCCTAAGTTTCCCATCAACATCATCTACAGAAGTAACTTTTTTTAAAAGCCCCGCCTCTTGAAAAACTTTAAGGATAGTTCTCCCAGTTGGAGAAAAATCATGAGAGCCTTCAATTACATAAACTTCGATATTTTTCTCTTTTAGCTGATATAATTTTCTTGCTGCGCTTGCCATTACATCTATCGTAGGATTTGAAGAATCAAACAGATCCCCCGATATTAAAATAAAATCTACTTTTTCTTCTATTGAGATGTCTATGGCCTTTTCAAAAGATTTTATTCCTATCTCTCTAAGAGTATCCTCTCTCCATCCCCCAAGATGCAAATCCGCCATATGGGAAAATTTCAATCGAAGTCAACCCCTCGTGGGATCGTTTTTTCTTTATATGGTACTTTTTGGTTAAATAAATCTTCAAAAAGAGGTATTTTCAGAGGTATGGCCAGCTTAGAAAATGTGGATGTCAAGAGAGCTTCCCCTATATCAAGACTTGCAATGTTTCTAGACTCCTCCGAAATATCCTGTGATGAGCTTTCTATTAACGCGCTTCTCTCATTTGACATTTCTGTTCCCATTATTATTTTTGTATTCATATTTGCTAGAATCTCTTTTGGTATCAGACTTGGAAGCTGGGTTATGGCTACAAGCCCTACTCTAAATTTTCTCCCTTCTCTCGCAATTGTGCCGAAAATATTAGCGCCTTTATCAAGGACATCTTTTCCAAGAACTCTAGGGGCCTCCTCTATTATTATACTGACACAAGGTTTGTCATAGAGTGCTCCTTTTGAGCTAAGATCTTTATATTTAGAAAAGATGCCTTCGGCAAATATCCCTCCTATTAAAAGCTCAACTTCACCCCCAAGTTTTGAAGTGTCAACAATCACTGTTTTTCCATTTTGGAGGTAATCAATCACATTTTGGATGGTGGTGATACCGCTATTATTTGAGAAAAGGCCACTCCTAAAATGGAGAGCATTGCCATCAGAAGATATCCCAAAAATATTGTTAAATTTTCTTTTCAGGACTGCAAGAGTCTGTGTATTAACTACATCGTCATTTTCAGCCAATACAATGTTTTCTATCCATTTTTCTCTGTCCCTATTATAAAATAAGTATATACATTCCAATTGTGCTTCGGTCAAGGACACTATTCCATTTAGATGCCAAGGTTTTATTGTTTTTATGTCCAGCACCAATGTATTAGAACCTGGAGTTGGGCTTGTAGAATAATATATGACTTTGTTATTGGCGTTTGGATGGTTCTTGAGTCCTTTTTTTGTCCTTCCGTAATATTCATCGTGTGGGTCTATAATTAACAGTCCAGCGTAGCTCTCATTTAGTAAATTATAGGTTAGTACCTTGACAAGATTAGATTTACCTTTTCCAGTTGATGCAGAGATCAATACGTGATGGGTGATAACGTCATCCCCCTTAAGGAAAACATCTATGTCTAATACTCTTGAACCACTTCTTATTTTACCAAAGTAGAGCGGTTGATTAGGTTTTTCCAAAAATTTGATGTCAGCTTCAGTTATTCTTTCAATGGTTGAAAAGAATTTTGGGAGCCTCTTAGGTAAATGGTACCTATTAGGAGTTACAAAAAGGGTTGGTTTAAGGCTAACAAGAATAAAGTTTGAAATTTCATCGTCTATGAAAGATAAATTTGATTGCTCCTCAAGTTTTAGACCTGCTGCAAGGCTCCTTATTCTTTCAGGTATTTGAGAGCCATAAGAAATATCATAAATCTGCATTATAAAATAATCATTATCTTCTCTTGTTACCAGCAATTCACCAAGTTCCAAATCAACTCCAGTTTTTTGCCTTATTATAACACCGCTAAAATCACCTGACACTATTTTACCTACTATATCCAAAGTTATCATCTCCTAAATTCCCTGCAGACTATCAAGAACACCATGTGCATCCTCTACACTGGTATTCTCATTGATAAACTTTATAATTTTTTCATCGTCACATAAGGATCTGAACAAAGCCGTATGCGTCTCTTTTTCATCATTTCTAACCCTTGCAATATAATCTGCATCGACTAATCCAAATGGGTATCCTGGAAATCTAAGGTCCATAGAATTAGAAGCGATTAATCCCAATACTTCTTTAATTCCTTCTTCTCCTAAAATTTTAACCCTATTTTTTTGAATTTCAAATCTAAACACATATCTTGAAGACGGATGGAACTTCACAAAATACATTTCGGCATTATGATCAAGGTAATTGATATCTACAATAGGGTGGTAGTACCACATATCATTCGGATAAGATTTATTCCCAATTAACCTGATTGCATAGGACAAAGACCTCCCTTTGTTTGTATAAAGTCTAGAGCTTTTAGCAACACCACAAAAAGTAACTTCTTTTTTATCTGCGGCTGCATATGCTCTTTTTGAGAAATCGGATTCCCCCTTAATAGCCGTCTGTAGTGATCCATCCCTAACTAGAATATCACCTTTATCGAGTTCTTCATCGATTATAACTTCAGAAACCTTCCACTCTAAGAATCTTCTTGCTATTCCACAAACAGAATTTAATTGTGCTCTGAAATTTTGATTTGATATACTAGGATCTTTTGAATCAAAAGTTAAATCAACTTCATTTGTATTAATTCTATTGTCATTGACGAAAGGGAATAGTTTGAAGGTAAAATTAATATCTCTATCTTTTCCTAGTGATTTACCTAATACATAAAATTCATATTTTTGAGATATTACATTAGGCGTGATTACTTTGTTATTTCTAAACATATTAAAGTATACCCTAACTAATCCTAAATAAAAAGATGGCGAAGATATTAAATCAATATTTCCTCCGTCAATATAGCAAATTCTAGAGTCTTTATTAGAATGAATAAATTTCTTAACATTGTCATTTTTTAAAGGATATGAATTATATCTATAATCACTAAATTGTGGTTCCTCGTCATCTAGAATATCAACATTGTATATTTCTTCACTTTTTATTTGATTAAGAATATCCTTTATTATTTCTATATTCATCTTGTTTTAGAAATGAAAATTGAATATAAAAAACTATCTTCTAAACTTATTCTTTAATATCAATTTTAATGCCGCCAACTGCTCTTGAAACGATGTTGTAAAATCCAGTTAGAATAAGTCCAAAAATAGCTCCAAGTATTGCATATACCAAAGGGAAAACTATAATTCCAATTAATCCGACTAAAGCACCAGTGTTTCTAGGAACATTTTGGAATACATCAGGGTACATGTTAGGTCCAAATATTCCTACTATGGAATATGTAATTGCAAAAAGTATCCCCAAAATAAGTCCAAGAATTAAACCCATAAAGAAAAAAATCTTTATGACAGATCCTATCTCAAAACTAAGTATTTCTTTCTTCATAATATCACGAATATAATTTTAATAGGTTTTTATTAAAAAAAATATTAAGAAATAGAATATTATAGGTAGTATTTCATTTCAAGAGAATTTTCAACAAATCCACAAGATTTATAGAATTTCTTGCTCATAGGGTCGCCACCTTCTATAGATACTGTTATGTACTTACATTTAATTTTTTTACCATAGTTTATTGCGGCTTCAAGTAATCCTGCTCCGACCCCTTTACCCTTATACTCGTCCTTTATGACAATGTCTTCAATGTGACATACATTGTAGCTGTAAAATAATATTGGTTTAACAAAAATAGTCAAGAATCCACAAATCTCAACACTGTCCAATAAATTCTCTTCTGCAACAAATATTTTTATGTTAGGATTTTTGATATATTCGGTTAATATTTTATTAAAACTAGCTACTTCATCTGTTGACTTAAGGGGTACACTATGCAAACTATCAATAAGATCGAATATATTATATCTGTCTCTAAACGAAGCTTCTCTCACCCTCAACGAATTCACCTTATCAAATTTATTACACAAAGTATATAAAATTAATTTATAGTATCTGTTTCTATTTAAATATCCATCTGTTCTTTTTCTGCATTG
This sequence comes from Methanobacteriota archaeon, assembly GCA_023622545.1. GTDB lineage: Archaea > Methanobacteriota_B > Thermococci > Methanofastidiosales > Methanofastidiosaceae > Methanofastidiosum. The sequence continues at coordinate 870 of JAMNZA010000118.1, read as the reverse complement.
AAGTCAGTCATTCTTGCTTTTGCCTCTGATTTCATATCTTTAAATTTTGGAAGATTATAACTAGATATTATGCCTGCCAGTATTAGAACAAACCAAAATGAGATTATTCTATCAAGAATTGTAGCAGTGACAGCAACATTCTTTCCGACTTTTAAAGCCGCGTATAATACGGACATAGTAACTTCAACTATACCAATACCTCCTGGCAAGAAGGGTATAAATCCCATAAGAAGACTTATTGTTGTTACTAAAATTACCAATACAGGATTTAATGGTTTACCTAATGCCAAAAATACGAAGTATGTTCTTAGTATCCATGATACCCACATACATATAGAAGCTAAAATTGATTTGTATAGATTGTTTCTACTTTTTAATATTAATTGAAACTGAGTATGGAAATTTTCAACCATTGACAAAGCAAGGTCTTCATATTTCTTAATTCTATTAGAAAACTTGCCAATTATTGTCAAGAAACTAAAAACAACTTTTTCTCCTGCATTTTTATTAAAACAAATATAAGAGGCGACTAAGAGAACTAATACATATCCAATAATTATGAAGGATAGTATAACAATAACCCCCCATTTAACTGTAAAGAAAAGATTTACATATAACACGGAAAAAATAGCAAGAACAAAGAAGGGTAAAGATTCTACTATCCTGTCTACTGTAACAGTTGCAAAAACAGTTTCTACTGGACTGATATCCTCTTCTTTGGATATCATGAATGTTTTCATCGGCTCCCCACCTGTTCTAGCCCCCGGCGTAATATTATTGAAGAAAATACCAATCATGGTGGCAATGAAAACATTTTTCATAGAAACATTTGGCTTTATTGATTCTAGGATAGGTTTCCATTTATAAGAT
>JAMNZA010000080.1 GCA_023622545.1 Methanobacteriota archaeon | reverse complement strand
GGTCCAAAGAGAAAGCCCGGATACGAAGAGCAGCCATCAATTAACCCTAGCTTCTTGAAGCTAAGACTGCCATTCTACCACTACCCAATTGAGTATCAGGACTTTATCCAAGGAATGATTTTGGCATGTGTACCGCTAGGTATTACAAGTATTATGCAAGCTACGATGGGATTCCCAATCGAAGTAGCCGTTCTAATGGTATTGATAAACAACATTTTCTACTTGTGGCACACATCCTTTGGTGACCCATCAGTCGCCGGTTGGATTACTCCTGGTATCCCAATTTATACAGCCTACTATGAGACATTCTCAAAGGAAGTAGTTGGCCCAACAGGAGTTTACATAGAAAGAACACAGGCTCTTATTGCAGCCCAGTTAATATTGGCTGTAATCTTCTTGGTGTTCGGTCTTACTGGACTTGGTACAACTTTCGTTGAAAAGATCCCAACATCAATCACAGCTGGTATCCTTCTCGGATCCGGTATCGCATCCGTAGAGAGAATCTTCAACCCAGCTCAGCCATTCGTAAAAGATCTACCAGTATCTTTCTTAGTTTCAGCAGCTCTGTCACTGTTCTTACTGTTCTCTAAACGAGCAATCGCGTGGAGAAAGAGGAACAAGATACTTGCCTGGATAGGTGGATTCGGTATAGTTCCTGGATTTATCATAGGATACATCCTCGGTCTTATAACCGGAGAAATCAAACTTGATATCAATAAAGTTTTCAGTCAGGTCTTCATTGACATGCCATTCGACAGAATGATAAACGAGGTATCAGTCTTTGGAGTCGGAATGCCATCAGCTATAATGTTCGGATCTGGATTTGCAGTAGCCATAGTAGCTTACATCATTGTGTTCGGAGACTTCATCGTCTTAAAGGCATTGATTAAGCAGGCAGACGAAGCAAGACCAGATGAAAAACTAGTAGTACCAATCGGAAGATCCCACATAATCTGTGCATTGAGAAACTTTGTACAAGGCTTATTCTTACCATACCCACCCTTCCTAGGTCCACAGTGGACTGGAGGTCAGGCATTGGTAGTTAACAGATACATGCACTCCACACCAGAGCAGGAATACACCTACTGGGGAGGAGCTACAAGCATATTCTGGGGTATGTCCTTTGCATTGGCATTAAACTCAATCGTTCAGATAATGCTACCGGCAAAGAACATCGGACTTGGTCTTACCTTGTTAATCCAGGGTTACCTATGTTCATACCTTGCCATGGAAATGTGTGAAAACAACGTCCAGAGAGCTATTGCAGGTATAATGACAGGTGCTTTGATCATGGCTAACTACGTTACTCTATGGAGACCGATATTTGGTCAGTACAGCGCATTCTTCTCAGCACCAGCAGCACCAGCAATGGGTCTACTCGTTGGTATAATCTTACACATTCTAGTTGAAAGAGAACCAAGTGGCGAAAAGAAGAAGAAATAAATAAATTAATTTATTTTATTTTTTATATTTTATTCTAAAACTTGTTATTTAATTCTTATAACACATTGTCATTCTTCATGCAAAAACTTATAAACTTTTTAAATTGCTAATGGTTAGGGATATAATGGTTACTCCAAAAATTTCAAAACGAAAAAGAATGAGGTCAAAAATGTTTCTTAAAAGAAATGTTCCATTCTTAATAATTTCTACGATAGTTATCTTGGGTGGTCTTCTAGCTATTGGTCGTCTTCTTGATGGTCATCCTAGGGAAGGGGCACTTCAGTGGATTTGGTTCATTGGGGTCTTCTTATTAAGTCAATTTGTATACTTAAGATATATAGTGGAGAAATGATACTATGGAGATGTCAGAAGTTTTTAGATATGTACTTTTGTTAATTATCGGAGTATTATTGCTTAATGCGTACATGAAGGGACAAGTTACTATAAGAAATCTAGTAATTTCTGTTGTATTGTGTGCAATTGTGTACTTCATAGTTGCAAGACCAGACAAATACTAGTGGTGTTATCCAATGAAACTAATCTCGAAAAAGAAAGTTGCGCCTATACCATGGCTTGCCCAACTAGAAGAGGGGCCTATTTTAGATTCTTTTAATAGTCTTAAAACTGATAAGGAAGTCTTTGAATTATACAAACCTGTTAAATTGGGGAATCACTTATACTATAGTGCATTGTACTATTCAAAAAAGTTCACAAAACAAGAACTATCCAAACTTATCATAGTCGATGAAAAAGGCAATGTATTAAAGGATAAAGAAAAAGCTTACAAAGTAAGTTATGCCTTAAATATATTCACTAGATCAATACCTCCAGAGAATATTAAATTCATTATGAGAAACATTGAGGAAATCGAAGATGTTAAAAGATTTAAATCTAAGGCAGACTATTACATACCTACCGCCAAATTGTTCTTGTCAAAAAAAGAAGGCGAAACACTAGAGAAATCTTTTTCAAATTTTTATCAGTACGAGCACAATGCTAGAATGTTACTTGCAAAATTTGTAGACGGGCTTAACTCTATGAAAGATTCAGATTCCGTTGATTACAAAACTTTAACGGATATTTTTGATGATTATATAAAAGCAGGATTTGAAAGAGTTAAATCTAAGGAAAATATATTGAAATACGTTGAACTTATGAAACAAGTTAAGAAAACATTCCGTAACCATGAAGATGAGTTCTTAGACACTGAAGCTGGATCCTACTTTATGCTGGATAGAATTGAAGTATATATCCGTAAAGAAGTAAAATATCTGGAGTTAAAATACGAACCGATTAGGCAATACTTATCTAGAAACATAGCTGAAGATGAAGTAAAGTCATTAATGGATTATTTTAACAAAGGTATTTAGTCTATTTTTATTTTAATTATATTTCTAATTAATCGTTTGATTAATTTGATATGAAGTTAGGGTAATCTAAAAAATATAGTATTATATAAATTTTTTTTATATTATATTTAATATATCGAGAATATATTTTAAAATTATGTTATTTTTATTTTTTTTAAAATTTTATTAAATATTTTATTTTATTATATTAATAGAATATAATTTTATAGAAAACCTTATATATATTTTTATCACAGAAAAATTGGTTTAACTAAAAAAACTAGGTTAAGCTAAAAAATGGAGGAAAAAAAATGTCAGGAATCGGATATTTCGGTCCAAAGAGAAAGCCCGGATACGAAGAGCAGCCATCAATTAACCCTAGCTTCTTGAAGCTAAGACTGCCATTCTACCACTACCCAATTGAGTATCAGGACTTTATCCAAGGA
>JAMNZA010000042.1 GCA_023622545.1 Methanobacteriota archaeon | reverse complement strand
AAAGGTGCCGGGGGCGGGATCCGAACCCGCGACCTCACGGTTTCCCAGCCTTGTTTCATGCTTATGAGCCGTGCGCTATAACCAGGCTAAGCCACCCCGGCAGGTGAGATTAAAAGAACTATGGCCCAACCTTTTTAAGATTTGCTATTTAAACGAATTTAAATCCATATCTCTTTAAATCCTCAATAATACTTCTTAAATCCTGATCAGAACTATTGACCTCAGGGACAAAATACCTTTGAATGCCGTCATCTAAGAGATCATAGAGCTCTTTTAGGAAGATCTCTTTCAACTCCTTTTCAACGAAATAAGTATCAAGATCACCCATATGTGACACTTGCCTTCCGGTTCCATAGTCCTTCTTCCCCCATAGATGCACGCCCCTTACATACTCCCTGAATGGATTTACAGCCCTCATTAAGGAAACAATCTTGTCCTCAGTAAACTTTCCTGGGCCCAGATTATATGCGCTGAAGAGCTGTGGGAAGTCTAGGACTATCCTTAATTTAAGGGACATTCTAGAAATGACTTTGCAAAGATTTTCAATTTCATCTGCCTTTGATATCAAGAACTTCCCACCCCTGTAAAGAGTACCATACCTATTCTCAATGAAGATATTAGTTTCTGGATATTTTTTAGAAATACTCTCCTCAAACAATCCATAAATTTTTAAGAAATCTTCAATACAAGTACAGTAATCATTGAAAGGTGGGTGTATCTCTATTATTTTTGGCGGCCTATTATTGCCGACGATCTTGAATATGAAATCGCTGAACTCCATAGCCCATTTTTCATTTGCCCATAACATCGGGACAAAATCCCTTTGGGATTCTTTTATGGTATTAAAGTTTGATATAGCATCACTATTGAATTTTCTTTTCCCATAAGAATACTCTGTATGCAGGGAATATTCCTTTAATGGCCTTAAATAAGCCATGTCAAAATTTGCTGCAACTTCCTTTATTTTGGGAGATATATCTTCCGGGTATCTCCTCCCGTCATAGTCTATTGGAATAAAAATCGACATCGAGGAGAATAATAATCAAATGAATAAAACTATATCGATTTTTCACTCATTTGAAAGCTATAAAATATCTATTATAGATCTTCATCCAAAACAACTAGAATAAGAAAAGAATAATAAAAATAAATAATAAAAAATTAATTTAGAGAAATGTTGCGCACACAACTGTTCCAATTGGCTTATGTACCATTCCAGCTTTTGCACAAGGTCTGTAATATGATGCTGTTATAACTGCGCCAGATATTCTCAAGAACCCGAGCTTTGTCTTACCGAAGTTGTTTGTCGCATTCTCTTCCGCTGCAAGACCCTCTGTGTCATTGCCTTTTGCAAACTCAACTGCCGCTTTTTCCAAAGCGATTTGCGTTTCTTCATCAATTACTGCATTTGCGAAAGCATCCTCGTTTGCACCGGCTATAGCGCCGACGCCAAATGATGCGAGTAATGCAACTGCAATAAACAAGGTTATTATTTTCTTCATGGTATTACCTCTTGACTAATAATTGATTAGTGATGTTACTATATATAGTTGTGGTGTAACCTTCAATTATTTGATATGAAAAAGGCAGGATAAAGTTTAGATTCTAAAAATAAGGTCAATGATGTTTCACAATGTTTTAAATGACTTTAATAAAAGAAGAATTAAAAATAAATTAAATTTTTTATCAGGCCACCGCTGAAGGACGTGGCTTGTGAGTTCTTATCCAAGTACCAGGTTTAGCCTTCCAGTAATATGATGCAGAAATAACTGCACCAGATATCTTGTGGAATCCAAGTTTTGTCTTACCAAAGTTGTTCGTTGCGTCCTCTTCTGCTGCAAGGCCTTCAGTATCGTTGCCGTTGGCAAATTCTACTGCTGCCTTTTCCAAAGCTAATTGCGCCTGCTCGTCAATTACTGCGTTTGCAAAAGCATCTTCATTGGCACCGGCAATAGCTCCGACACCAAATGATGCTATCAATGCAACTGCAACAAATATAGTTATCATTTTTTTCATAGTATTACCTCCTTGTTGTTAAGCTGATAATGTTTTGATCCGGCCGTTATATATAGTTGTTGTGTAAACCTTCAAAAAATTAAATATTTAGAGTTAAATTATAGCTTATTTTAATCAAAATAACTCTCTAACGTTTCACATTGTTTTATCTAATAATATTATTCCTCTAAATTAAAAAAAATAAAACAAATTAAATTATTATTCTAGAATGGAGCGAATCCAAGGAATAGATAGTTGAAGAGGTATCCTAATGCAGAGATTATAGCCCCAACAATAAGAAGGTTCCTAGCTTTTACAGAATCCTTGCCCCTAACAAATAAAAATCCAATTATTCCACCTATGATACCAAGCAATATAGGTAACAACCACCATATCCAAGATGTTTTTTGTGCCATTTTATTACCTCCTTTGTCCAATAAATAGGGCCATGCCCATCTATAGGATCTAATAATATATAATCTATCTGTTATATAACTCTAACTTTAATAAAATTTATATATAAAGAAAAGAATTATTATTCATGGAAAATAAATTAATCCCTATATTTCTTACTTTTATAATGCTTTTTAGCATAGGGGCTATCATACCTTTAGCCGCACAAAACGAAGTTGTTGTTATCTCAAACAATATAGACGTCGTTTCTAAGCCTTTGCTAGAGGAATATTTTAGAGGGTACAGCATTTTCCCACAGTTTTTGGGGCCTGAAGATTTTGAATCACTTAAAGGTTCAAAGCTTATAGTGATCCTTGGGGGCCCGGATTCACCTTATGGGACAGGGGATATAGTAAAGCGCTACCTTGATAACCTTGAAATGGACTTCATACGACAAGAAGACCAGAAGTACACCTTCATCAAACCCGACCCTTACGGCCATGCTGACACCATAGCAATAATAGCAGGGGTCGATAGGGAGAGGACGTATGAAGAGACTGTCAGAGTTATTAACGGTGCAAGCCCAAACTTCACAAGCGCTGTATCTACCGCAGCAGAGGGACGCGTTGCAATTAAAGATCTGCCACTGATACTATCCGGAATATCCTATGACACAGAGACTGTTAACAGGGAGGCCCATATTCATCTGTCCCTTCAAAACTATGGTAAAGGCAAGGCAACTAATGTCATTGTAGAGATATCTGACGATTACTACTCGAATTTTAATTTTGTCAGCACAGACCAAGGGATAAAGGTAGAGGGCAATAAGTTCTACGTGGGCAATATTGACGGGGGTAAGTCATTCAAACTTGATATCAATCTTAGGGCAAAGGAAGTCGGCGTGTACTCGGGGGCTATAACATACACCTATGATGAGCTTGGAACATCTGCTAAGATACGAGACATAACAACAAGAGTTCCTTCATGATTTTTGGTGGTTAAATGAAGAAGAAAAATATGTTTTTTGGATTGTTGATAGCTTTAGTACTGCTATCATCTGTATTTAGTGGTTGTGTCGGGCAGAAGGTAGTTCCTACAAGCACCTCAAGCTCTCCTCAGACGACTTCAACTACTACAGAAACATCTCAAACTTCCACCACGACCACTGAAACAACTACTCAAACAGGCACCCCTCTAATACTTGCAGGGATATCTTATAATACTGAAACAATTGACAGTGTGAATCACATATCACTTTCTATTAAAAACCACGGTAATGGCAAAGCTACAAATGTAGTTGTGATAATATCAGAAGATTACTACTCGAACTTTGATCTTGTAAGCGCTGCCCCCACAATAGCCATCAACGGCAACAGGTTCTACATAGGGGATATGGTGGGCGGTCAAACGGTTGATCTAAACATATATCTTAAGGCAAAAAAGAGCGGGGTCTATTCTGGGGCAATCTACTACACATACGATGAATTAGGCTCAAATGCCAAGATAAAGGACCTCACGACAAGAGTTCCATAATCTATTTTTAATTTATTTTTGTTTTAATTAAAATTTTTTAGAATTATTTAATACGGAAAACGTTAAATAGAATAATCTCTTTTAATTGTGGTGAGTTTCTAAGGTGAAATCAATGAAAAAAGAAAATAAGATACTTGGACTCATGATAGCTGTAATAATGCTATCATCTATTTTTGGTGGTTGTGCTGACCAAGGGACAACAACGCCCCCCAGCACAACAGATGCAACTTCCAAATACGGAGGCACTTTAGTCTTTGGTTCCAGCGGTGATGCTGCCAGACTCGATCCAGCCGATGTTACTGATGGGGAATCGATACAGAGGATGGATAACATACATGAGGGACTTGTCATGTATGAAGAGGGCACCACAAGCATCAAGCCAGCACTCGCAACAGAGTGGACTATTTCTGAGGACAAAAAGACAATTACATTCAAACTAAGAAAGGGAGTAAAATTCCACAAGAACTTCGGAGAAATGACAGCTGATGATGTTGTATTCTCATTTGCAAGGCAGTATGATCCAAACAACTGGTATCATGACAAGGGAGAATGGGCATACTGGGGATACATGTTCAGCGATATTGAAAGTGTAGAGAAGATAGACGACTACACTGTGGCAATCCATATGAGTAAGCCTAACTCCTCAATGATGACAAGCCTTGCCATGTTCACTGCTGCAATTGTAAGTGAGAAGGCTGCAAAGCAGTATGGCGACGATTATTTCAAAAATCCAGTGGGTACAGGGCCATTTGAGTTTGTCGAATGGGTAAAGGATGACCACATCACCCTAAAGGCATTCCCAGATTACTGGGGAGGAAAAGCCTACCTTGACCAGCTAATATTCAGGGTAATACCTGACCCATCTGCAAGGCTTATGGCTTTACAGGCAGGGGAAATTGACGGTATGGAATACCCAGACCCAGCACAGCTTGAGATAATCAAGAATGATCCAAAACTACAGCTAGTATCCCAGGCCGGTATGAACATCGGTTACATCGCATTAAACTGCGGTGAAGGGTATGTCGACAAGAATGGTAACTACCAGTGGGACGATGGCGAAGAAGTAGCTGTACCAGGCGCATTTGAGCCTTTCAAGGATATAAGGGTAAGACAGGCAATCGCATATGCAATAAACAAAGAGACCATAGTAAAGAATCTATACAAGGGTGCAGCAAGTGTTGCCACACAGGGTATGCCACCAGGATTACTCGGGTACAACGACCAGTTAACTGGATACCCATATGATCCTGAGAAGGCAAAGCAGCTCTTGGAAGATGCAGGGTACGAAGAGGGATTCAAGGTAACACTATGGCACATGGGCTCAACATCCAGACCATACTTCCCAGAACCAACTGGAATTGCAGAGGCTATACAGAGCGATCTAGCAAAAGTTGGTATAGAGGTAGAGTTATTCACAGAAGACTGGGGAACATATCTACAGGATGCCGAGGCCGGAAAAGCCCAGATGATTATGCTCGGTTGGTCCGGTGACAACGGTGACCCAGATAACTTCTTGAACGTTCTATACTCCGACCACGTGTGTACAGTTGGTAGCGCTGGTAACTACGGATTTAAGAAAAATCCGCCATTACAGAAGGTTCTAAACAACGCCCTATTGACATATGACCAGACCCAAAGAGACACCTTATACAGGCTAGCAAACAAGATGATTGTTGACGAAGGTACACATGTCTTTATTGCACATGCAGACCAGAACCTCGCCTTTAAGAGCAATGTCAAGGGATTTGTCATACACCCAACTGATAGGAAGTTCTTCTATCCAGTATACAAAGAAAAATAAATTAATTTTTCTTTTTTTTTAGAGGGTTAAAATGAAAGAATACATATTGAAAAGATTAGGATTATTAGTCATAGTATTAATTGGGGTTTCAATAATCACATTCAGTTTAGTTAGGCTCGCCCCGGGGGATCCGGCTGTCCATCTTGCAGGTGAGCATGCATCTCCACAAGTTTTAGAGAATATCAGGGAAAAGTATCATCTTAACGATCCGATATATGTCCAGTACTTTTACTGGCTAAGGATGGCTTTGCAAGGGGATCTTGGGCGGTCAATAGAATCAAGAGATCTTGTGATAAACGAGATATTGGAAAGGTTACCCATGACTCTTGAGCTTACACTTTTTGCAATAGTCATAGCTTCTATTATTGGAATTCTTGCAGGCGTCATATCTGCAGTCAAACAGTATTCCATAGCAGATTATGGCGTCATGATTGGTGCCCTTTTTGGGGTATCGATGCCTGTGTTTTGGCTTGGCCTTATGTTGATATACATATTCAGCCTGCAGCTGGGGCTTACTCCCGTTGGTGGGAGGCTGACTACCGGCATAATGCTAGAGCGGATAACGGGCATGTATGTCCTTGATAGCATACTGACACTGAACTGGCCAGCATTTGTCGATAGCCTAAAGCACCTCATCCTTCCTGGGTTTGCCCTTGCGACAATACCCATGGCGACTGTTGCTAGGATGACACGCTCTTCTATGCTCGAAGTACTGAGGCAGGATTTTATCAGGACTGAGAGGGCGAAGGGATTATCTGAGCGTTCAGTTATCTATAAGCACGCAGTGAAAAACGCCTTGATACCTATAGTCACAGTCATAGGTATGGAGCTAGGTATGCTTATGGGAGGGGCAGTTCTTACTGAAACTATATTTACCCTTCCTGGGCTTGGGAAATACATTGCTGATGCAATACTCGCCTATGATTATCCTGTGGTTCAGGGTTTCACATTATTTTTTGCTACTTTGTTTGTTGTTGTTAATCTGATAACAGACATCATCTATGTCTATATTGATCCAAGAATAAAGTATGAGGGATAAGATGGATAACGAAAATCCAATCGAAGTAAAGCAGAGGACAAGGACAGAGATTACACTAAAGCAGCTTAGGAAGAACAGGACTGCAATGGTAGGCCTAGGCATGCTTATTGTTATATTTATACTCTGCATAGGCGCCCCTATATTTGCCCCTCATGCACCTGATGATGTCGACCTTGACCGTGGATTAAAGCCTGGGTTCTGGTCCAAGGACGGCATTGCAGGATACCCTCTAGGCACAGACAATCTAGGCAGGGACATACTTTCGCGTTTACTTTATGGTGGAAGAGTAACACTTAGCGTTGGATTTGTTGCTCTTGCATTCGCATTGGTCGCTGGAACATTGTTAGGGCTCACCGCCGGCTACAAAGGCGGAATAATTGATAGCGCTCTTATGAGGATAGCGGATATACTTTTTGCCTATCCTGCACTTTTGCTCGCACTTGTAGTTGCAGGGACACTAGGAAGGGGCATAGACAAGGCAATGCTTGCCATAGGTATAGTCTACACTCCTCAGATGGCTAGGATAATAAGAAGTGCAGTCTTGTCAATAAAGGAGATGGAGTACATTGAAGCAGAGCACTCTCTTGGCGCTTCAGATTGGCGGATAGTATTCAAACATGTGCTTCCAAACTCCCTAGCTCCTCTTATTGTATACTCAACCCTTATGCTAGCAACTGCAATACTTGATGCTGCTGCTCTTGGTTTCCTTGGCGTCGGTGCACAGCCACCTTCCCCTGAGTGGGGCCTTTCACTTTCTATTGCAAGAAAATACCTAGTCACAGGCGCATGGTGGGCTGCAACGTTTCCAGGTATTGCAATTCTTATCTCAGTGATCTCTCTAAACATGTTAGGTGATGGGTTGAGGGATGCGCTTGATCCAAGGCTCAAAGGAGGTACAAAGATATGACAAAGCCTCTACTGGAAGTTTCAGATCTTAAGACCCATTTCTTTACTGATGATGGTGTTGTGAAGGCCGTAGATGGTGTTAGTTTTTCTGTCGATAAAAAGGAGTCTTTTGGCCTTGTCGGTGAAAGCGGATGCGGTAAGTCGATCACAGCTCTTTCCATCATAAGATTAATCCCAAATCCACCTGGAAAAATAGTAGGCGGCAGTATTCTTCTCGAAGGAGAGGATCTCGTCAATAAATCTGAGAGAGAAATGCAGAAGATAAGGGGAAAAGACATATCGATGATATTCCAGGAGCCGATGACTTCTCTTGACCCGTTGTTCACGATTGGTGATGAGCTAATAGAGGTTCTAATGCTACACCAGAATCTCGACAGAAAGGAAGCAATGAAGAAGTCAATAGAGATGCTAAAGGTAGTCGGGATACCTGAGGCAGAAAAAAGAATCAAAGAGTATCCTCACCAGCTCTCAGGCGGCATGCGGCAGCGGGCAATGATAGCAATGGCACTTTCATGCAATCCAAAGTTACTGATAGCAGATGAACCCACAACTGCTCTTGACGTCACAATACAGGCGCAGATACTTAGGCTAATCGAAGATCTAAAGGATGATTTTTCAACTGCTGTCCTTCTTATTACCCATGACCTCGGTGTAGTTGCTGAAACCTGCAAAAATGTTGCCGTGATGTATGCAGGGAAAATTGTTGAGCAAGGGAGCGTAGAAAATATCTTTGAAAATCCTTTGCACCCATATACTGTTGGCCTCAACAATGCAATTCCAAGGCTTGATGTTGATAAAAAAAGATTACAGATAATTAAGGGCAATGTCCCTAATCTTATTGATCTCCCGAAAGGGTGTAAGTTTTACCCAAGATGCCGATATGTTATGGATATATGTAGAACAGCTGAGCCGCCTTTGGAAAAGAAAGAAAACGGCCACCTGTCAAGATGCTATTTGGAGGAGCTACCATGGAAATCCTAGAGGTCATTGAACTTAAGAAATACTTCAATACAAAGGCAGAGTTTCTACAGAAATCTTGTGTTGTGAAAGCTGTTGATAATGTCTCATTTAAGATAATGGAGGGGGAGATCCTTGGCCTTGTCGGTGAAAGCGGCTGCGGGAAGACTACCTGTGGCAAGACTGTTTTAAAGATATATGAGCCTGATAGTGGGAAGATACTCTTTAGAGGGGAAGATATTACTCACCTTGGAAGAAGAGAGATGAGGAGTTACAGGACAAAGATGGGTATAGTTTACCAGGACCCATTCGGATCACTTGACCCTAGGATGACTGTTGGCAGCATTATATCTGAGCCAATGGAGATCCACAACCTTTACCCCAAGTCTGAGAGGCATGAGCAGATCAAAGAAATAATGGAAAAGGTTGGGCTAACTTCCGAACAGATGAACAGATACCCTCACGAGTTTTCAGGCGGTCAGAGGCAGAGGATAGGGATAGCACGAACACTGGCGTTGAATCCAGAGTTTGTCGTTGCCGATGAACCTGTTTCTGCTTTAGATGTATCAATACAGGCGCAGATACTAAACTTGATGCAGGATCTGCAGAAGGAGTTCGGGTTCACATACCTCTTCATCACTCATGACCTTAGTGTGATAAAGCATATCTGCGATAGAGTGGGGGTTATGTATGTTGGGAAGATAGTTGAGATTGCCCCAAAAAAGGCCCTCTTCAAAAATCCAAAACACCCATACACTGAAGCATTGCTTTCTGCTGTGCCTAGCGTGAATCCAAAGATAAGACAAAAGCATATCATACTAGAAGGGGATGTCCCTAGCCCGATTAATCCGCCAAGCGGGTGCAGGTTCCATGAAAGATGCTTCAAGAAGATAGGAAAGATCTGTGAAACTAAGGAGCCAGAGCTTATCGAAGTTGGGAAAAATCACTTTGTTGCCTGCCACTTATACTGATTTTTTGTAAAAATACTCTTAAAAACCTAGAATAAATAACCATTATCTTTAAATATGATTTTTATTATCTCATTTTACGGCCAAAAGGGAGTATTATGAGTAAAAAATTAGTTAATATAGCATTATTATCACTTTTAATCATTAGTTTATTTGGGGCTTTAGCTGTGTCCTCAGAAGAAGAAAAGATAGACATCAGGTTCTTCAAGACTGAGGGCTGCGAGAAGTGCGCCGCGGTAAAAGTTACACTAGATGCACTTGCCGCAGGTGATTACAGCGGAAAGCTCAATATCACTGAAATAGAAACTTTTACATCAGCAGGGTACAAGGAGTTTAAGGATCTTGGATTTAGCATTACCCCTGCCATGGTAGTAAACGGCACAATAAAGCTTGAGGGAATAAGCCAGCTTGACGAGGCCTCCCTTAGGGCAGTCTTTGACTCAATACTTGATCCCACAACAACTCCTGAAGAGCCTGTTGTTGCTCCAAGTACTAGCTCAAAACAGATTAGATTCTTCTACGAGGAAGGCTGCGAGAAGTGTGCCGCTTCAAAGGCTAAGATGTACAGCCTGATAGATGAAAAGGATTACAACATCTCTGTTGTTGAAGTTGATGTTTTCTCACTTGCAGGGTATAAAGAGTTCTCCGAGGCCGGATTTAAGATTGTCCCTGCGGTCATTGTATGTGGGGAAACGAAGCTTGAAGGAACTGACCAGGTAGACCCAAAGATGCAGAGTGCAATTGAGGGTTGTCTTTCTGGAAAGCCTCAAGGAAATGGCGGAGTAAGCACTATCACGATGCTTGGTGCCCTTGGTGCAGGATTCTTCTCTAGCTTCTCACCTTGTCTTTTGGCAGTTCTCTCGTTTATCATTGCATACACTGCCGGTACAAGCAAGAAATCAATCATGATATTATTAAAATCAATATTCTTTGGTCTTGGTATAACAGCATCTTATGTTCTTGTTGCCATCATGTTCCTAAAGCTTGGCCAAGCAATACCAGATGCCTACAAGTATTTGATATCCTTATTTGGGGCAATAATAACATTTGTCCTTGGATTAAATCTCATCAACAGCGGGCTTGATCTTGTCGAGCTCCCGATAACAACTAAGTTCTTTGCACAGAAGATGACCCACAAACTTGCTCTGTCCTACGGACTGCTAGGTGTATTTGCTCTTGGTATGATATTCTCTGTTATCAAACTGCCATGCGCAGCAATAATCCTACCATTACTTATAGATGAGGCCATAACAGGCTCAAACGCTTCAGCTTTTCTAAAGGTCACTTTCTATGGGCTAGGTGTTCTAATACCGTTTGTTGCCATAGGGATAGTCGGGGCATTTACGAAGAATGTTGCAAGGGACATGAGATGGAATCCAACTGTTAGGTTTATTGGATGGGTTGTACTTGGCGCTGTAGTAATAATAATCTCGTTCTGGCTCATCCTTCAAGGGTTTGATGTAGTTGAAACTGTCACCACAGAATACATTTTATATACTATAATCTCCTATGCAATAACAATGTTTATTGTAGGGTTTGCCTATGGTAAATGGAAGAAGGTAGATAAAGGTGACAACGGAAAGAAGGAAGTTCGAACATATTAAGATATGTCTAGAAGAGGACGTCCAATCGAAGCACAACTATCTAGAAGATATCTCATTTTTGCACTCTGCACTTCCTGAGGTAAACTTTGACGACATAGAAACTGAAGTAAAGATCTTTGGCAAACGCCTTTCTTTTCCATTATTTATTTCTGCCATGACAGGCGGCACCGAAGAGGCATTAAAGATAAACAAGGCAATAGCAAAGGCATGCCAGAAGACTGAAATAGGGATGGGTCTTGGAAGCCAACGGGCAATGATCGAAGATCCTTCACTTACTCACACTTATGATATTAGAAAATATGCCAAAGATATACTTCTTATAGGCAATATTGGTCTCCCGCAGTTTGTTAAGGGTTACACTGAAAAAGAGGCGATGTTTGCTGTAAATGAGATCAAGGCTGATATGCTTGCCGTCCATCTTAATAGCCTTCAGGAAGTTTCACAACCTGAAGGTGATCTATCCTTCAAAAATGGCCTTTCAATATTGAAGAAACTTAAAGAAAAACTTCCATTCCCATTGATAGCTAAGGAAACTGGTGCAGGTATATCGAGAGAGGTTGCAGAACATCTGACATTTCTTGATGGTGTTGATGTCGCGGGGTTAGGCGGGACAAGTTGGAGCGCTGTTGAATATTATAGGGCAAATCAACATAAGGAAACTGTGAAGAGGCTCTGGAACTGGGGCATACCGACACCCCTATCAATTGCTGAGTGCAAGGTTGCTGGGATAAGGACTATCATAGGCTCAGGCGGCGTTAGGACAGGATTTGATATAGCAAAGTGCATTGCATTGGGCGCCTCTGCATGCGGCATAGCCCTTCCATTTCTAAAACCTGCCGTTGAAGAGAATGTTGATGCGCTTGTTGAGAAGATAGAAACATTGAAGAGGGAATTTAAGATAGCGATGTTTTTAAACTCTTGCCAAAATCCAATTGACCTTAAGACAAGGCCGCTATTCTTTACCGGGGAGCTATCCAAACTCATGGAGCAAAGGGAAATGGATTTCCACTATTTTAACTATCGTTAAGCAATAACTTTATATAGTATTATGTATTAACGGTATTCATGAATATAAAACAACTATTGTGCATTCTGGTATCTATTTCTTTTCTTTTGGTAGTTCCAGTTTCAGCAGAGCCAGAGCCATTCACAATAAAACACTATTTCAGGCATGACTACGGCACTATCTCTTCTGCCCTTGGGGATCTTGATAGCGATGGAGTCCACGATGTTATACTCTCAACTGATACGGGAGAGCTTAGGGCTTACAAGCTATCCGGAGAAACCCTCTGGTCAACGAAGTTTGATGCGCCTGCAAGGGGTCTATCAGTTGTTAGAAAGGGCAGTGAAAGGTATGTTCTGTTTTACAATGATAAGAATTTTGTTTATCTTATTGATTCAAGCGGGAATGAAAAATGGCATCTTTACTTCACAAAGCCAATAAACTCTGTTAGTGCGTCAGATCTTGATTCTGATAAGTCACCTGAAGTCATCGTTGGATTTAAGGATGCAACGTTCATGGTTTATACACTAACAAAAAACCAGTGGCAGAACAAGAATGATTTTTACAGATTCTATACCCTTAAGCTTTACACAGCTGAGTTTGCAGCATCGGAGTATGAAACATGGGATGATTACCCTCTAGGGGTAAAGATTGACCTCTCATGGATATTCCCAGATGTCATTGCGTCAGGGGAGAGGGATCCAAATTTTTCATTATATGATCCAAGTGGGAAGAAGCTCTGGGAGATAGAAAACGTCTACCCTATAGAGCAGACATACTCAGGAGATATCAATAATGACGGCAAGATGGAAGTAATAACAGCGTCTTACAAGTATCTGCAAGCGTTTGGCTTAGAGGGTGAGCTATGGAAGAATATAGTTGACTCCTATATCTACTCCTTTGGTGTCGGTGATATAAACAGGGATGGCAAGAAGGAAGTTGCCGTTGGAACAGTTGATGGTAATGTATATCTTTACGATAGCAAGGGGTACAAATTATGGAATACCCCACAGTCTATTGGAAAGGATGTGAGGTATGTCACAATCGACGACTTCACAGCTGATGGCACACCGGAAATACTAGTTGCAGCAGGTAACTGGTCGTCGTCAAAACAGATGATTGATGACGGTGTGTTTTACATATTTACTTCTGATGGCGAAAAGCTTTCTGAGACTAAAGTGAACGGCCCGATAAAAACTATATCTATTATGGATATTGATTCTGATGGGTACAAGGATATCATTGTGTGCAGCAACTACGTCTCTGTATTCAAGAATAATTTCCTTACAATCTTTGCAATGAGGCACTATGCAGAGGGGGAAAAACTTCTATTGAGGGCACAGTTTGATGATTCAATAAAGGAGTTTTCCAAGGCAAAGGAGATGTACACAAAGCTTGGTGATAACGAGGCCGTAAAGAGATGTGAAAAGAACATAATGACCGCTGTTGAATACAAGGCGCTAAATGCAGAGGCCATGAATAAGTTTGCAAAAGGTAACGAAGAGCTAAACAATGGAAACTATGAAGCGGCACTTCAAAACTTTAATGACGCTAGAAAGGTATTTGAAAAAGTCGGGAACAAGGCAATGGTAGCAACAACAGATGCTATGATAAGTGAAACAAATACTAAGATCCTAGCCATGCCAAAGGCTCCGGGGATAAGCCCTCTACTAATATGGATACCAATAATAGCACTGATTGCAGTTGTTGGGGCGGCACTTGGATTTATTTTCTTCAGAAAAAAAAGAAATAATGGAGATTATCTCTAAAAGTTTTTTCTTTATTCTCCACCGACAAGTGCTCTTGTCCTTATGTGGGGCCCACCATCATCTACAGGTACATACTGCCCTTTACCACAGCTTCCTGGGCTACCAATATCAAAGTCTTTTCCGATGCCTTCAATGTTCTTTAGAATCTCCAATGTGCTGCCAGAAAGAGAAACATCCCTGAAAAGATTTCCAATCTCACCATTTTTTATTTCATAGACCTCTTCGCAACCAAAGGTGAAAAGACCTTTTGCAGTGTCTACCTGGCCACCTCTGCCTCCTTTAACGTAGAGGCCATCCTTTATGTCGATTAGCTCTTCGAAACTATAGTCGCCGCTCCCCATGTAGACGTTACTCATCCTTACTAAGGGTCTTGAGGAAAAGTTCTGGGCTCTGCCATTACCTGTTGGTTTGGCTTTGAATCTTGACGCGGTCTCAAGGTTGTGGAGGTAAGACGTCAAAACACCGTCTTTCAAGAGGCATGTCTTTTCCGCCTTTATACCTTCATCATCATAGAAGTAGGTACCGTTTTTCTCTGGGAATGTCGGGTCATCATAGACATTGACACCATCTGCAGCAATCTTTTCCCCTATTCTCCCTTCAAGGACAGAATCACCTTGCAAAACAATGTCTGCCTCGCATGCGTGACCAAGCGCTTCATGGACAAATACACCCAATATCTTTGGATCCAAAACAACTGTCTTCTCCCCACCTGATACTTTTTTTGCTTTTAGTAGTCTTAGTGATTTATCCGTTGCTTCTTTGCCAAGTTCTGCTGGAGATTTTTCTTTTAGAATCTCATAACCTCTTGTACCGCCCATGACTTCATAACCCATCTGAAGTGAGCCGTTGCCACATGTAGAAACTGCCCTTAGGTAAACGCGCGTTGTCTTCTCGTATATCTCGCTGCCATTAGAATTTATGTAGAGCTGCTCGTTTGTGGAGTCGCTGCAAGCGGTAGATGTATTTTTAACAAGACCATTTATCTTTGCACCTTTCTCTATTTCGTAAGCATAGTCAATCTTCTCTTCTAGTGAAACATCATCCGGACCAATCTTTACCTTGTTTTCAGAACGGCCCCTTAACAGCGGCGGGTCAATCTCAAACTTCTCCCTCTTGGACCCACGAGCAGTAGCAACAGCTATCCTGTAAGCGCTATCGATGCACCTCTGGACATCTTCAGTATTGTTTGTGGATGAAAATCCCCAAGCACCATTTACAAGAGCTCTGACTCCAACTCCTGCCTGGCTGTTAGAGGAGACTTCTTCAAGTTCAGAGTTCTGGACGTTTGCTATATTGTTTGACCTTTTTTGAAATCTAATGTCAACAAAACAATCTGGGAACTTCAGATTATCAATATTAAATGATTCGAATATATCCATAGAATTCATAGAATCTAGTTCAATAAAAGGCTTATTGTGATTCTTTTCTTATTATTTTTCTCTTTTTAATTCATTATATTAATAATAATACTGACCAATAAGTAAGTTTAATTACCCGCAATCTTTTTAAAGTGATTTCGCTTTAATGCCTCATGGAAGATCTAGGTCTGATTGACCAAAGCTGGACTAATCAAAATATTAAAGATATTCTGAAAAAACTTGACGCAACGAAAGAAGGACTCACAACTAAAGAAGCTGAAAAAAGACTAGCCACTTATGGCTATAACGAGCTTCCCGAGACAAAGAAAGAGTCCAATTTTAAAAAGTTCATAAATCAATTCAAGAACAATCTTATTGTTGTATTATTAATTGCAGGCATTTTATCTGTTGCAATAGGGAATCTAAAGGATTCTGCCGTCATATTTCTAGTTATAATTGTTAATGGTGTGATGGGATTCTTACAGGAGTACAGAGCCGATAAGGCTATCGAAGTACTAAAAGCGATGGTTCAGTCAAAAGTTATTGTGATAAGGGACGGTGCAAAGAAGGAGATACCATCAAGGGAACTTGTCCCGGGGGATATAATAACTATTGAGGATGGGGATAAGCTATCCGCCACCGTCAGATTAATTGAATCAATCAATCTTCAGATAGACGAATCATCACTAACAGGAGAAAGTTTTCCTGTTTCTAAGTCTGTTGAATCAAAATCACAAGAAGGATACCCAAACACCGGGTTTATGGGGACTGTTGTCACAAGGGGCAGAGGAAAAGGTGTTGTGATACTAACAGGGAAGGATTCACCCATTGGAAAGATCTCAAGCTTAATATCCATGGAAGAAAGAGGTAGCACTCCACTAGAAAAGAACATAGACAATCTTGGTAAGAAGCTAGGGGTACTATCAGTTTGTATCAGCGCCCTTCTTTTTGTTTCTGTATTGGTCAGAGAGCTTCTTGCATCAATGCCTATGAGGGATGCGCTAGTTGAGTCTGCTTTGACAGCGATAAGTCTTGCAGTTGCTACTATCCCAGAAGGGCTGCCAATTGTAGTTCTAGTAACGCTTGCTCTTGGAACACAGATACTTGCTAAAAACAATGCGATTGTCAGAAAGCTTGCAGCGGTAGAAGCGCTAGGAACAACTACATTCATCTGCACAGATAAAACTGGAACACTGACAGAAAACAGAATGAGGGTCGTTAACGCTTTTGTGGATAATGAATTCCTAAAACCTGAGGAAGTTAATCCAAAGAAGCATGATATGTTTCTAAAGATTGGTGAGCTATGTAACAACGCCCATGTAAAGACTGAAGGGAAGAAGGTAGAAGTAATAGGTGACCCAGTAGAAGGGGCGCTCAAGATATTCTCAAAAGAAAGGAACTACCATCACCCAAAGAATCAAAGGATAAAGGAAAATCCGTTTGACTCTGAAAAAATGATGATGTCCGTTCTAATAGATGAGGATGGCAAGAAAACTACCTACATCAAGGGCGGACCAAGGGTCGTTTTAACACGCTCAAAGAATATGCTCGTAAATGGCAAGTTAAAAAAGTTGAGCAAAGAAGAAAAGGAAGAGATTCTAACTAAACATCATAAATATGCTGCTCAGGGGCTTAGGGCACTTGCTCTTGGATACAAGGAGGGGGATAGTGAAGATGACATCACATTTGTTGGCTTTGCGTTCTTCAAAGACCCTCTAAGGAAGGAAGTAAAATCGGCAATAGCGCTGTGCAAAAAAGCAGGGATCAAAGTTGCAATGATCACAGGAGACCAGAAGGAAACAGGGCTTTCTATTGCAAGAGAAGCGGGCATTTTAGATGCAGATGATTTGACACTATCAGGGAAAGAGCTTGATGAAATGCCAAAGGAAAAGTTTGCATCTATTGTAAAGGATGTCGTCGTCTACTATAGAGCCAGCCCATTCCACAAGGTCAAGATAGTGGAGACCCTAAAGGAAGTTGGCGAGGTAGTTGCCGTCACAGGCGATGGTGTAAATGATGCACCTGCTCTAAAGATGGCAGACATAGGTGTTTCCATGGGGCTCATTGGAACAGATGTTGCAAGGGAAGCTTCAAACATGATCCTAATGGATGATAACTTCAACACCATAGTAACTGCTATACGCCAGGGAAGAAGGATCTACGACAACATCAGGAAGTTCTTGAGATACCAGCTTTCTACAAACATCGGTGCGATTATACTGATGTTTACTTCTATTATGACCGGAGCACCATTGCCATTATTACCTGTCCAGATACTTTGGGTCAATATTATAATGGATGGACCACCAGCTGTTACACTGTCAATGGAGCCACTACATGAAGCGTTGATGGAAAAACCACCAAGGAAGAAAAACTCACCTATACTTACAAGTCCGCTGTACCTTTCGATGTTCATAGGAGGTATTGCAATGGGCCTTGGTACATACATACTGTTCACTAATATTGGAGGGTCTGTGGATTATGCAAGGACTGCTGCATTTACGCTGTTTGTCACATACCAACTTGTAAACGTCTTGAACTGCAGGTCATTTGATCAGTCAATATTCAAGATAAATTTCTTTGAAAACAAAGGATTACTAATAGCTATAGGGGTATCGTTCTTACTACAGATAGCGGTCGTCAATCTGCCATTCCTACAGGGATTCTTCCATACAGTACCACTTTCCTTAAGAGACTGGCTAATAATAGTTCCAATAGCATTTTCAATCCTAGTAGTTGATGAGGTAAGAAAATATTTCGTAAGACGCTAAATGAATATATCGAATTCTTCACGTGCTAAGAAGGACAAAGCCTTCTCATCCTTTAATATGAGAAACGGCATATCCTTCATATTTTTTCCAAGCCCTTCTTTTTCATTTATAATGTTTAAGAATACGTTTAATGGTTTAGAAAACTGTCTTGGTCTTAGGGTGCAGGCTCTGTCACCCTCTATGAATGTTTCCCTGTACTTAGAGACAAAGCTAGCGTAGTTGGCATTATCAAAAACCTTTGGTCCATAGTGCTTTACCATTGGAGAAAGGGTATATTTTTCCAGCTCAAAGACTATCCCAGAGGATTCTCCTTTCTTAAAAAGACCGTATGAAAGTGGCTTGAAGTCATTCTTTTCAAGTATTGTCCAGATATACTTTGCACTCTTCCTTAGCTGCGGGTAGATAATATCGTCTAGAAGCTCTCCAGAGAAAACAATTGCATAGACCTCAGATTCAGGAAATCTTTTGACAAATAACCTCTTTTTCTTTTTGAAGTAATCCAATGAAGGCCCCTCTAGAAAGGCCCTCGAGTAGTGAATGAACTCGCATAATCTCTCAATTGATAATGCAGATGCAACATTCCTCTTTGGGTCAACTGGGTCAATTACTACAAGTGGGTCTTTGAACTCATTATTCTTTCCTGATTTCTTGATGTCTATATATTCTCCCTGCTTCCATTTTGAAGCTTTCTCTAGGACTGCGTCAAAGCTACGGTAGTTGATAATTAGAAGCTCACAAAGATATCCAGAAAAACCCTGTATCTTCTGCTCAGAGGAGTATACACCAACACCTTTCATGAACTGCTTTAGGAGACGGACCTCGTTTCTAAGATCCCCGATGTTCTCCTTTACAAACCTTGTGTGGTGAGGAGTTCTGTCAACTGGAGTTATTATCTCTATCGAATCATAGCAGGGCACGACATCTATTTTGAACTCCTTAAAATGATTGATTGTATAAGGGTGATTGGCATATGCTGTTTCAGAGGTAAATCCATCAAGCTCAATTTTTCCAAGGACTAACCCCATCTTCTTAAGCTCGTCAAGAGGGTATGTCTTATCAAAGACTATGAAGATGTCAAGGTCCCTATCTCTAGCAATCCACGTGTCCTTAGAAATTGAACCTACAATCTCAACTTTCGCATTTAGACTGAGATTTGATATTTTCTCTGTGAGGTGGTTCTGGATAGTTTTAGTGAGGTTATATATTTCCTTTCTCTCATCTTCAGAAGGGGTAATCTCTGATAGAATTTTCGCCTTTATCTCTGAAATCATTGTACTTCTTTAAGCTTAAATTCTTTTAAAGTTTCGTATATGGGGCCTGAAGGCGTTAGTGTGCTCTTTTTGAAATTGATTCCTTTTATCATATCAGCCCCAAACTCATAGTTTTTATAATCATCTAGGACATTTAGAAGGGATTTTTTATTCAGGGAGCTTTTTATTCTACAAACTGTCAGATGCGGGACGAACTTCTTGTCCTCAGCAAAACCCATTGAGTTAACGGTATCCTCTATCTCTTTCTGTATATAGACTATCTCTGGGGCGTTTAATCCAACCCATACGACCCTTAGATCAGAGATACTTGGAAAGAAACCTGTACCTTTTAATTCAACTTCAAAAGAGGAAAACTCCTGTAGCGTGGGTTCAAGTGATTCAACGATTCTTTTATAAGATGGTTCGCTGATCTCCCCTAAGAATTTAAGTGTAAGATGGAGATTTTCCCTCTCGACTGCTTTCATTGGGCAGGCACTGCTCTTAAGCTTCTTCTGGAATGCATCTATCTTATCCAAAACTTCCTTTGAATTTATATCCATGGAGATAAAACTTCTCATTTTTTCTTCTCCACCGGCATCTTTTCCCAGGGAAATATTATCCACCTATCGGTATTAAAAACGGTGTAATCGGGTTTGACCAGTGAAATTGGTTTTGAAGCAACGACGGCTACTTTTAGGTCTATTGGGGATAGCGATTCGATGTACTCCTTGACAACTACTAATGTTCCGCCAGTGTCTGCAACATCATCCACTAGGAGCACCCTCTTACCTGCTATGTCCTCCTTTTTCAACGGTAAGGTTATCTTTGGTTTATCATCTCTTACGCCTATGTCTTTGTAATATTTGGCTTCCATTAGGAGCAATCGTTTGTTATCAAAAATATGCGATATCCTAACTGCGGGTATAAGCCCACCACGTGAAATACCAACTATGACATCAAATTCATAGTCTCTCTTTATGATATCACACATTGTCCAAATTGCTTCGTCTACCTTGCTCCATTCAAGATAAAGAATCTCCATAGAACCACTTATTTCATGAAGATGCTCAAGAATTTATCCCCTGCATATGTGATAGAATAGATGTCCTCGTCTTTTTTGATGAGGTTAGTGTTTACAAGGACCCTAAGATTTCTTTTGACCTCGGCCTCTTCAATATCTAAAAAATTAGTAATCTTCTCAAGTTTTTTTTCATCTTTCAAGAATTCCAAAATCTTGAGTTTCAATCGCGTCATGCCTTCGTCAGGGAACTTATAGACCCTCATAAGGGCAAGTATCTTTGACATCTCAAGCCCTTTTGGTGTTAAGAAATATTCTGTGGAATAGCCAAGATCATTTTCTTTGATCATCTGAGACATTAATCTTTTTGCTAAAAGAGCATTAATTGCTGAGTTTAATGTCTTAGAGTCTCCAACCCCTTCCTTCTCGAGGTCATCATAGGTCCTAAAAGACAGCTTCAGTGAACGTATTATCTGCATCTCTGTCCTTGTAAGAACGCTGTTATCATCTCTTGCTTCCACTCTACTATTAATGTATTCAAAACTTATAAAACTTACTAGAAGACTTTAAAAAAAAGAGGAGAAAAATAAAAATTAATAGGAATCTTCCAAGTCTTCGCCTTCAATGCGAAGCTCTTCTTCTTCAGCCAATTCAGCCTCAGGTGGGATCTTTCCCATCTTGATAACAAAATCGCCTGAGTTCTGTAGGGCAATTGAAAATCCTGGCTCAGCTCCAATGACTATTGTTTCTTTTCCGTGCTCTTTAGCCTTTGCAACTATTGGGACAAAATCTGCATCTCTGGTAGCTATTGCAACAGTGTTAATGTTTTCATTGTAGATTATTTCCATTGCCTCGACACCCATTCTAACGTCGATGTCTCCGGTAACGACGATTGCATCAAATCCTTGGTTTGCTATAGCTTCAATAAGGCCATGTGGGGCAAATTGATTCAAAAGAACTTTACCTATTCTAATATCTCCCATGTCCTCTAGGATCTTCTTTATGTCCTCAAGATTAATATCAAATTCTTTCCTTAGTATATTGGGCCCGTCTATCAAAAGACCAATCATTCTATCCGCTTTTCTTTTCTTGCGGGATATAGAACCCATATACCGGCTAAAACCTCTACCTACACTTGTAATAGATCTAAATCTTTCAACCATATTTCCACCGACAGTTGTAACAAATATTTAAAGTTGTGACGAATAGATAAATACGCAATGAGCTTTTAAATTTATCCAATACTGTCAAACAAAATGTAATATTATTTCTTAGATTTGTTGATTTCGCTATGTAGTATATAAAATCCTGCTGCAAATGACAGAATAGTTACTATTATGCTGATACTATCAAAATTTACCTTGTACATTATTGGCGTAATAATTCCGGCAACTCCATTCCCAATGCACAAACATCCTAATAACAGTCGAATATTCATGAATTGACTCTTTGATACATATTTAAAATAGTATCTATTTATCCAAAAGTTAGGAGATATCCCTTAAAATAGATTCTACTTCTTTTTTCCTCATTCCAGGTTTAATTTCATCAATGTAGAGTATCTCAATCAATTTTCTATCTATCTCTACATACTTTTGTGTTGCAGAATACCCCTGGAAGAAGATACTGTTTCTATACTTCTCCGAATCGTTCATCAGCCCAAGAGACTGGGTAACTTCTTCTCTTATCATGTGTGACCTTTCTTCCTGGTAGATATCTGTCGCAATGCAGATGTCACATTTGTATATCAGATTGTTTTCCCACTTGCAATTGAAATATCCATAATTACCTGGAACTGCCTCGCATATTGAAAACTCTGAAGTTGGAACAAAATTTATGGAAATGTTAGCGTTTTCTTCAACTATAGAAATGGGTATCTTTTCTCCAATTATAGAATCTATATCAGATACAACTTTATCTAGGGCATCGAGATCCTTTTGTGTTGGCGCACCGTTGACTTTTATTTTTATATCGTTGTTCCATTTTCTTATAACTTGGTCCGTATTACCGTATTCAGTGCCCAAGGCAATCTCTTCGAAGTATTCTATTTCGCTTTCTGTATACCTAGAATTTTGTTCATCTGATTTGTCTGGGAAGAAGTCATCTTCAGTGAATATGCAGCATTCTGTTACTAAGAGTAAAAGCAAAACAAGTGCAAAACAGATTTTAATTTTCGCCACGATATTAAATCGAATTTAGAATTTATAATAATATCCCTGTGCCTAATTAATAATAAAATTAATAAACTCATGTGCTTGAATATTGTAGATTATTATGGCAAACGATATATCCTCTAGTGCTATAAAGAATTTAATTTTTGAAATAATATGTGCGATAGACTCGTCAGAGTACAACATAAAAATTAAGGAGATAGAGGATCATATCGAAGATAAAACGCTTATGCAGTTTCTTTCTAGGCATGTTGCTGTGACCATACTAACAAGCGATGAGTATGCCGAGATCAATGAACGGTTAAAGAAGCTATTGGACACTGCTAGGCCACAGATAGAGAGATATTGGGGGATAAAAAACTCGGGGTTATGTTTCCTTGCATCGATACTAATTGAAGAGTTTTGGGATTAATTTTTTCTCTTCTTATTGTAGAAATAAAATATTGCCACGACTAGGATAACTGGTATGGAGATCCTCAATAAGATTGCAAGTATAAGTGTTTGAGCGTCTGTCAAATATTACCCCTCTATATCTCCTTTTCTAAGAAATAAAAGTAGAGTGTTGCACTCAATAGGTCTGCAGACCCGCCAGGGCTAATATTTCTTTTAAGAAATTCCATTTCAAGGTCTATTATCTTTGATAATCCAACTGGTGTCAAAACTCCCCCAACTTCAAGGATCTCTGAAGCCTTTTTTTGAACTTCATAGTAAACATCAATTCCATTTCTTGAGATGATGTTAGTGTCCTCTACAGAAGACATCAACGCAATAAGTGCATGGAGTGATGATTTATTAATGTCATTTGTTGTTTCATATGCCTTTTTGAATTCAGGCAATCCAATTTGCATGACGGAAGGAAGGCCCTTTTCTACCTCCCCTCTAATTCCCGTGATGCCATGGGCCACAAAAGTTTTCTCTCCCTTTGAAAGGGCTTTCTTACTTTTTTTTACAGGTGCAAGCTCCTTTTTTGTGATGCCACTAGTTATCTTTGAAACTGAAGAAGAAACATTTTTTGGTGACAGTCTACGTTTACTCAATAGGTAACCAGATGATCCCAGGATAAGATAAAACAGGAATATAAGCCCTTTTTGTGTATTGACGCCATTTGTAACCTTAAACATCCTCTCTTCAACATCGAGGCCTAGCTTTCTTAGAGGGGGCAGCATTTTCTCCAGGTCACCTTTATAGTTGTAACCAAAGTTTGAAACTTCTTTAAATCCCTGGCTCAATACTGCAGTGCTTTTCATAAATAGTGTGAAGTTCATATCCCTGTGGGCGCCTTGTGAAAACGGTGTAACAAGCCCCGGTTTTGGGTGTGATGATACTTCAAGTAAGATGCTTCTTGTTGCAAGCTCGCCCAATATGTCAACTTTTTTCATAGATATGCCTCAACACTTTTTCTTTTAATTAGTATAACATCCCTTAGTCCTTTGCCTAGCAATGTATCGCTCTCGGAAACATACTCTTTAAGGTTTATGCCGTACCCATTTTTAAGGTATATTTCGACGTCTATTTTGATACCAAATGAAGATTCAAGCTCATTGCATTTGGATAATAATTCAATCAGGACATCAGGTTGATAATTCTTAACAATAAGATCAAGGTCAGACATGTCGTGAGTGTAAGGGTATTCAGTTACAATCTCTAAAGATGCCGATCCCCAAACACCTACATTATAACTTTGCCTTATATCTGTCAACGCCTTTAGTGATGGTGTTCTTGCCTCAAATTCAAAGTTAGATACTTCATAAGGGGATATCAACTTAGTAATTTTATTTCCTTGGATAGATGAGCCAAATCGAAGCCTTCTGCCCTGGACAGTTACCGGGTGGACAAATCCAATGAACACTTTCTCATTTTCAGTGTAATAATTTTCCCCATCTGTTACGTCTTTTTCATCCCTTCTAACAATCCCGGGTATCTTGCTTTGAATAATAAGATTCCTAAAATCCTCATTTTTAATTACTGAAGTATCGATGCTTTTCCAGTCTGCAAAAACTAGGTCGTGTCTCTGGAAGATCATATTTTATTTTACCTTCCTTTAATCCAGCAAGGGTCTGTGACACTTAAAGTTTGATAATCTAGCTGAGCCTGAACAAGTAGGTCAAACATCTTGGTCTTAGTTGGGCCTTCTATGAGAATTGGCTCATTATTTTCTTCATACCCTTTTGGTATTATTGATGGTTTAAGCTCAAGGACAGTTCTATCTGAGTTAAGTACAACATCCTCAGTTACCTTTGCTACCTTTGATTTTATTCTTAGGATACTTCTGCATGCCCTTTCAATTGTCTGAAATGCGGACAGTGTAGTTTCTCTAACATAGATCTCATAGTCAGGCTGAGTTCTCTTCCTCATGTATGTTATTATTTTACCGTCCTTATCGAGGACGTGACCTGAATCAACTACTGGGAAACTGTCTCCAGTTGGTAGCCCTCCAACAACCGCCTCTTTAAACTCTTGACCCACATCAGATCTAACAAAAGCAATGTCCTCTCTTACTGGCTTTCCGTTCATTGTAATCCAGCCAAACTCCTGAGTCCCATAAATATCATTTACTCTTGCGCCTAGTATTTCGCGTATGGTATCTACT
Organism: Methanobacteriota archaeon; assembly: GCA_023622545.1. Lineage (GTDB taxonomy): Archaea > Methanobacteriota_B > Thermococci > Methanofastidiosales > Methanofastidiosaceae > Methanofastidiosum. The sequence goes on along the minus strand of JAMNZA010000042.1, from coordinate 11,442 downwards.
GCTTCTAGGTCTAGAGGGGTTCCAATACAGTTTACAATGTCAACCTTTGGTAAGTCATCAACCAAGTTCAATCTTATGGCATCATTTAATGCACACTTTAGAAATGACGATTCACCAAAAATTACTGTAGGCTCTTTAAAGTAAAGATCCATAAGAAAAGAATCCCTAGATGATTTTGTGAGAAATGTCCACGTTACACCTAGCTCTTCTAATGCCCCTCTTGTTATTGCATTTAATAATGGTGGGTAGCAAAACATTGCTTTGTGGCCCTCTTTCACACCTGCCATTCTCAAGGCATTTTTACCAACTTCTTTTCTATACTCTTTTTCATTTGGTGTGATTCCCACGATATTTTGCCAGGCTGTTGTGCCTGTGGTGAAAGTGATATAAGCATAATTAAGTGGTGTGTGTACTTCTTCCACGACATGTGCTGCTGTGGGTCCGTTTATACCCTTGTCAGCAAGAGTTCTTCTTTTCATCTCATCAAAAGATGGAACAGTAGAAAAGGTTTCAACACTATCTTTTAATTCTTCAAAAAACGGATTTATTTTTTTTTCCATTGCAATTCCTCAAAAATTTAAAAAAAAAGGAAAATTATTAAATTAGTTCAGGTAACATCTTTTCGTATTCTTCTTGCATCTTCTTGATGGCTTCCATTCTCTTCTGTCTGCCGCCTCTTTCTGCACCGACTACTCCTCTGTGCCAAATTCCGAGCTGGTCTTCCTTACCCTGTTTTCTGAGTGCTCTGACTTCCTTTATTGATTTAATGATAGCTGCTCTCATGTCTTCAGGTCTCTTTACCATCTCATCTATACCACCGAGGTCATAGAAGTATTCGGCACCTGAAGCAAATACTGGGTTTGTTTTTACAAGCTCATTTAGTCTCTCTAGAGGGATCTTTGTAATAACTGCAATACTTGTTGTTGGCATGACGTGTACGATTGTACCGTATTCAGCTGGAAGTGCAAGAATTCTGTCCGATAGAAGTCCGTGACACAAGAATCCACCGCTGACTGCTCTGCCTATAATCAATCCAATTACTGGGTGACCGGCAAGTCTAGCGTCTTCAATTGCGAACTGGTAGGAAGCTGTTCCCTTTGTCATTCCGACGATTTCCTCAATTTTTCCTGGACTGTTACCGGGTGTATCGATTAGTAAGACTATTGGTCTCTTTTTGTCTTTTGGCCTTTCTTTGTCTGCTTCGATTGTTGCGTACATTGCCTGTGAGAATTTGTATGCTTCTTCCATTCCCAAGATTCCACTGTAAACGACTCTAAATCTTGGATTTGGTCTCTTTGAGTTGTTTGCAAGAACTGAACATACCTCACCGTCGATCATGGCCTGACCAACCATTACTGGTGGTGCAAGGTCTTTATCAAGGCGGGTATTTCCAATAACGTTCTCCTGAAAAGTATCTTTGTCAAAGATTAGTTGTATTGCCTCATCTGTCTTTCCAATTAAAGATTTAATCATTTAATGCCTCCTTGGTCTTCTTTTAACAACTGAAAGAAACTTTTCCTGTGACATCTCTGGAATCTCATCAACATTTTCATTTCCGTAAATCTTCCAAAGGTCCTTTGAATCTTTTATCTTCTTCTCAGCAGCAAGTTTGACTACCTCAAGATTTTCCTCAACAAGCTGTGGTGAACCCACCTTTCTTGTCTTTGAAATCTTGCTCATTGGCTCGTCAACCATATTAACGATTGTGTCTCTGAATGTTCCAATTGTGTCCTTTATCAAGTAATCAACGTCGCCAAGGATGTATTTTGATCTGGCACCCATTGTCCTCCATATGAGGGCTCTGTCTGATGCATCAAATTCGTCCTTTCCAACTTCCTGTTGAATAACTTCTGGACCTGTAAGACCAATTCTACCAAAGTCATTTGCAATGACAACATCCGCACTCAAACATACGAATCCCTGTGCACCGTAGGCACCTATTGTGCTTCCAGTGATTGCAATGTAAGGAACCTTGTTTTGAAGCTCCCATATTGTCTCCATGGATTCAGAATGCATTAGAAGTCCTGCATTTGCTTCATGAAGTCTAACTCCACCAGAGTCAAATGAGACTATACAGATTGGTTTTCTGTCGTCAGGGACTGTGCCGTATTTTTCCTTCATCTTTTCATAGGTTTTCAAGGCTAGTTTTAGTGTATATGCCATCTTGGCTCCGTTTACTTCACCAAGTGCACCGCCGACGAATTTTCCTTCCTGTGAAACGACAAATACTGGGTGTTTCTTTATCTTACCAATACCTACTGTAATACCATCATCAAATTCAACTGCCTCTCCAAGAATTAACAAGTGTGGACTTGTCATTTTATCTCTTGGGCCAAGTAACTCTTTGAAGGTATCTTTATCTAACATTCCATAAGCTCTTTCTCTTGCAGTTGCTTGATAAAAGCTCTTACTTTGAAGATCATCCCAATTTATTTTCATAGAATCACCTTATTGGAGACCTCCTCCGTTGTCCACTGCCTGCTGTAGCCTTCTAATAACTACTGCGGGTGTTGCTGCGTTGTCATTTATGCTTACTCTGACACCTGAAAGTCCAGTTTTATCAATGAACTTCTTTACAACTGTTTCCCAGACGTCGTCAAAACCAACTACTGTCGTTAATATGTGGATTTTAGTCTTCCCTTTGAGGGCATTTTCCTTTTCAATCAAGACTTCAAGATCCCCGCTGGCAACAACGCCGATGTGGGACCAGTCATCCTTAATTGTTTTAGGGGTTTCAGGCTTAAATTCATAATTTAATTCAGTTAAAGCCATTTAGTCCCCTCCGTTCTTTGACTTATCCATGTGTTTATCAATAAAGTCGGTGTGGAATACTCCTCCTCTAAATACCTGGTTTTTCATGACTTTTTTGTGGAATGGAATTGTTGTGTTTATACCTTCAACAATGAATTCATCGAGAGCTCTGTACATCCTGTCAATTGCCTCATTTCTATCTTCTCCCCAGACAATCAATTTTGCTATTAGAGAGTCGTAGAATGGGGGGATCTGGTATCCCTGGTAACATGCTGTATCTACTCTGACAAAAGGACCACCTGGTAGAATGAGTTTGTCTATATCTCCTGGAGAAGGAACGAATGTATTTGGGTCTTCTGCATTGATTCTGCATTCAATTGCATGTCCCCTTATTTGGATATCCTTCTGTGCATATGGTAGTTTTTCTCCAGCTGCTACTTTTATACCTGTCTTTACTATATCGATGTTTGTGATCATCTCAGATACGCAGTGTTCTACTTGGACCCTTGTGTTCATCTCCATGAAGTAGAAGTCATTTTCCTTATCGTTGAAAAGGAATTCTACCGTTCCGGCACCTTCATAGTTTGCTGCAAGAGCTGCCTTTACTGCGGCCTCTCCCATCCTCTTTCTAATCTCAGGGGATATTGCAGGCGAAGGTCCTTCTTCGACAAGCTTCTGATGTCTTCTTTGGATTGAACAATCTCTTTCTCCAAGGTATATAGCGTTTCCATACTGATCCGCAATAATCTGTATTTCGACGTGTCTTGGTTGTTCGATGTATTTCTCAATATATACATCTGGGTTTCCAAATGCAGCCTGTGCTTCAGCTTGACAAGATCTCAAAGCAGATTCTAACTCTTTTTCAGACTTGACAAGTCTCATACCCTTTCCACCGCCGCCTGCTGAGGCTTTGCAGATGACAGGGCAACCGATCTTCTTTACGAGTTTATCGGCTTCCTCGATTGTTTTTATAATTCCATCTGAACCTGGTGTAACAGGTACACCACCTTTCTTCATTGTATCTTTAGCTGTTGCTTTGTCCCCCATTGCGTCAATTGATTCTGCACTGGGGCCTATGAATTTGATTCCATTGGCTTTACAAAGCTTTGAAAATCTGGAGTTTTCTGCAAGAAATCCGTAACCTGGGTGAATACCTTCTGCGCCCGTGACAATAGCGGCGTTTATGATATTCATCATGTTCAAGTAACTTTTAATTGATGGGGCAGGTCCAATGTTAACAGCTTCATCAGCTAGTTTAACGTGGAGTGCGTTTTTATCAGCATCAGAGTAAACAGCAACTGTCTTGATTCCCATTTCTTTACATGCCCTGATTATTCTTACAGCGATTTCTCCTCTATTTGCAACAAGAACTTTCTTAAACATATTAATCCTCCTTACCAATTTCTAAATCTGACTGGTGGTTCGTATAAACCTCCAGACCATTCTACAAGTTCACTCATGCTCTTTGCAGCAAGTTTTGATCTTTTTGCATCATTAAATGAGATGTTTAAATCTTCAGGAAGTGAAACTATTCCCGCCTTTCTTAGCTTTTTAGTTTGTGAGTCATCGGCTGCTAGTCCTAATGGTGTGTAGCCTGCTACTGCTTTAATTGCGTCCATTCTCTCCTTTAGTGATTTACATTTGTGTATGTATGCTATTCCTTCTTCAGTTACTATGTGTGTGATATCGTCTCCGTAAATCATTATTGGGGGTATTGGGAATTTAGCTTGGGCTTGAAGTTTGAATGCATCTAGTTTTTCTACGAATACTGGTGCCATTCCTTCTCCAAATGTTTCAACCATCTGAACGACTAGTTTTCTTCCTCTAGCTATTGGACCGATTAATGATTCTCTCATTCCGTCTTCTTGAGAAGCTAGCAACCATCCCTTTGATGGGTGTCTTCTTCCAGGGGCGTTACATGCCATGTTGGGAGCTCCACCGAATCCAGGTATTCTGCCTGCTGTTGCTGCTGCACTGTTTCCAAATTGGTCTATCTGTAGAGTTGAACCAAAGAATGCATCAACTGCGTAGTGTCCAGCTGCCTGTGACATTACTCTGTTTGATCTCATTGTTCCATCTGGGCCAACTGGGAATATATCTGGTCTTGCCATGATGTATTTTTCCATACCAACTTCGCTACCGAATGGCATGAATGATTCTGCCCATCCTGATTCTATAGCGGGTATCATTGTTGGGTGTGGGTTTAATGCCCAGTGAGTACAAATCTTTCCTTTCAATCCCATTTCTTCTCCAAATGTGGGCAATAAAAGTTCGGCTGCTGCTGTGTTAAAACCAATACCGTGATTTAGTGTTTTAACTTCATATTTAGCATAGACTCCGACTAAAGCCATCATAGCGATAAATATCTGGGATTCTGTAATTAATCTAGGATCTCTTGTAAAGAGTGGCTCAATGTAGTATGGCTCTTCAGTTGGTATAATAAAGTCTACCCAGCCTCCTGGGATATCAACACGTGGTACCTTGTTGACTATCTGGTTGACTTGTACTATTACAATACCTTTTCTAAATTTTGTTGCTTCAATTATTGAATGGGTTTCTTCTGTGTTAAATCCTGTGTAGAGATTTCCTTCTTTATCTGCTGCGTTTGCTGCTACTAAACAAACTTTTGGTGTGAGGTCAAGATAGGTTCTAGCGAACAATTCCATATAGGTATGGATAGCACCTATTGTTATCTTTCCACTCATGACCATGTTTGCAAGTCTTGCTCCAACTGGACCAGAATAACAGAAATCTACTTTTGAGGCAATACCTTTTTCAAAAATATCAAGATGTTCTGGTAAAGCCAAGACAGATTGTACCATGTGAATATTATTTACTTTAGAAGGGCTTACTTTTGCTAAACATTTTGCAAGAAAGTTTGCCTGCTTCTGATTGTCTCCCTCTATGGAAACTCTGTCACCTGGTTTTATGACTGTTTCCAAAAGAGCAATCGCATCTGCTGGTTCAATAATCTTTGTTCCTGTCTTAACGAACTTTTTTGCTTCGGAAAGTCTTTTTTCCGTGTCCTCTCCTTTTTTGTCCCATCCCTTTTTTGCTCTCTGTATCTTATCATCATAGGGTATTCCTGCACCTTTACTGGGTGTCTGGAATATATCCCTTAGGTAGTTAACATCTTCCATATTATCACCTTAGTAGGGATTACCCAGTTTAGAGAGGCTCGAGAAGCATTAGGACCTGTCCGACTTTGACAAGAGTTTCATTTGTTACTTTAATCTCTGCAATTTTTGCTTTTCTTGGTGCTGTAACTTCATTAAACATTTTCATTGCTTCAACAAGTGCTACAACTTGTCCAGCTTCAACTATATCTCCTTCTTTTGGAAGGGGTTTCTTATCAATTGTAGTTCCTGGGTATACATAACTTACTCCAGGCGTTGGGGCTGTTAATTCAATCAAGTTTGATGCTGCAGCTGCCTTTGGTGCTGCCTTTTCTTCGGCTGCTGGTGCTGCTTCAACGGATCCTGCTGACGTTACTGCTGCAGGCATGGAAATCTGAGGCTGAACAGCATGTACAGCGCCGCTTCCACCGGCAACAACAGTTCTAATTTCAACGGAATCCTTTCTGACTACCAACTCTGCAATATTGTTTTTTTTACAAGCTTCAAGAATTGATATTAAAGACTCTAAGTTCAACATTTATTTTCCTCCAAAATTATTTCTCTTACCTTTATAGGGTAGTTGTTTTAAGTGAATAAAATATGCTTTAAAAATCTTTTGTTTATTTTTATTTTAAACTACAAAAAATAAGTTAAAAATAATTAAAAAAATATATTTTAAATATAAGATTTTGCATATTATAGCCAATTTAGAACTATGTTATATAATAATAGGCCTAAATATCATTCATTTTTATGTACTTATACGTCATCATTTTGTATAGTAGCTTACTGGCAACAAATTCTGAAACTGTAGAATTTTCTTGGGGTGCTACCTCAACAATATCTACCCCAACAACATTTCTATGGAAAAAAACTTCCTTTAAAAAGTCGCATACTAGATACCACGATAGTCCTCCAGGCTCAGGTGTTCCAGTTCCAGGTATTAATGAAGGGTCAAATGCATCAATGTCAAATGTTATGTATACATTTTCAGATAGATTTTCAATTGCTCTATTAAACCAAGTTTTATTGTCGTGAATGTCCTTGGCATAGAAAATATTGTAACTGCCATTTTTTATTTTCTCATATTCTTCTTCTGAGAAACTTCTTATACCAACTTGGACTATGGGCAATATTTCTTCAACTCGTGATATTACAGAAGCATGACTGTATTTGTCTCCTAAGTAAGCGTCTCTAAGATCAAGGTGTGCATCAAATTGTAGGACAGAGAGATTGTCAAAGGCCCTGTTTGCAGCCTTGATGGGGGCCTGAGAAACAGAGTGCTCACCACCAAGAACACATAGAAATCTATTATCATTAAAAATCTTAAAAGATTCTTCTTCTATTTGTTGCATTACAATTTCCATTTCTTGCTTACAGTTAATTTCATCTTTTGTGTGGATGCCCATGGTACAAGTAGAAACAAAAAATTCCTCATCGAAAAGCTCCATATTCTGACTTGCATTTATGATAGCTTTTGGCCCTAGGGATGTACCGCCTTTATAAGAAACGGTCTTCTCAAGAGGGGCAGGCAACACAACAAAATACGAATTCTCATAATTAGAGAATTGGTCTTCAAGACCTCCATAGTTATCAGGTACTATCATCATTAATCAACTATATCGAATCCTTTAAGACTTTTTAGGGTGTCAGCGAATTTTTTAGCATAGACTCTACATTGTTTTTCTGCTCTCTCATCAGGTGAACCAATTGCTACAGGGCCATAGTGGTCGGCATTATGAACACCTACAACTACCATTCCATGGATTAGCATAGCTTTTAGTATAGATAAAAGAGTAGTTTCATTTCCTCCTCCGATATATGCACTTGATGTAAATGCACCCCCAAGCTTACCGGAAAGCTCACCATGGTATTTGACACTTTTATCTATTAGTTCTTTCATTTCAGCTGCCATATCCCCATAATAAGTTGGAGACCCGAGTATAATCCCATCGTATTCTAATAAGTATTCAGGAGTTGTATCAAAAACATCTCTCACTTCAACATCTACATTCTCGTTTCTTATATAAGCAGCTATCATGTTAGCCATTTCTTTAGTGTTCCCAGATTTGGTGTAATAGACTATTAATACGGATACCATTTTAATCCTCAATCTCAATTTTTATTTTTCCCTTCTCATACCCTCTAAGGGTAGACACCATTCCTTTCACAGTATTTTTAATGAACTCTTCAACAAAAGGATTCAAGTCTATATCCTTCCCATTGATAGATACTTCAACTTTTGACATTTTTATCCCTTTCTTCTATTGGAAATTATTATTTATATTTCTATTGTTGAATTTATTTTAATTAATTTTATATATTCCAAAATCAATAATAATATTTGGGGATACTTTGGTTACTCAAAAGATTTTTGAAAGGGCAAAGCAACACCAAAAGAAGGACGTTTTTGTTAGAGATATTTTTATCTCTAGGGAAGAAGTCGAAAATCTAAGAGAGATAAGTTTACCCGCAGATGTTCATCTTGATATAAAAAAATTGAAACAGGGATTTGTAGCACGTTTTTCTGGAGACACTGAAAAGGTCATCTTAGTTGTAAAGACTCTTTTTGAAAGTTAAATTATAAGTATCCATCCAAACTTGATTGATTAATATTCTTTTTATTGAGGTAGGCCTTTCCGTACATCCCACCTCCACCTGGTTCAATGTAAATTTTTCCCTCTCTGAAATCGATAATTGCCTGAGCTACTTTTTCACCTGCTATCCTTTCTATTTCTTCTTTTGGAGTCACTATCAGAACATTGATTTCATTTTTGAATGATTCGACTAATAACTTCCAGAGATTTTGGACTTTTTTTGAGTTAACTGAAGAAAGTCCTAGAGCCTCAACTAAAATCTCTGCTAAGGGAATTGTTTTTATGTATCTTGGCCTATGTGGAGGGTGGATAACTTCTTGGTCATGAAGCTCATTTATTCTATCTACAACACCTTTTTTGATTAGCCCGCCACAAGTACACCTATATTTTGTTTCTTTGGCTTTATCCCAAGAATATTTTTTATAACATCTTGTACATGCAGTCATGTGGTATTTGCCAAGGTCTGGATCAATTCCAACATTAAGGACAAATTCATTTCCACCACGCCTCTTAATTGCGTTAATTATTTCATCATAAGTGTTGTCTTTAACCTTTAATCGATTAAACTCTCTGCCTATTCTATGGGGCCAAGGCGAATGAGCATCTGAGTTAGTCATGAAAGTAACATTCTTCAACTCTGAAATGCAATCTGCCATTTGAGTATCGGCAGAAAGTCCAAGTTCTAGGAAAGGGATATTTTTAGTTTTGTAGCATTCTTCAAGACTGTTATATTCTTTGTATATAGATGTCCATGGGGTGAATGCATGAGATGGGCCTATTAAGCCGTCGATATTTGATACAATATCTAAAAGCTCATCACCTGCTAAATTAATATTACACCTTCCATCTGTATCTAGATTTGGGGATTTATCTTTTATTGTATCCCGAAATTCTTGAACTGCCGAAAGAGAAGGAAATAGAATAACATGATGAACTCTTCTATAATCTTCAACCTCCGTAGTAAGAATGAACCTAATACCACTCTTATGCTCAAATGTACCTTCATCTACTTTTTTTACAGAAGAAACAAAATGATCGAGCCAGTTTTTGTTAAGACAATCCCCCGACCCAATAGTATTTAGTCCTTTGAATATAGATTGCTCAGCGATAACAGGAATTTCCATATTACCTGAAGTGCCGCCTGAATACTTGGAATGTATATGAAAATCAACATTAATCATGAAAATATTAGAATATCTAGTTTTATAACGTTTATTTATGTGGTGATTTTATCACAGATAGGCTTAAAAGATTTCATAAATTTAAGATTTTATGGATGTTTTTGATGTCGCTATAATTGGAGGAGGTCCTGCTGGGATTTCTGCAGGCATCTATGCGGCAAGGTTTAAGTTAAACGCAATACTAATATCTAACTCTTTGGGAGGCACTGCACAGAGTGCACATCTTATAGAAAACTATCCTGGGTTTGGAGCAATATCTGGTTTCGAGTTGATGCAAAAATTCAGAGAACATCTGAAGACATTTGAAATCCCAATTCTAGAAAAACACGTATATTCTGTAAGTAGAGAAAATGACTTATTCGTTCTAAATCTTAATGACCAAGAAATAAAAGCAAAATACCTATTAATTGCTACAGGTACGAAAAGAAGAAAACTAGGTGTTCCTGGAGAGGCTAACTTCTACGGTAAGGGTGTAAGTTATTGTGTTACATGTGATGCCTTTTTTTACAGAGGTAAAACAGTTGCAGTCATTGGAGGAAGTGATGCTGCAAATATGGGGGCAATATTACTTTCTTCTATGGCAGAAAAAGTGTATATAATTTATAGAAAAGAAAAGTTAAGGGGAGAATTAATCTGGATTGATAGGGTCATCACAAATCCAAAAATAGAAGTTTTGTACAATTCTAATGTCATAGAAGTGATGGGAAAAGAATTTGTTGAAGGTGTTAAATTAGAAGATGGAAGAGTTATTCCAGTTGATGGAGTATTTGTAGAGATTGGTTCGATTCCTGAATGTTGTTGTGCTAAGGAACTTGGGATCACAATCAACGAGAAAGGCTTTATTGCAGTCGACACTACTCAAAAAACAAATGTTGATAGAGTTTATGCAGCTGGAGATGTATCCTCTGGCTCAAATGGGTTCCAGCAAATTTTGACAGCTGCAAGTGAAGGCATAATTGCTATAAAAAGTATATTTGATGATATTGAAAGGTCAAAGGGAAAATTATGGACAAAAAAATAAAATATATATTTACAAGTTTAATGATAATAGGTACATTATTTTTGGCTGGATGTAATGAATCCAATCCAGATAAGGTACTTTCAGATGCAGACAAAATAGAGCTTAATAAAATACTAGTTAATATGGATGGTAATATAGATATATTATTCTTTAAATCAGATAATGAATGTTTTAGCTGCTCTAAAACTGAAACATTAATGAAAGAAATAGATCAACTTTCAAATAAAATAGATCTGAAAGTGTATGACGTAGATAAAGATAAAGAAATGGCTGCAAGATATGATATCGAACTAGTTCCAGCTATAGTAGTAATTGGAGAAGATGATTATGGGATTAAACATTATGGATTCCCAGGTGGAAGAGAATTTAATCCACTTTTTGAAGCTATGATTTACTCGTCTATGTCGAAACCACAAGCAACTGAAGATATAACAAAGAAATTAAATACTATAAAAAATCCAATTGAGGTAAAAATATTTGTAACATCTACATGCCCTTCATGCCCTGACATGGTTAGAATAGCAGACAAATATTCAATTGTTTCAGACAAGATATCTACAGTTGTAATAATGTCAAATGAATTCGAAGATTACAGCAAGAACTATAAAATTACTGCTGTTCCTACAACGATAATTAATGAAAGTTTCAGAAAAGAAGGACTGATGGACGAGGAATCATTTATTAATTATGTAGTAGTATCTTCATAAACTAGGAGGTCAAAATATGAAAAAATTCTTAGTTATTTTCTTAGGAATATTAATATTATTTGCAGGATG
>JAMNZA010000081.1 GCA_023622545.1 Methanobacteriota archaeon | reverse complement strand
CATCTTACTATGTCGCTTGAGGTGTTTTTCCAAGTAGCCATAGACTCACTCTAGGTGTTAGGCGCACCTTATTTTTAACCTTTTCTGTTGTTATTTCAGTATAAAACAGGATTTTAGGTAATTAATACCCGGATGTAAGTTATTTTAGCGGTTATTGGTGCATACGTCTATATAAGATGATTATTATTCAACAGAACTTTGACAGTATTTACGGATATCTCGAATAATTTAGATAAATTTATATAAAGAAAATCCATTATTAGTAGAAATTAAATCAAATGTAAAGAGGTTATGAATATGCCTTCAGTTGATACTAAGTTGAGATTTACCCAAGTTATTATGAATGCCTGGCTCTATGGGGCAGAGTCAACTGCAAATGTATTTTTTGATCGCCCAAAATTATTCTATCGTAGGTGGGGGACTATAGCTATCCGCCCTTTTATTGAATCATGGGGGGAGCTTGGGATGGAGTTTATCAAAGGACTGCCGCCTTATGAAACTGTGAAGATGTTCATCGATGCCCTTGTAAAGGCCGAGTTCTTCAATCCAGAGGACTTTGAATTTGGCGGGGACGATAAGAAATTCACATTTAAAGCGATCCAGTGCCCTTATAGGTCCCATTGCAAGAAACTGATTGGTGAGGGAAAAGACATAGCTTGTCTTAGGGCCATAACATTACTAGGTGCACTTGACTACAACGTTGAAGGAGAAGCGCTAAAGTATACGTATAACTACGAGTTTAACGAGAGTGCCCCATGTATTGTGTCCTTCGAAAGATTTAAAGATTAAGAATCAACGGTATTTTTATGAAGCTCCCGAAAGGCCATATTGTAAAGACGGCTGTAAAGCACGACTTAGAGGTAAATTCTATTGAGGAGCTTATCAGAGAGGTTGTTGAGGATTCTAGTTTCACAGGGTACATAAGGATACTTGGGGACAACGGGGAAGATGAGGAAGAGATCAAGATTATCCTAGATAATGGCGATATCTTCGGGGGAGAGAGAAACTTCATTGGCTCAGGTAAAACTTATTCTGGAAATCAATGCAATTTCAGCTCTAGATTTCATTTTCAGAAGTGCGGTATTTCAGTTGTAAGGCTTAACTCTGATGATGTTGAGATGATTAAGATCTCATACCCCAACTGTTTAGTTACAAAAGACCTTGTAAACGAAGAGCCAAAAACAAATCACAGGGAAGAGGTAATGAAGAAATACAGGATCAAAGACATTGATGAATCAGATATCACAGATCTTCTTGAAAAGCTAAATGGCGATTGATTATTCCTCTTTTTTAAACTTTTTTTCTATAATTTCAAATATCCGATCTGCAGTTTCTTTAACTTCGGGAGAGATTTCATTTCCAAAGTAAACAGTTGCGGCCTGAATGCCAAGGAGATATACTTCAGCACCGATATATCCAGAGATGTACTTACCAAGGATTGAAAGCGGCATTGAATGAGAAGAAAATGACATCTCTTTTGATTCGTTTACCTTAATCACTTCAAAATCACCTATAGGCTTATCCATAAACGCCGCATCTACTATAATCACGACTTCAGGGGAAAATTTCCTTATGTCTGCGGTAAAGTTCTCGGGAACAAGCCCTCCGTTTATACTGAGGAAGTTTTTGCTGTTCAAGGGTATTAGTTTCTCAGCAAGGTATGGCCCCACTCCATCGTCCCCACGTATATTGCTACCAACGCCCAAAAGAACTAATCTTTTATTGAGTATCCATTCAAAGAATATGTCGTAGCCTTCCATACTATCAACTTTTTTTGCAGCCTATTTAATTATTATAAATTCTATCACAACTTTTAAATGTATATGTATCAAAAATGAATAGGGGATATTTTGGAAAACATATGTATATTTGAAGATGATCTATTTGAGAATTTCTTACCCCTTACATATTCAAGGCCCGTTTTTGAGCTAAAATGTGGGTTTAAGACACTAAGGGAGAAGATCCAATACTATTTTCCTAATTCTAATCTTTATTTAATCATGAGGGATTACCTAAAACCTGTATTTTCTAAAGATTCTATTGTTGTAAATGGTCACCCAAAAGGTGATACCCTTTTCATCAATGGACGAATCATAATGAAGGAGCGTCCAGCTATAAAGGATGAAGGGATATATTATGCTAATGATAAAGTTGCTTTCATTTATGTGAAAGAAAAAAACATTACAAGAGTTAATGTATCAAGCTATAACGATATTGAGCAGTTGAAAAAAATAGGGTTGCCAGAGTTTAAGATTTCAAATATCTTTTTTATAGAATACCCTTGGGACCTGATTAAGGAGAACAAAGGGGAAATCGTTAGAGAATACGGGCTTTACGCCCAGGGGGAGAGCCTAACTTCCCTTGATGTCGAAATAATGGGGAACAAGGAGCTAGTCTTTGCGGGAAAAGACGTTGAAACAGAGAAGAACATTGTCTTTGATGTAAGGAAGGGCCCGATATTTATAGGCAACGGCACTAGGATCAGGGCTTTTTCCAGAATCGCCGGGCCAACATACATCGGTAATAGCTGCCTGATAAAGAGCGGAAGGATCGAAAGCTGTGCAATCGGGGATGTATGTAAGATTGGGGGAGAGATCGAGGACACTATCTTCCATGGTTATTCAAACAAACAGCACTATGGATTTATGGGCCATTCATACTTGGGCGAGTGGGTAAATCTTGGTGCAGGCACATCAAACAGCGACCTCAAAGATACTTATGGTATAATAAAATACAAAGTATCTGGAAAGACTATCGATTCAGGGGAGCAGTTTTTTGGGTGCGTCATAGGGGATAACGCAAAATCCTCAATTGGTACAATGATATATACCGGTAAGACTATAGGATTTGCTGCGCACATTCATGGGATAATATATCAGGACGTCCCAAGCTTCTGCATGTGGGCAAAATCCCTAGGTGCAGAGCCTTCAGAATTTATTCTAGATTCAGCCATTACAACATACTCAAGGGCTGCAGAAAGACGTGGCGTAAAATTAACTAAGGAGTATGAGGGGCTTATGAGGAATATATTTGAAGCCACAAAAGATGAAAGGAAAGGGTGTAATGTTTCCAATAATAAGTTCTGTTTAGGGTGAATTTAATGGAAGTAATTTTTGGAGTTTCTGGACTTAGGGGTGTTGTGGGTGAAGGCCTAACGCCAGAGCTAATATGTAACTATGTATCTGCCTTTGCAAAAGAAATCCCTCCAGGAAAAGTCGTCATAGGAAACGATTCAAGGATCTCTTCTGAGATGGTAAAAAATGCCGTCATATCCTCTCTTGAAGCTTTAGGTTTTGATGTAATCGACATAGGTATTGCACCAACACCAACTGTACAGTTCATTACAAAATCAAAAAATGCATCAGGCGGCATATCGATCACTGCAAGCCACAACCCCGAAAAGTGGAACGGGTTGAAGTTCATAGAGGGAAACGGCATATTCTTCAATGAAAAGAAGGTAATGTCTATTAAGGCAAACCTAGCTGAAAAGAACTTCAAATTCCAGACTTACGATAAACTTGGAAAATTAACTATTGATCAGGATGCTAAAGATACTCATGCAAACACTGTTCTTAAAAAAATTGATCTCTCTTGCATCGAGAAAAGAAACCTTACAGTCGCTGTAGACGCGTGCAATGCCGCCGGCTCAGAGTTTATCCCAGCTTTTATTGAAAAACTAGGTTTCAACATTATAAAATATAACTGTAATTTTAACGATACTTTCCCAAGAAATCCCGAGCCTCTAAAGGAAAATCTCACATTATTTTCAGATTTCATAAAGGAAAATGGGTGTATAGATATCGGTTTTGCTCTCGATGGGGACGCAGATAGGGTTGCTATCCTTGATGAGCATGGCAACTATATCGGGGAAGAAAACACTCTTGTGCTCGCGACAAGATTCTTCCTAGAAAATATGGCCCCTTTAAATAAAACTGTTGTCACAAACCTTTCAACTACAAGGGCTCTTGATGATATCGCATCCTATTTTGGAGGCAAAGTCCTTAGGTCCAAGGTGGGGGAGATAAATGTTGTAGAGGAAATGATAAGGGTCAATGCGTCTATTGGAGGAGAAGGAAACGGTGGCGTGATACTACCGATGATCCAATACGCTAGAGACTCCTTATCTGCAATATCCTTAATTCTATTGGGATTGTCTAAAAGCGGCCTTCCGCTGTCATCAATAGTTTCCGAGATCCCAAAGTATTACATGGTAAAGGACAAAATCTCGATCTCAAGAGATGATTTTGAAGAAAATATAGATAAAGTTAAGGTGTTCTTTTCTGGTTACCCTTACACCAACATTGATGGCCTGAAATTTGAACTTGAGGATTCCTGGATCCATATAAGGCCTTCAAACACCGAGCCAGTTGTAAGGATTATAGCAGAGTCCAAGAGCCCCATTAAAGCAAAGAGACTTGTGGATGAAACAAAGACCTTGATGAAATCCTCATGATAGCAGTTCTATTCCACGGAATCTACATATTCTACGATGAAGAGAGCAAGGATATTCTAAAGATCCTAAATGGAAGGTACGATATAAAACCCTATATTGTTGGGACGATGGGCATTACATCCCTTTTTGATAGTGGCGTCCAAGGCGTTGACATTATCCTAAAGAAGCCTTCGGAGGCTTTGTCTGAAATCAAAGGATTTGATTCTGTTATCATTATCCTTAAGGCGCGCTCTATTGAAACTGCAAGGGCTTTTCTTGGCATAATAGGTGAGAGGACTAAATTTGATGGAGAGATAATCGGAGTTGACATAAACACTAGTTCCCTATTTCAAGTTAAACGAGGTATATCAGATATTAAGGATTTTTTTATCTCAATTGGATTCAAAGAAGAATTGATCTTAGGCGGGATTGATGTCCGAACCGAAGGGGATTGTCTTGTAAGAAGTGTAAAGGGATGCAATCCCGGTGAGCTTCTGCTTTTTGGTGGGATAGTTGTTGGAAGGGTAACAAGCAATGAAGTCAAAGTTTATGTTAAGGATGGGAAGGTAAAAGAGATTTCTGGTGCAGATATAAAAAACCATGGACTAGAGAAGATAACAAATGTTGATATCTACAAAATTAAAATCGATAGCACCCCAGGATTTGAAACAAGAGATTGTGGAGTCATAAGGAAAATTGAAGGGGAGGATATACTCTTCATAAATCACGATGCATATTCCATCTACAAAAATCTATCAAATCTAAGAGGTGCAGTTACCGTGGGGGATGACACCACAAGAGTTTCCGGGTATATCCTGAAACGATTTGGAATCCCATTAATTGGTATTATTGATGGGGACAAGGACGGCGTCATAAAAGGCGAATCCTTCTACAGTGGCTCTATCCTATTTGAAGTCAATGGAGATGATATCGCCGGCGATAAAATATTTTCAGAATTCTTTAAGAAAAATCAAAGTATCATATCTGATTTTGACAAACTGAAAAAAGATATTGAAATATATCTAGGTAAAGATATCTTGAAAAAAATTGAATATTAAAATGAAATCATTATAGTGCCTCAACAATCCTTTTGTAAAGTGCATCTACTTTTACCTCGGGGTTTAACCCGAGCATCTTGGAGAATTTCATTATCTGTGGAGGCTCAAGGCTTGCCCTTGTCAATAACTCATCGTTTGCAAATATCTCACGCGGTGTACCATCTCCAATAATCTGGCCCCTCTCCATGACAACAACTCTTTCTGATAGCTCAGAAACAAGCCCCATATCGTGTGTTATCAGAAAAACTGTCACATTTCTGTTGTGGAGCTCCTTTACAATGTCCAAAATACCTTGAATAGAAAGAAGATCTAGACCTGTTGTGGGCTCGTCCAAGACCAAGATCTGTGGCTCCATCACAGAAACAGATGCAAGTGCCAATCTCTGCTTTTCTCCGCCTGATAGGGAAAGAGGGTGGGTATCTCTATACTTTGAAAGCCTTGTTATTTTTAATACCCTGTCAACCCTCTCCTTTATTTCAACTTCAGATAGTCCAAGGTTTTTGGGGCCAAATGCAACCTCACTAAAAACTGTTTCCTCAAAGATCTGATTCTCTGGATTCTGAAAGAGATGACCAACTTTTCTTGATAGCTCTGCAATAGAAAAGTTTTTTGAATCCTCTCCAAGTATTATGACCTTCCCTTTATTAGGTCTCAAGAGGCCATTGAAATGCTTAGCGAGTGTTGTCTTGCCGCTTCCATTCTGCCCTACAAGTGAAACAAACTCACCCTTTTTTACATCCAGACTAACGCCGTTCAATATCTCATCTGACTCTGGGTAAGCAAAATGTATGTCATCTATTTCAATTGCCTTCATATGAAAAGCCTCCTCGCCTCTTCAACTGTTAATGCGATGTCCTTCACATACCCTCCTTCTTTTAGGAGATAAGTAAGGTAGCTAATATCAGGGACCATTATACCAAGCTCTCTTAAGATAGGAACTTTTTCAAAAACTACCCTCGGTGAACCTTGAAGTACAATTGCCCCGTTGTCCATAACAACTACCTTATCTGATAGCTCTGCAATTGGTTCTGTCCTGTGCTCTACAAGAACGATTGTCATCTTCTCTTCCTTGTGAAGCTGTTGCAAAACTGAAAAGACCTCTCGTTTGCCTATGGGGTCAAGCTGACTTGTCGGCTCATCAAGAACTAAGATCTCTGGCATCATTGTAAGGGAAGCTGCTATTGCTATCCTCTGTTTTTGACCCCCCGAAAGATTTCCAGGAAATTCATCCCTCTTGTTCTCCATGTTAACTATTGAAAGAGCCCACGATATCCTGTCCTCTATTTCTTCTCTAGGAACAGCAAGGTTCTCTGGACCAAATGCTAGCTCTTCCTCAACGGTCATTGCAAAAAGCTGTGACTCGGGATTTTGAAGGATCATCCCTACCTTCTTTGAGAACTCACTTACTTCATACTCCTTGGTGTTCATGCCGTCGACAATCACATCGCCGGAGAACTGCCCGGAAATTGTTTTAGGGATTATACCATTTAACGTAAGGCATAATGTTGATTTGCCGCAACCTGAAGGGCCGATAATCGAAACAAATTCCCCTTTTTTTATCTTGAGATTGACACCCTTCAAGACCTCATCAGTTTGCGAATGGTATTTAAAATGCAGATCCCTTATTTCAATCATTATAAATAATTTTCCAATAATCTTTATAAACGTTACATCAACTATATCTGGAGGAGGAATAAAGATTTGAGAGACCTGTTGTGTATCGGAAATGTCAATATAGACACTATCATGGGCGTAGAATCGTTTCCAACTGTAAATGGCGAGGCAAAGATCGATGGCCTAGAGATAAGATACGGCGGCTCAGCGTTTAACGTTTCAGTCAATAGCTCGATACTTGGACTGAATTCTGGGATCATGACCACAGTGGGAAAGGATAGCGAGGGCATAATGGGAACTCTACAGAATTATAACGTTGATTATTCAAATATAGTTCTTCAAAACTGTCCTTCGGGCAGGATGTTTATAATAAACAGGGGCAATGACAGGATGTTCCTGTTCTACAAAGGGGCAAACGAAAAGTTTGAAAAACAGATGATAAACTACCAGGTCTTTAAAGATTACAAATTTGTTCACATATCACCCACTAAGATAGAGATAGCAGATTATGCTGCAAAAATGGCGAAGGACAACAATAATGTTGTGAGCTTTGATCCGGGCGAACAGCTCTGCTACTACCACTCCGAAGAGGTATTAAAGATATTGAAAAATGTGGATTTCCTTTTCGTGAACAGGCATGAGCTTTCTGCGCTCCTTGGCGATGCAAACATAGAGGAAGGTGGAAAATACCTAAGGAAGAGAAAGGCGAAAAATGTTATTGTTAAAGCCGATAAGGACGGCGTTTATTATTTTGGCAAGTATCAACTCTATGAGAAAGCATTTCCAACTAAAGTCGTTGACCCTACAGGTGCGGGCGACACCTTTGCAGCAGCGTTTCTTTCCAACTATGCTAAAACTTCAGATATTAAAACATCCCTTGTATATGGGAATGCCGCAGCAAGTTTTTGTGTTCAGAACTATGGGGCCATCTTAAAGGTTAAAAAAGAGGAAGTTGAAAATCTACTTAGGAGCAGATTGAATGGATAAAAGAGTTTTACAACTGGCTTCGGACATCAAGGACATGAAGATAAGGGGTGCTGCAAAGATAGGGAGAACTGTTGCTGAAGCATTAAAAATTGAGGCCGAGAGCTTCAAGGGAAAGGACACTACCGAGTTTGTTTCTGATATCAAAAAAACTGCTAGGTACCTTATTGAAACAAGGCCAACAGCTGTTTCACTTGAGAATGCACTGAGATATGTCCTAGTTGAGATGAATAAATCGTATAAGAGCGGTGCAGACATAGATGAGCTAAAGCGTGTCGTTGGGAAGACATCAGACGATTTCTGTGAGAATTCAAATCTTGCATTAGAAAGGATATCTGACATGGGGTCAAAAAGAATAAAGGATGGCGATGTGATCTTTACGCATTGCAACAGCTCAATGGCTCTTGGGATTATCAAGAAAGCCCATCGCGATGGAAAGAAAATTAAAGTCTATGCCGATGAGACAAGGCCAAGGCTTCAGGGGCTTCTTACATCAAAGGAGCTTTTGGATGAGGGGATTGATGTCACACTAATTGTAGACTCCGCTGCACGGATATTCATAAAGGAAGCCAATCATGTCATTATAGGTGCTGATGCCGTAGCGGCTAATGGCGCAGTTGTAAACAAGGTAGGGACAGCAACACTTTCTGCTATTGCCCATGAAGCACGGGTAAATGTTATTGTGGCCGCAGAAACTTACAAGTTTAATCCACACACATTCTCAGGGGAATTGATTGAAATAGAAGAGAGAGATATATTTGAGGTCATATCAAAAGAAGATTATAAAAAACTCAAAGGTATAAAGGTCAGAAACCCCGCATTTGATGTAACTCCACCAGAATTTATTGATGTCATTGTGACTGAAAAAGGCCTCATAGCCCCGCAAGCGGCCATTTTAGTGCTTAAGGAAACCTACGGTCTTGGGCTATTTGAAAAGGAACCGTGGGAGGATTAAATTTATAAATTGTAGGATTATTTTTTAAAATAGGCCTCGGTGGCTCAGCCTGGCTAGAGCGGCTGACTTGTAATCAGCAAGTCGGGGGTTCAAATCCCCCCCGGGGCTTCAGATTCTAAACATAATTAATTGAGTTATATTTTCAAGACTTTTCTTATTGTTTAGATCAAATAAACTAACACTTCACCAATTATTTATAATCAAAATAAGAATAGAAATTTATCAATAATAAAATAGAATAAAAATAAAATGAAATCCCCAATTTAATTTAGAGGATTTATTTTTTCTTTGGGGCTGGCTTCTTGCCTTTATCCTGTCCTACTTTCTTGCCTTTTTCTGCGCCTTTCTTTTCTTTCTTTTTTTCTGCCATTATTTTCACACTCCGTAGTAGCTAACTACCAGCATATATTAAACATTAGTAGTATATAAAGTTATTGGATACC
>JAMNZA010000017.1 GCA_023622545.1 Methanobacteriota archaeon | reverse complement strand
ACGTAATACTAACCTCTAAGTCCGTAAGATCAAATGCACATCTTAGAATTTTTTTTATTTCAGTACTATTTTTTATTGTAGATATATCTTTCATAGGCTCACTAACATAAAGAACAACATATTTCTTGTATAACTATACCATACTCATTTCTTATAAGTTTAATCATATTTTTAGTTGGATTTACTATACTATCAAATAATAGTGCTGTTTCATCAAGTTCTTTTATTCTTGGTCGCATACATCCTAAAGATAGTTTAACTTTAGGAAATTCTTTTCTAGTATAAATAAAGAAATTTTTTATTGATTCAATATCGTAATTCACCGATTTTGTTTTTTCCATCTCGTTTTTAATAAGCACCAATAAAGTAATTGAATTTATGGGATATTTTTTTAAGATTTTAAGTGAATTATACTCTCCAACTATTTTTCCTTGATCAAGACCGACGCATATGTGGGGTATAACATTAACATTTTCCGCAGTCAAAAACTTAAGATTGTTTTCGTAATCTTTTACTTTGAATGGCATATTAAGTATATTTTTTATCGTTTCATTACTGCCAACAAAATCCAATGAAACTGAATCAACGTTGCTCTCTTTGATAAGTCTTGCATCACTTTTATTGATAAATCCACAATGAAGATTTATTAGAAGATTTGTATCCTCTTTTATTTTTTTCAGAACAGAATAATCTATTGGCACTTTTCCATTTTTATCCAATCCACCACTTATTAGAATCCCTTTTGCACCATTTTCTTCTAATTCGATTGCTTTACAATATAGTTCTTTTTGTTCTACATGTATCATCGACTTCAAATATTTTTGTCTACAATGAATACAAGAAAAATAGCATTTATCTCCTGTAATAGAAATACTAGGGAAAGATTCCTTTGATAGGTAACATAAATTTTTATTTATCATTAAGTGCACCTTTAAATAGTTCTTTGATATCTTCGGGTTTTATTCCATAGAACTTAATTTCAGAAGAGAAAAAATTATTTATACACAAACATATCTCAGAATAATTTTTGCCTTCGATAGACCTTTCTAGTATCTCTATACTGTCCTCAGGAAATATAAAAAAATCTCCATATATCTTAACATCAGAAAAAATATTATTTATGTAATTAAAAGAAATTCCAATTAATTTTCCCCCCTGCTTCTTATATTCATAATTTCTCATATCACACTACCAATTAATAATACAGTTATTTACTTAAATAAATATTGAAATAGTAAATCCGAAAATATGTTAATTTTATATATCGCGCAATCAATATTCTAAATTGAAGGATAAGATGGCAAATTCAGAAAATATAAGGTTGAAAGATTATTATCTTTGGAAGAAATATCCGACTTATTCTGAGTTTCCATGGGATAGGAAATACCTCAATGTTGAATTTCTAGAATATGAAAAGAAAAGAGTAAACAAAGCAGAAGAGTGGCTTAAAAATTTTAATAGATCAGAAAATGGTCAATCTTTGGATGAGATTTCTTTGTACGTTGTTCCGTTAAAAATTGATTCTTCTTGGGATGTTGCTATTGAATCTCAGACTAATTCTAAATCAGTAGGGCTTTCTGCATTATTTAATACACCGATAGCATTGATTATTGGATTGATTCCATCAGGTAAAAATATTCCAGAAAAATTTAGTCTTATTAAAATCATAAAATCTAAAAAGACATATATAATTAATGAAAAACTAAACAAGAGCGAATCTGCCATAATAATTGAAGAATGGGAAGAACTTCCATCAGATTCTATATACTTGGATGTTCCATATGAAAAAAGAATAATTCAGAATTTATTCACTGAGAATCTACCTATTGAAAAAGAAATTTCTAGATCTTTTCAGGCCCCAATTTTAAGTGCGCCATACGATGGAAAAGTTGGAGGAATTTCTTTATCTTCTCTTTCATGGAATTCAAAACTTGCAAATGAATTAATGAAAATAATCCAGTTAATGGCCCCTCCTGAATACAGGGATTTATTCCCTCCAAAGAAAGCAATTAATGGAATTAGTTTTAATTCAAATGGATTTTTGTATCAGATTGCTGAAAGACCCAAAGTTGGGCAAAATGTCATTAATAAATTATATTCTGAAAATCATGAAAAATTGAAAGAATCGCTTTTCAAGAGAAATAATTTTGAGGGCGAATATTCTATTTTCTCTACAATAAAAGTCAATGAGGGAACAAGAAGACAGAAAATTATTGAAACGTTTAGTAATTTTACCAAGACGGAGATTACTTTATCCGATATTGATCAGTTATTGTCAGAGGACGATATGTATATTAGGCCTTTAATAAAAAACATTGACGAAGATTTATGGATCCAGATTGTTCATGCACATCACATTAATCCAACTGAAAGCAAAGATTATGGGCATCAATATCAAAATTTAATTCAGCTTATATCAAAAGATTATGATATTCTTCTAACAGATAAAATTAAACAAGAAAAAACAAGAGAATTGATAGTTCGATCTATGCTAAACGAAACAAGTTATAATATCAAAAGATTGGCCCAATCATTTGCAAGAGCAGATGAGAAAAATGAAATAACTAATAAGTATCTCAAAGATTCGAGAAGGACAACAATCGATAACTTTGAAAGATTATTAAGTGAACCTTCAATAAAGAAGGAAATAGATTCAATCAAAGAATATGAATCAAATGAGAGATATACAATCGTACAAGCTGTACTAATTAATAATCCTAACTTAACTGTAATTGAAATATATGGGGAAATTAAGTCAACAGGATTATTTAAAGATGAATACGATTTACAGGATTTATTGGATTGGATGCATAAAAAGGGCCACTTAATTAAGGATTCACAAAATAGATACTCGTTTATCTTTTTTAAATAAGAAATACATAAGAAAACCTTGAAATCAATAAAAACACTTAAATACCTATTTTCTTAATTCTCAATTCCGGTGGTACATTGTCGAAGTTGCTACTAAAAAAACTCGAATATTACATAGGAAAAAAATTAATAATATCTATTGATGGCAGTATCTTTAACGGAGAATTAGTAGATTTCGATGAAGAGGTACTTTGTCTTAGTGATGTTAAAGACATCAGCGGTTCCACAGGTAAGGAGCTAGTTGTTAGTGTTAGCAATGTAGTCTGGATTATATTGGCTGACGAAAAAAAATAGGATGGAAATGAATCACCATAAGATTTATAAATGCTATACCTATACTGCCAATACAGCAGAAATTGCGTAAAAAGACGTTACGAATTACAGACGGGGATAAAGTGAAAGCGACTTTATTCCTCAATTCTTGACTAATAGTAGTACAATAATAAATTTGGAGATTTGGGCGATTATGCTCAATACTCTTTATTTAAAGCCGGAGGCTTAAAAATGGGCGGTAGCGGACGAAATAAAAGACCCCGTAGAGGTTCCTTGGGATACAGCCCCAGAAAGAGGGCTTCAAAGATAGTGCCAACTTTGAATAGTTGGCCAGAAGTGGATGATGTTAAGATCTTAGACTTTCCCGGCTATAAGGTAGGGATGTCCCACGTATTAAGGATAGATGATAGAAAGTATACACTTACAAAAGGAAAAGAAATGGTAGTACCAGTAACGGTGGTAGAAACCCCACCAATTTATGTTTGTGGTGTTAGAGCTTACAAAAAGACTCCATATGGACTAAAAACAGTTACAGAGTCTTGGGCAGAGGGGCCAAAAGAGCTTTCACGATCAAAAACCATTTCTAAAAAACCTGAAAAAGATCTTTCTAAAATCCAGTCTCTTATAGACGGCGGAAAAGTAGATGAGTTGAGAGCTATTGTATGTACTCAACCAAAACTTATCCATCTAAAGAAGAAACCAGAAGTAATGGAAAGTGGAATTGGCGGAAAGGATGTTAAGGTCAAATTAGAATACCTTAAAGGTGTTTTTGGAAAAGAATTGAAGGTTAAAGACGTCCTATCTGAAGGAGAATTCGTCGATGTTGTTTCTGTTACTAAAGGAAAGGGATTCCAAGGTGTTATCAGAAGATGGGGTGTAAAGATACAAGATAGAAAAGTTAATGATGCAAGAAGACATGTTGGATCTATAGGTCCATGGCACCCACCAAAAGTTATGTGGACTGTGCCATTTGCAGGACAAATGGGATTCCATACAAGAACTGAACTTAACAAAAGAATATTCAGAATTACAAATCCAAAAGATTTAGATATCACTCCAAAAGAAGGATTTAAGAATTATGGGCTCATAAAGTCTGACTACACGATGCTAAAAGGCAGTGTAGGCGGATCAACAAAGAGAATTATAAGACTAAGAAAATCTGTAAGAGTTCCATTAAGAAGAACTAGTGCATCACCCGACATAACTTTCTTCTACAAAGCTACTGCAGGGGAGGCATAAAGAATGAAATCTAATGTATATTCTATAACTGGAGAGAAATTAAAGACAATTGACCTTCCTTCAGTTTTTTCTTATGAATACAGGCCAGATTTAATAAAGAGAGCAGTTTTGGCATCAATAACCCATAGAATTCAGCCATGGGGTGTAAGTCCAATCGCTGGAAGAATGACATCTGCACATCCAAGAAGAAAAAATCTTGGAATATCTAGAGTACCAAGAATGAAATCAGGTCCAAGAAGAGCTGCGTTTGCACCTCATGTTGTGGGGGGATTTGTAGCACATCCACCAAAGCCTTGGAAGGTAATCAGTGAAAAGATAAATAACAAGGAAAGAATGGTAGCTATTAAATCAGCTATATCTATAACTGGTAATAAGGATATGGTAATGTCAAGAGGCCACAGATTTTCTGATAAAGTTGAATTTCCAATTATAGTTGAAAATAAAATCCAGACTGTAAAAAAGACAAAAGAAACTAGAGACATTTTCAAGAGTCTTGGCGTATGGGACGATATTCTCCGATCAAAGGATAAATCAATAAGAGCCGGAAGAGGAAAAATGAGGGGAAGAAAGTACAAGAACAAAATTGGCCCATTAATAGTCATTGGAAAAGATGCTGGTATAATGAAGGCTGCTAGAAATCATCCTGGTGTTGATATAGTTATGGTTGACAAGTTAAGTGCTGAGCATCTTGCTCCAGGTACACACGCTGGAAGACTCACAATTTGGACAGAAGATGCAATAAAGTATCTTTCTACAAGTGAGGTGTTCAAGTGAAGAATCCACATGATACGATAGTTCATCCACTTATTACAGAAAAAGCTGTAGCTACTATGGAAAGAGATAATATATTAACATTTATCGTTACTTTGGATAGCACTAAGCAGGACGTATTAAATGCAGTTGAAGAACTTTATGAAGTTGAAGTTGATAAAGTAACAACCACTATCTTGTCTTCAGGAAAGAAAAAAGCTTACGTAAAGCTAAAGGAAGAATATCCTGCTGACGAAGTTGCGACAAAAATAGGTGTATTTTAAGGTGATTTGATTGGGTAAAAGAATTATATCGCAGAGAAGAGGAAGAGGAACACATACCTATAAAGCCCCTTCACACAGATACAATGGAAGAGTTAAACACAGAAACTATGATATCTCAGAGAAAGAAGGAGTAACACGAGGTGTTGTTAGAGAATTATTTAATGATCCTGCAAGAAGTTCTCCCGTAGCTAGAATCCTATTTGATAATAGAGAAGAAAAACTGTTTTTAGTTCCAGAAGGTATGAGGGTAGGTAGTAATGTTGCCACAGGGACTATGGCAGAAATTGAAGTTGGCAATACACTTCCTTTGAGAAATGTTCCAGAAGGAACTTATATTTATAATATTGAATCAAGACCTGGGGACGGAGGTAAATTTGTTAGATCTTCCGGTACCTATGCTACATTAATAGCTCATGATAGTCAAAAAACAGTCATACAATTCCCTTCAGGTGTAATGAAAACTATGAATCCAGATTGCAGATGCACAATTGGAGTAGTTGCTGGCGGAGGAAGAAAAGAAAAGCCTTTGATAAAAGCTGGAAAGAAATTCCACAAATTAAGAAGCAAATCAACAATTTACCCAAAAGTAAGGGGAGTTGCTATGAATCATAATGACCATCCATTTGGTGGAGGTAACCACAAACACGCTGGTAAAGGTACAACATCTTCCAGAAATGCACCACCAGGTAGAAAAGTTGGGCACATAGCCGCTAGAAGAACTGGTAGGAGGCGTTAAACTTGGCTAAGAAAGAATTTAGCTTTATGGGACACACTGTCGAGCAAATGGGAAAAATGTCAATGGATAAGTTGATTGAACTCTTGCCATCAAGACAGAGAAGATCTCTTAAGAGAGGGCTTCCAATAAGACAGAAAAAATTACTTAAAAACATTAGAGAAGCGAAGAAAGAAATGGAAGCAGGTAACAAAGTTACTATAAAAACTCATTGTCGTGATATGGTAATATTGCCAGAGATGCTTGGAGTTACAATCGGTGTTTACAATGGAAAGGAATTTGTCCCTATAGAGATTGTACCTGAAATGGTAGGTCACTACCTTGGAGAATTTGCAATGCCAAGAAAGAGAGTTTCACATGGAGCTCCTGGTGTTGGTTCCACTAAATCTTCACTATATGTACCATTGAGGTGATTTGATGCCCTATTCAGTAACTGAAATAGATGAAACAAAAACTGCAAAAGTATATGGAAAAAATATTAATGTATCCCCAAAGCATAGTAGGGAGATATGTAATACGATTAAGGGAATGAAAATTGAAAGGGCAAAGGAATTACTTGAAGGTACAGTAAGAATTGAAAAGCCCATTCCATTCAAGAGACATTATAAAAAAGTTGGCCACAAAAAAGGACTTTGGAAATGGTTTGCTGGAAGATATCCAGTAAAAGCATCTAAAAGTATCTTGAAACTTCTTAACGAAGTTGAGGCTAATGCAGAATACAAGGGCTTGAACACTACAAAACTGAAGATAGTACATGCATCAGCGTATAAGGGTAGGGTAATACCTGGATTCATGCCTAGAGCATTTGGTAGAGCTTCACCATACAATCATGAACTTACAAATGTCGAGATAATCGTGGAGGAGAGATAATGGCCATAGAGAGAAAATTTATTGAAGAAAGTGTTTCAAATTTAACTATTGACGAATTCCTCGGAGATTCACTAAAGAGAGCAGGATATGCTGGAATGGATATAAAAAGGAATCCTCTTGGGACCAGAGTTACAGTATTTGTTCAGAAACCGGGAATAGTCATAGGAAAGAGAGGAAGGGCCATTAAAGATTTGACAGATCAATTAGAAAAACCACCATTCAATCTTGAAAATCCACAAATTGAAGTTCAGCAGATTGAAAATCCTGACCTTAATGCAGCTGTAATGGCATACCAACTTGCTAGTGCTATAGAAAGAGGAGAACATTACAGAAGAGCAGCTTACAATTACTTAAGAAGAATAATGAGATCCGGAGCAAAAGGAGCAGAAATAAAGATATCGGGAAAATTAAGTGGAGAAAGAGCGCGTTCAATGAGATTTGCCGAAGGATATCTCAAGAAATGTGGTGATCCCGCAATTGAACAAGTCAGAGTTGGATATTCACCAGCTAAGAAGAAACTTGGTATTATTGGTGTAGTTGTAAAAATAATGCCGGCTGATATATCTTTGCCTGATGAAATTAAATTTAGGTCATAGGTGTTAATAATGGCAATTTACAGAGTTGATGATATAAGGGATCTTTCAATTGATGAGATTGAAAATAATATCGAGGATCTTAAGAGTGAATTATCAAAAGAAAGATCTTTACTTGCTACAGGGAGTGCACCTGAAAATCCAGGAAGGATAAGGGAGCTTAGAAGAACTATAGCAAGATTAAAAACAATAAAGGCTGAAAAGGAGAAGCAAAATGAGTGAGATTTGTGCAGTTTGTGGTCTTCCAAAAGAACTGTGCGTATGTGAGGAAATAGCCAGGGAAGAACAACAAATACGCATTTTCACTGAAAAAAGAAGATTCGGGAAACTCATGACGGTCGTTGAAGGAATTGACGCATCAAATATTGACATAAAAGATTTGACCACTAGCTTAAAAACAAGATGTGCTTGTGGCGGAACTTCAAAAGATGGAAAAATTGAACTTCAAGGGGATCATAAGAGCAAGATCAAAAAAATACTAATTGACCTTGGATTTAGCAAGGATATGATAGTAGTTTCATGAATCTTATTACTCTATTAGGAAAACAAGTCGAGGTAAAACAAAGTTCGAATAGATACGAAGTCGGCATAAAAGGAATAGTCATTGAAGATACAAAAAATACTATAAAAGTAAAAACAGAAAATGGAGTTAAGGTGCTGCTGAAAAATAATATAATCCTGATGATTAATAATAAGGAGATTAATGGTAATTTACTCATAGGGAAAGAAGAAGAAAGAATCAAGAGGATGTGATGAGATGATTGGTATCGACGTTAAAGAACCAAAAAAAAGTTGTAATGATGAGAACTGTCCATTTCATGGAACTTTACCTGTCAGAGGCAAATTAACAGAAGGGAAAATTGTAAGCGATAAAATGAATAAAACTGTCATAGTAAGAAAAGAATTTATGACAAAACTTGATAAATACGAAAGATTCGAAAAGAGAAGTACTCGAATAGCTGCGCATATACCCGACTGTATAAATGGCAAAACAGGCGATACTGTGAAGATAATGGAATGTAGACCTTTAAGTAAAACAAAAAAATTTGTTGTTGTTGAGGTGTTATAAATGGCGAAAGGTGCCGGAGCAACTCGTGGACGGTCTACAGTAAGACCTGGAAGATTTCACTCAACTAAAACAAGATTAGTTTGCGCTGATAATACTGGTGCTAAAGAGCTTGAAATAGTATCTGTAATTAATTATAAGGGTACCTCAAGAAGATATCCAAAAGCCGGTGTCGGTGATATGGTAATGGTCTCTGTTAAAAAAGGTAGACCAGATGTCAAAAAGAAGGTATTACCTGCTGTAATAGTGAGACAGAAAAAAGAATACAAAAGAATCGACGGAACAAGAATTAAATTTGAAGATAATGCAGCCGTTATTACTGGTGAAGACGGCGTTCCAAAAGGCTCTGAAGTAAGAGGGCCAGTTGCAAAAGAGGCAGTTGAAAAATGGGTTAGAATTGCTAACGTTGCAAGTATCATAGTTTAGAGGGGATTAAGAATGATGAAAAAATACTCAGGAAAACCATCCAAGCAGAGAAAAAGACATTTTAATGCACCGTTACATAAAAAGCATAAATTGGTAGCTGCACATCTCGACTCAAAACTTAGAGGTAAACTAGGTGCAAGATCTCTTCCATTGAGAAAAGGGGATAAAGTTAGAGTAATGAGAGGGGATTTCAAAGATCACGAAGGAGAAATCACAAAAGTTGATCTTAAAGCACTAAAAGTATACATAGACGGCGCAGTTGTCGAAAAAGCAGATGGAACAAGAATTGAGTACCCTATACATCCCTCAAATATAGAAATCATTGAAGTTGATAGAAAAGATGAGATAAGGGATAAAGCAATTGAGAGAAAAGGAGAATAAGGTGGTAAAGTGGGGAGAAGAGGACAGAGAAAAGCATTAAAAAGAT
>JAMNZA010000016.1 GCA_023622545.1 Methanobacteriota archaeon | reverse complement strand
ATCACCTTTAATTTTCCCTTGAAATCATCTAATTTGGAATATCCTTTTTTATCCATTATAGATTTTAATTCGTCGGATATTCTTTCAAAAATACCGTGTCCTTCCTGAATAAAAGATGTTCCAAGTTGTAGTAAAGACGCTCCTGAAAGTATGAATTCAAATGCATCAATACCATTGTAAATTCCACCTACCCCAACTATTTTTATTTCTTTATTGAGAAGTTCATAGAATTTTCTTACATTTGCAAGTGCCGTTGGTTTGATATACTCCCCGCCAAGCCCTCCAAATCCGCCTTTCGGTTTAATTATTACTTGCTCATTCTCCCAGTCTATGAATAAGGCATTCCCAATTGAATTTATACAGACGATAAAGTCAGGCTTTGATCTATTTATAATTGATGCCATCTGCTCAAAGTGAACAAAGTCAAAGTAAGGTGGTAGTTTTAATCCCCAAGGTTTATTAGAAACCTCATCACACATCTTGATTATTTCCTCTGACAATTCAAAGTCATACCCAATCTGAGGTTTTCCTACAATATTAGGGCAAGATAGATTTATTTCTAAGATGTCTACTTTTGAATTGTTGAAGGCTTGTATCATTTGCTTATACTCTTCCAGAGTCTGACCTGCTATACTTGCAATTATAGGTTTATTGAATGACTTCAAAGAAGAGATTATGTCAAGATAGTATTTGTATCCCATATTTGGTAATCCCATCGAATTTATGGACCCCCCCTCTATATCTTTGTATCTTGGTTCTGGATTACCTTCTCTAGGGAGAATAGTGCAAGATTTCATTAATATTCCGCAAGCTTTCGAATCCCCTATTTTATTTAACTCATCGAGGGTAGCATCAAGTGGCCCCGAAGCATTGTATATGCACCCATCAAATTTTACTCCTGAAATCTTAGAAGAAATATCTAACATTGTTAATCCACTCCGAGTATTTTCTTTGGATTATCAACTGCCATTGTTTCGAGATCCTCTTTCGACACGCCTACTCCATTTAAGAGATTCATATATTCTTCCAAAGATGTACTTGGTGATGGATTTCTTATTTGGCCGGCATCAGTTGTTATTATGCATTTTTCATACCCAACTTCTTCCATATCTCGCTTAATAGTTTCTAGAGGATAGTCTTCAGGGTGGTCCCTATCAAGCCACATAATATAGCAATGTTCAATGAATGCGCCCTTCTTTGCAAGCTCTTTTTGTTTATCAATTGGCATTGCAATGTCTCTTTGCATAGGATGGGTAATTATTGTTTTTATACCCATTTTTAAAGATTCATTTGCTAGGACATAACTTTCTTGCCAGGATAGATGCCCAGTTGCTAATATTGACCCTGTGTCCTTAATTGTTTTTAGAACTCTATTACATTTATCAAATAGTTTATTGTTCCAGTCAGTGACTTTTATTGCTTTAAGTTCCGATTTTAATCGTGGTTTGAAGGCTGGATCTTTCACCCAGTCCGGTGGGATCTCATACTCACTATGATTTTTTACGAGATGATTTTCCGCATGAATTGTTGGAAACCATACAATCAAATGAGATCCTTTAGACATTGTTGCTGAAGCGTATATTGCACTTGGATTGAATCCTCCCATGAAATAGTTTAAAGTGATTGAACCAATCAGGAGCGGATCGTCCTCTCTTTTCTTTATAGTGTTGATAGTAGAGATTGTTGGAAATGCATGTGACTTTAAAGCAATTCCTTTTATTTTGCCCCTCTCAGATGCAACAAGAGTTTCAACTGTATCTCTTCTAGGAAGTATGTCTGGCCCTATATGATAGTGGAGATCTATTGATTCTTTAACTAGTTGATTAATTTCTACCATTAATTATCCCCCCTTAAGATAGATTTGTCTATATACTGTATCTTTCCATTTTTTATAGTGCACGGCACTATTTCATCGTTATTTAGAATATCAATCTTAGAGAATGAGTTAGTAATTATTAGATCTGCATCTTTTCCAGGTTCTATTCCATAGTTAAGGCCAAGAAGTTTTGCCCCATTTATAGTTGCCATCTCAAATGCTTTGTCAATATGGTCTTTGCTTGTCATCCTTGTAGCAGAGATCAACATATGGAGTTCTCTTATAATACTACAATTTCCAAACGGGTAAAATATATCTCTTATATTATCTGTTCCAAGTGATACTTGAATCCCTTTATCACAAAGCTCTGTAACTCTTGTAATGCTATTTGAAGGCCTCATCCATACATCACTTTCTTCAACAAATCTCGTTATCATATTGGCGCTAGGCGTGACTATTACACTCATCCCAAGTCTAGCCATTTCATCTATGTATCCTAATGCTTTTTGTGTAGGGAATCTTGAAAGTGATATTGCATGTGTTACATTCACTCGATTGAAAAATTTTTCTTCAGATGTTTTCTTAATTAACTCTAGTAGTATAGAAGTTCTTGGATCATTTGATTCATCAACTTGGATGTCCAGTGATTTACCGTATTTTTTTGCTATTTCAAAAATTAGATTTAGGTGTTTTTTTTGATTTGTTTTATCTTCCACTAATGGAAGACCGCCAACAACATTTGCACCTTTCTCAATAGCCTTTTCCATAAGTTCATTCTTTTCGTCACCGACCACTCCCTCTTGGGGAAAAGCAGATATTTCAATTGAAACTCTACCTTCATATTTTTTCTTTACTTGAAGAAGGGCTTCAATTGGAACAAGCCCACATGTTGGGTCTACATCGACTTGCGTCCTTATTGCAGTAACTCCTTTAGCCAACATTTTTTCAATTGCAATAGATGCTCTGGCCTCGATATCTTTTTTAGAATATGTACTCTTTAATTCTTTTAGAAGTCTTCTATTTTCTTCAAGGGACTTACCGAACTGGCCTTCGCCCATTTTATCCAAGAGATTGGATTTATCTAGATGACAATGAGAGTTCACAAATCCATTAAGGACAAACCTACCCTCTGCATCAATAGTCTTGAGACCATTCTCAAGTTTTCCTAATTTTTCAATTGCGCCATTCCGAATTCCAATATCAGAAATAGTATTCTCATTTATCTTAGCATTTTTAATTATAATGTCAAATTCACTCAAAAAAACACCTCCGAGAAGGAGGAGGATAGAAGAACTCTGAAAAAATGATTAATTTTTGTCCTTTCTATATGAACCTTTCCTAACCAATCCAACACCTATATATAAGGTTTATTGATTAGAATAAAAATGGCCTTAAAAATAGACTAGTTTAAAACTTGTAAAATAGAATAAATAAAAATATATAATTTAAGAGTACTCTTCTAGACCAAGTCTCTTTAATGTTGCCTTTGTTGGAACTCCTTTTTTGTCCCAGCCTCTGAGTTCATAGTATTCATCAAGCATTGCATCAAGCTCTTTCTTTGGAGTGTACATTCCCTTAGAAGTTCCTGTTGGAATTGGTTCATTCATGGCTCTCCATGGTAGTGTGTCAGCTTCTCTTGCTTTTCCAGACTCTCTAATTGTGAATAGTCTCTCTAAAGTGTAAAATCTCTCAGCCATTAATTTAACTTCTTCAAAAGTAGTGTTCCATCCAGTAACAGCGTTAATCCAGTCTGCATGTACCTGTGCTACAGACGTTCCATATATCTTCTCTTCAAAGTGACAAACTACAAGTGAATCTCCTAAACAAGTCCAGTTCTGTGTGTTAAAGGCGTTAAGTGCTCTTCCTTCAATTGTATTTCTCTTCTCTGGGGGTAATCCATACTCTATTGGTCTTGCATCGTGATGGCTTCCTCCTCTTGGGGAAGTGGCATACCCTACTGACATTGTCTTTTGTGCTCTTGGGGAGTGGCCAGCGGGCTCAAGGCCTTTTACATTGAATGCATATTTATAGGCATCTCCACCTAGTTTCTCTGCAATTGCTCTTGTTCCTTTTCCAATTAATTCTCCGAATTCCCCTCTCTTTTCTCCAATTATTCTAACAAGCTCTAAGAGGTCTTCTCCATTTTCAAATTTGTACGTTTTTCCGCCGGTGTCCTTTTCTGTTAAGAGCCCTCTTTCCATTAACTCCATAACCATTGAAGCTGTTACACCTGCAGAAATTGTATCTATTCCATACTCATCTGAAAGCCTATCAGCAGCAATTACATAGTCAACGTCACCAATAGCGGGCATACTACCAAAAGAGTACTGGGTTTCATATTCTGGGCCTTCTGAAATACTATCCCATTTATTTACTTTGAAATCTTTTGCACAGTGTATGCAGCAGCTAAAACAAGATCTATGTCTAATTAAATGTTCAGTATTGAGAATTTCTCCACCTATTTTGTCAACATGTTCAAATGTTTCAAATTGCATGTTTCGTGTTCCCATTCCCCCAAATGCATTAATACTTGCAGGGAGTGCTGTAGTCCCATATTTAGAAAGACCACCTAAAGTTTCTTTAGCTTTCTTGGCAAATTCTCCATAAAGTTCTTTTACCTTTGCCATATCTGCTACTTTAACGTCTTTGTCTCCATAGATAGCGATGGCTTTTAGGTTCTTAGATCCCCAAACTGCTCCATTACCACTTCTTCCAGCTACCCTTGTATCGGTAACAATTGAAGTCATAGGTACCATTTTTTCTCCGGCTGGACCTATGCATGCTATCTTGTATTCTGGGGTTAATTCTTTTTTTAGTCTGTGTTGAGTTTCTATTGTTTTAAGTCCCCAAAATCTTTCTGCTTCTCTTATCTCAACTTTCTCATTATTTATTACAATGATAACTGGTTTAGCTGCTTTGCCTTTGATTACAACGGCATCATATCCAGCATATTTTAACATTGCTGCAAATCCACCGCCAGCACTACTATCAGCAAGAAGCCCTGTCTGAGGGGATTTCGCCCCAAAGTGAGTCCTTCCGGCACCGTGTGATAATGTACCGCTCAAAGGACCAGATGCGAATACAGAAACAGCTTCAGGTGATAAGGGGTCCGTACCTTTTTTTAATTCATCATAAAGGTATTTTATAACAAATCCATTTCCACCGAGCCATTTTCTATAAAATTGTTCATCTGGGGTTTCTACTTCAGTTTTTCCTGTTGTAAGATCTATATGTAATATCTTACCTGTATAACCATAAACCATCTTAATCACCTACCGATAATGCATTCTTTGGGCATATCTTGACACACTCAGGTTCCCCTTCACATAAATTACATTTTATTGGGAGTTTGTAATCTTTATGCCAGTAAATACCATTATATGGACATGCCCTAACACATAATCTACAACCAATGCATTTATCTTCAATTAAGACAACTCTCTCTAAATCTGGATCAATTACTAAAGCTTCTGTTGGACAAGCTTCCAC
Organism: Methanobacteriota archaeon; assembly: GCA_023622545.1. Lineage (GTDB taxonomy): Archaea > Methanobacteriota_B > Thermococci > Methanofastidiosales > Methanofastidiosaceae > Methanofastidiosum. The sequence continues at coordinate 4,252 of JAMNZA010000016.1, read as the reverse complement.
ACATGGTGCGTCGTCACATTGTAGACAAACATTATATTTTGGGTCAGCATAATCTTCCGTTGTGATTCTAATTCTAGATTTTTTTGGATTAAATGCACCGTACCATTTTGATGAACAAAAGAGTTCACATAAATTGCAGCCAGCGCATTTCTTTTCATCAAAAACTATATGTTTCATTAAAATTACCCTCCTAGGATTGCAATTATTAATTTATATTCATATAAAAGATTTACGGAATACCGATATGTTTTAATAAATATATCCAAAAATATATATTTATTTATATTTTTTACCTGATTTTACACATTCTTTACAAACTTGTCCTTCCTCTACACATGAGATACATATAGTTCTTCCGCAAAGCCTGCATACATATGGGTAAACAACGTGTTTTCCACAAACCATACACATCATAATACTCTTAGGTGTATACCTCGCAGCCATTTGATGTGACAATCACACTATTTTCGGCCTGGGACACCAAACCTCCTTCACTATCTATTAATACATTATATGGGTATATAGCATTCGCCCTAATAAGATTTCTCAATGAAAAATTTATTTTAAGGTCAGAATAATCTCTTTCGAGCCATCTTTCAGCAAATGGAAGGGTTTTATAATTCTGTTTTATTACAGATAGGAGCTTTTTTGACCCTGGATCCCTTAAAGGTCTATCCTGGAGATATTTGAATATGTACACCTCTTCTGAGTTCTTCAATTTACCGGCTTTTGTAGATGCAAAAGGCTCGATTGCTAAAGTATCACCTTCCTTAATTTTAGTTCCCATATTACTGTTATAATTTGGAACTGTAGTTCCAGTATGAAGAATATATGGCTTAAGTCCATGACCACATAAATCCTTAATCGGATTAAAATTAAATTCTTTGATGGTATCTTCTATTACTTTTCCAATATAATTAGTCTTGACACCTGGCTCTACAACGTCGATGGCATTTTTCAAGGCTTCTTGAGTAGACAATATTAAATTATCATCTTTTTCATTGACTTTTACTGTATATGCAGAATCGGCTATACACCCTTCAATATGGCAGCCAATATCAACTTTTACATAATCTCCAGTTTTAAGAGTTAAATCTGTTGTGAGATTAGGTGTATAGTGAGCAGCTACACTGTTAATAGAAATGTTACAAGGAAATGCTGGAAATCCTCCTAATTCTATGATTTTTTTTTCTATAAATTCAACTAGATCTACTACCTTATAATTATCAACTACTAGTTTTTTTGACTCTTCTTTCACAGTTTTTAGTATTTCTCCAGCTTTTCTATAATTGTTATAAAGACTATCATTTAATTCCATGAACATATTATTGAAAATTTATTTAAATTATTATTTATAGAGATACCCCTTTATTTCCACTGGAAGGTAAATTTTTTTTAAAATACTTTCAAAAAAGTAAATTTTTTTAAATCCCATTATTCTTTCTTTTTTTTACTATAAATAGTTTTCTGTTATCATTTTTCATTTGAACAAATAAATGAGTTTATCATAATCAATTTCATAGATCTCGTAGTATATGTTAAAATGAAAATAAAGCCAATTAAAACTTATTTTTAGGATTTCTGTTTAGATTAAATTTGATTTGTGCCAATTTTTCCAATTAACATAAATCTCCAGTGGAAATAAAGGGGTGGGAGAAATATATAAAAAGGAAACACACACAGATGATAATAAGTGATGAATTGACCGACAAGAACGACCAAATACCTTTGAAATACAATGAAAACTCAAAGATGAAGAATTTTTCTGAAGTCTCTGATAAAGAAGAATTACAGTATACTATTGCCTCAGCTGTTGAAGATTTTGTTTCTACTAAACAATCCTCATTAGATGATCTTTTCGATGAATTACTTTTATCAAATTCTATTTTCAAAAATAAGGAAGTTTTAAGACATTCGTATACTCCAGAGATTCTACCTCACAGAAAAAATGAGATAGAAAAGTTAGCCTCTATCTTAGTATCAGCTATCAAAGGAGAAACACCATCTAACATATTTGTTTATGGCAAAACTGGGACTGGAAAAACTGTAGTAGTAAAATATGTCGGTAATGGACTTGTAAAAAAAATAGGTGGAAAGGCCTTTTTAAAAACGTCCCCATCAATCGATTGTAACACAGGTCTACCAAAACCAGATTTATCTTCAAATGGCAAAATGGATATGCCAATAACTTTCATTTATATTAATTGTGAAGTTGTAGACACCCAATATAGACTCTTGTCAAAATTAGCTGAATATTTCGGTCAGTCTGTTCCTTTGACAGGTTGGCCAACAGATAAAATTTATGATGTTTTTTCTCAAAGCCTTGATAGCGAAAAGAAACTTGTTATTATTATCCTTGATGAAGTTGACCAACTCTTGAAGAAAGGAGGGGACGACGTTCTTTATAATCTCACCAGAATAAATGGTGACCTTGAAAATGCCAAAGTTAGTATAATTGGAATCTCTAATGATTTGAAGTTCATAGAATTTTTAGACCCACGAGTAAAGAGCTCACTTGGCGAAGAAGAAATTATTTTCCCGCCATACGATGCCCCACAACTTATGGATATTCTAGAGGATAGGTCAAAAATATCTTTTAATGAATCTGTAATTACTCCAGGTGTTATTCCTCTTTGTGCGGCATTTGCTGCTCAAGAACATGGAGATGCAAGAAGGGCGCTTGATTTACTAAGAACTGCTGGGGAAATAGCCGAAAGACAAAATGCTAAAAAAGTTACAGAGCCTCATGTAAGAGTTGCAAAAGATAAAATCGAACAAGATAGAGTATCTGAAGTAATTAAAACTTTGCCAACTCAGTCTAAACTAATATTGTACTCTGTATATTTAATTGAAAAGTACATACCGGGTGAAATTATTACTGGTGATGTATTCAACATATACAAAGATTTGAGTAATATCTTAAAACTTGATATATTAACTCAAAGAAGAGTATCAGACCTAATCGCAGAGCTTGATATGCTCGGTATCATAAATGCTAAGGTAGTAAGCAAAGGAAGGTATGGCAGAACACGAGAGATTTCACTAGGTATTCCACACTCTCAGTTAAAGAATCTTTTAGAAAATGATTTCAAGATTAAAAAAGTTTCAAGTTATGTTCCGCCAATCCAACATAGGCTAATATAAAAATTAATTAAAAAAGAAAATTATTTAACATTTACTTTTAGAGCTTTCTCCTTTTCTTCTGTCTTTTTCATCGTGATTTCAAGGATACCATTATCAAATTTTGCTTCAGTTTCTTCAGGTTTTATGCCAGCAGGCAATGGAATAGATCTGTAAAATCCTTGGTATTTTCTTTCTTGGAAGAAGTATCCCCTCTCTTTATCCTCTTCTTTTTGCTCATATTTTTTTTCTGCTTTTATCTCAATAGTATCTTCTGTTACTTTAATGTCAATATCGTCTTTTGTGATACCAGGCATCTCTAGTTCCATTATAAATTCATTTTCAGTTTCTTTAAGATCTGTTAGAGGCCTTCTATACCTCATTAATTCTCCTTCTTTTGACTCACCAGGTATTAAAAGTGGTGACCTTCTCCAAAATTCTGGAAATGCTCTCTCAATTTCTTCTTGCATTTTTCTCATATCTTCCATAATATCCAACCAGGTCATGTTAATACACCTCTTATACTTTATGCACAATAAGTTAACCTAACTTTAGGTATATAAATGTTTCGCTTTCTATTTAAAAAATCTTTTGCTTTAAGGTATACATTATACTTTATTGTTATTCTACTTCCATTATGTGATAAATAATTCACGGAAATTATTATAAATAAAAATTTAACCTAATAATTATGGATCAATCTTCTGATAAAAAAGGTCAATCATGTTCTGTAGGAGGATGCCCATTCTGTTCTAAGGAAGGGATGATACTTGGAGGAATAGGTATAGCTGTTGCATTTTTAGCTCCATCAAATTTGGCCTATATAGGATTTTTAATCTTCTTATCTGTTTACTTCCTACCCTTAATAAAAAAGATATTACCAAAAAAGAATAATACGAATTATTCAGAAGGGAATTGATTTGCAAACTGGTAGAATATTATAGGCCACCAGCTCATATCTTCACTTTCCATACCTTTTCCGTAGCTAATACCATTTCTGACAATTATTAAATTCTTCTCTGGTGAAACATAGATATATTGTCCGTGATTACCGGCTGCATAAAAATCATAATTTTTATCGTCTCTTCTAATTCCCCACCACATAAGAGAATAATACCCAGGATACTCTTTG
>JAMNZA010000113.1 GCA_023622545.1 Methanobacteriota archaeon | reverse complement strand
AGAATACTGGTATACAGTTTGGAAGAATTGGTTATGCAGGGCTAAAGGATAGGTATGCTGTTACTATACAAAACTTCTCAGTTGATAATATTTATGAGAGCACTATTAAGAAACTAGAATTGAATAATGTAGAATTTTTTGATTTTAGAAAAGGACAAAAAATAGAGGTTGGGGATCTTTTAGGTAACAACTTTAATATTTTAGTTAGAGAGCTTCCTGAAAATTTTAATGAAACTATAATCTCTAACATTAAAAAAATAGAGCATGATTCAGGATTTCCAAATTTATTTGGAGAACAGAGATTTGGAGGAAATGAAAAGATTGGTGAGTTTATCCTAAGAGGCCAATTCAAAGAAGCAGTTGAAAGATTCCTGCTTAAAGAAAATTTAACGGAAGATACTGTAAATTATATTAAAGACGGAGACTTTGAAAAAGCCTTGGATTTTTATCCAAATCTCCATAACGAAAAACAAGTTATTGCTTATTTATCCAAATCCCTTGATTATACCAAAGCTTTTAGAGTTTTACCTCCGACAGTTTCCTCTCTTTTTATACATGCTTATCAAGCCAAAATATTCAATGAAGCCGTCCTTGAAAGAATAAAACAAACCCCTCTAAATGAAGTAGAACTTGGCGATATTGTTTCGATGCAAAGGCAAGGGGATTATTATAGGACACAGGTCCATAAATCTAATATTGAAAGAGTAAAATCAGGAATGAAAAAAGGGGAGATCAATGTTATAGCCCCCTTAATTGGATATAACTCAATTGTCCCTAAATCTGCCTTAGGAAAACTTACAATTGAGCTAATAGAAAAAGATGGAATTACAAAAGATAGCTTTCGTGTTGAAGGTGCAACATTCTTAGAGTCTAGCGGGGCATACCGGAATATCCTGGGGGGGTATAAAGATCTTTTATATGCGCCAGAAAATGAAGGCGCTAGATTCAAATTCTTCCTCTATAAGGGTGAATATGCAACTATTTTCTTGAAGTATCTTACTTCTTCTTTATCTTAATTATGTCCCCAATAGTTGTTTCCTTCAAATTTTGCTTTGATTTACTAATGTCAATACCTGTATCTAACTTATCCTTTAGCTTTATGTTTAGGATTCTTTCTAACTTTTGAATAAGTTCATCAGAAGGAGAGAATCCGCCAGTTTCAATGTGGTGTATTATTGATTCCTTTTCATTTATTTTTCTAGCAAGATCCTTTTGGGACCAACTTTTTGATTCTCTTGTATCCCGTATAAGAATATGATAGTCATCTACTAATGAATACTCGTCTTTTGTTTTTGGCTGGCCGACACTCATTCTTGGTTTTGTAGGTAGTACTAAACCTTCTGATTCTATAGGGGCTTTACCAAACTTTGACCAACTCTGTCGATCAGTTCCAAATCTAGAGCATTTATCGCAAACCTTAACGCTGGCGCCTTCAACCCTAACATTGAAGACTTTTCCTTGTATAGTTTTGCCGCATATTTCGCATATCATCTTATCAGCAGTTGTTCAAATTGAATGTTTATAAGGGTTTTGAAATCTGTAATTTAGTCTTAATTCTGGTAATCACTATTGTAAAATAATTTTTAAAACATTTTCAAAAAAATTATAGGAAATGTAGAAACATTTATAAATCTATGAAATCTAATACATAGTGTTTGGGGTGCTGATGATGACCAGTAGTATTAAGTATCGAACAAAAAGACTTGATGAAGAAGATGTTTATGATAGCGGTTCTATTGATAATGAAAGAATAATTGAGCGATTAAAACTTCTGGAAATCCAGAATAAGAGTTTTATGGCAGAGAAGATTAGGCTCGAAAGAGAGAATGATCATCAGAGAAAAGAATTAGAAAGGTTAAGTGCACCCCCTTTAATTACTGGAGTAATAGTTGATGTTATAGATGATAATAAAGTCATCATTAAAAGCTCTAGTGGGCCTAAGTTTGTTGTCACTGTTTCTTCTAATATTAATGTCAAAGATCTTGTGCCAGGAGCACTAGT
>JAMNZA010000070.1 GCA_023622545.1 Methanobacteriota archaeon | reverse complement strand
AAGGGACATTACTTAATTATTAATTATACTAATTTCTAGAGCATTGTTTTATTTTGTAATAAGAGAAATAGAACAAAATAGAATAGAGTATTATTCTAAATATTTTTCTTTTTTATTACTGTTCCTTTTACTTTTCCTTGAAGAGCATTAGATAAATTATCTTTTTCTGTTAAATTAATTACATCTATTTCAATTCCTAGATCAAATATTGAGAATATTTCTGAGAATTTTCCTTCCATACCCCCAGATGCATCTCCTGTTGATTTAGCAAATTTAAAAATCTCATCAATGTTTTCTTCCGAGACTTCTTTAATTAACTTAACTTTTTCTTTCTTTGGATCGCCAGTGTAAATTCCATCCACGTCAGTACCAAATATGACTCTTGAAGGTTTAAGTAATTTTGAGAGATAAGAAACAATTTGATCTCCCGACAATATTGAGAACACTCTAGACTTATCAAACACAAGGTCTCCTGTAAATACAGGCAATAATCCAAGTTCTATTGCCCTTAAAAGTGGTTCTTTGTGAAATTCTACAATCCTACCATTTGAGGTAATAAAGTTAGAAAATGTACCAATCTTAACTGGAGTCAATCCATTCTGCATCAATGCTTTTAGAATAATTGTATCAAGTTCACTTATACTTGATCTAGTTTCAGAAAAGCCTTTTAGTTGGAATTCGTCAACATACCCTTTTCCTAAAGAATACTTCTTTGCAATTGGATGACCAAAAGACCCTGCACCGTGAACTAATATCACTACTCGTCCAGCATTTTTAATCTCTTTAGCAATATTTGATATAACTTCCATATTTGGAGTGAAGTCTTCACTCTTTTTCGTGATTGCTGAACCCCCAGCTTTTATTATAATCATAAAAGATAAAATGAATTAGTTAATAAAAAGGTTCCTATTCTTTAGTAGTTTAAATAGGCTAGATTGGATATTCTATTTGCTGAATCAGACTTTTCAATGAATACCCCTAATAAGAATCCTATGATAAAAAAGGATCCTAGAAGCATAATACTTAGCAAGACCATCGATGTCAGAAATAAATTAAATACAAATAGTTCGAATCCAATGACACATCCTAAGGTGAAAACAATCAGAGAACTTAAATTTATTAAGCATAACTCTTTTTTTTGTGGTACTTTGTCTATAACTTCATCGATAAGCGTCTTTACTTCATTTATTAATTCTAAGTCGTCATTTTGAGTGTATGCCATATTATACCAAATCTGGACCCTATTTATAAATTTTTCTGTAAAATAAATATTTTATCTATATAAACTAATAATTATAAATTAATTAATCATTAATCAAATAACCTAAAATTTTTAAATTTATGTTTCAATATTATAAATATTTTATTAATTATTGTCTATCAATATAGAAAATATGTATTCTTACTATTATCGCTCTGAAGTATTTTTGGAATAAACAGAAAAATAATAGAAAAATAAATTTATAGATATCCAGGGATTATCTCAGTATTCAACTTACCTTCTTTCTTGTAAGTTATTTCCCAATAAGGTATCCATGCCAATGAAACTATTTTTACCTCTATATCTGATTTTTTAGGCTGAATTAATACTTCTTTGATTTCGCTAATCTCTTTTTCTCTTCTTTCTTTTATAGATTCAACCTCAACCTTAAGTTTGTTTTCTAGTAGTTCCATTTCTTTATTTAAAGTTTCGATGTCCTTTTGTGCCTCTTGAATATCTATTGCTACCGTTTTACTTTTTTGGTATTTGTTCATTGCTTTGGATGCGGAAGTTGTGGAGCGTCTACCCATAAAGATTTTAATGACTGATTCGCCTGCAGATACCATAGCCTCTTGTTTCAATGAATTTGCTGTCGCTTGTTTTTTAAGAAGAACTTCTTGGGACCGCTCTAGTTTTTCTTTCAACTTTTGAAGACCTTTGCTGTATTTCTCTTCAATTTTATCTACTTCTTCATCTCTCCTTTCTCTAGCCATTTGTGTTATTCTTAAAATAAAATCTGATTT
>JAMNZA010000069.1 GCA_023622545.1 Methanobacteriota archaeon | reverse complement strand
CCTCGCCGGAGGGCTCATTAACAATATTTTATATTTAATAATTCTTTAATGAAATAAATTTAATTGTTCATCTAGGAAATTATTTATTCTTTGTTCTGCTAAAGCACAATAGGTCTGATCTATTTCATATCCAATGTATTTCCTATTAGTTTTTAATGCAGCAAGACAACTTGATCCGCTTCCAACAAATGGATCTAAGATTATTTCCTCTTCAAATGTATACAATTGGCTGAGCCGATAAGGCAATTCCACAGGAAAAGGCGCTGGGTGTCCTATCTTTGATGCACGTTCTGCCGGAAATCTCCATATACTTTTTGTATATTCTAAAAATTCCTCTTTTTTTATTGTGCTATTTCTCTTTTGCGGATTTAATCTTGTAAAGGTTTCTTTGCAAAAAATGAGGATATACTCATGGATGTCTCTTAATACAGGATTATTAGCTTTTAAGTAAGTCCCCCAAGCGGTAGACGGACTTGCGCTAGTTCCCTTATCCCAAATAATTTCACCCCGCATTAAATATCCTATATTTAACATATCCTCGATGATATAGCTATGAAGTGGTATATAAGGTTTTCTTCCCAAGTTTGCAATATTAATACATGCCCTTCCTCCAGGAACTAGCACTCTATATGTTTCTTCGAATACTCTTTTAAGAAATTCCCGATATTCATTAAGGGATAAGTTTTCATCATATTCTTTTCCAACATTATATGGGGGCGATGTAACCATCAAATGAACGCTATTGTCAGGGATTTCAGACATAACCTCACTAGTTTTACAGAAAATCTTATTAAGATTCTCGGGTTGAATTTGATTTTCAGAATATACTATTTTCTTATCACTGTTTAATCCCTCATATAGTTTTCCACTATAAAATTTTGAGGAATCATGATTGATGCGACCTGGTGTTCCAAATGTACTGGTCTGTGTACCTTTTTTACGTTTATATTTGGATAATTGTATATCGGTCATAAGCTAATCTTCTGATCTTCTTAGTAAATCTAAAAATTTCTGTGCTTTGCCCTCATAAGTGGGTTCTTCATTTGCAATTTCGATAAATTCACCTAATTTTTTACGTGTACGCATACCGGAGAAAAATTCTCGTTCTTCCTTCAAAAGGTCTAATGCACTCTGCTCTAGTTCTTCATATGTATCAAATCGGTAAAATCCATTAAATTTCGTATTTTTTATGTTTTCACCATTGTTATCTAATGGTTTTGGATTAATTGACCAAAATCCTTGAATTATTCCATTTCTTTTCAGGTAATCGACTTTTTCATAATACATTTTTGTTATTGGAGTATTACCAATTATGATAATTGGTATTTTTGATGCTGCAAATCCAGAAACTCGAATATTAATACTTTTTCCAATTGCTTTTAAAATTGAATCAGATCTTAAAAGCCCTGGATTTCCTTGATGAGTCCTATAATCTCCTAAACAAGTCAAGGTATTCTCGATAGGATCAAATTCCCAGTTCCACACAATAGACATTTTTACTTCAATAATAGTAAGAATGTCTTTAGGATTTTGATATTTATCTTTTGTTTTACATATCGCAACATCAGCTGGGGATTGATTTGATAGACCAATTGATTCCGATATTACGCCATTAACTGCAAATCCACCCAATTCATTTGCAATTTCTTTAATTAAATCTGCAACCCATCTTTCGGTGTAAGTTCCGATTATAGCATTTCTACTTTGCAAAGTTGTCTTCTTATCAGAATATTTCCTAGGCCAATATGCAACATATCTATGGTCCTCAGTGATGTAAAAAAGTTGTTCGGGAGAAGCAACTTCAAGAGATTTAATAAAAAATAGTTTCTCTTGTTCTTGATTCCATAACGTTTTGCTGTTCATTTTCACTTCACGCCTTGTTTACATTATCTAATAATTTAATCAGGCGGAGAGAGTGGGATTCGAACCCACGGTAGCCACAAGGGCTACAACGGTTTTCGAGACCGTCCCATTCAACCGCTCTGGCATCTCTCCGTGCGCTTAAATTATACCTGAGTTA
>JAMNZA010000079.1 GCA_023622545.1 Methanobacteriota archaeon | reverse complement strand
CATTTGAGCAAGTCTTAAAAGAGATATGCGATAAAGACTCAAACGTGAGAAGGAGAGGTTAGATATGCATTGGGCATCAACTTTTGCCGAGAGGATTATTTCAGAGAGAGGAGAAAAAAAGGAATACGTATGCGAGTCCGGGGTAACACCCTCAGGATTCTGTCACATTGGCCATTTTAGGGAGGCCATCACTACAAACCTTGTAGCTTATGCTTTGAAGGATATGGGGTTCAAATCCCGCCATATACACATGTGGGACGATTATGACAGGTTTAGAAAGGTCCCAGCAAACGTCCCTGCTAGTTATTCAGAGTATATTGGATTACCAGACTGTAAGGTCCCAGACCCTGATGGGTGCCACAGTTCATTTGCCGATCATTTCATGGAGCCTTTTCAGATATCTCTTGCCGACGCTGGTATGAAGCCAGATTTCTTGAGGGCATCTGAGCAGTACAAAAACGGCATCTATAGGGACAACATCAAGATTTCTCTTGACAAAAAAGACAGGCTTATAGAACTATTAAATAGTCAGAGGGGAGGGGAGAAACTTTCTCTAGACTGGTATCCTGTTTCAGTATACTGCCCAAAGTGCGGCAAGGACCAAACAAAGGTCACATCATATGATGGCGAGTATGGCCTTAGCTACTCGTGCAAGTGTGGATTTGAAGAAACGGCCGACATCAGAAAGGCCAACTATGTTAAGCTAAAGTGGAGGGTGGACTGGCCTTCAAGATGGGCAGAGCTCGGTGTTGACTATGAGCCATATGGAAAGGATCACGGCACACAAGGTGGCAGCGCCGACACAGGGCAGAAGATAATCCAGGAGATATTCAATAAGCCCCCTATCATTGGTGTAACATACGAGTTTGTTTCACTAAAAGGTGCAAGTGGGAAGATGTCCTCTTCAAAGGGAAACGTTGTTTTGCCATCGGACATCCTATCTGTTATGGAGCCTGACGTATTGAGGTACATGTTTGTAAAGACAAAACCATCAAAGGAATTAAAGATCGCCCTTGACCTTGACTTCTTGAACGTCTATGATGAGTTTGATAGGGTTGAGACAACTTACTTTAGCGAAGAGGAGATAGAAAAAAGGGAGAAGTATGACAAGCTCTATGAATTCTCTAATATCTGGGGGTATAAGTCACTTCCAGCGCAGCCTTCATTTAGGTTCCTATCAGTCATCGTCCAGATAACTTCTGACATAGATAGGATAGTAAAGATCCTGAAGAAAGAAGGCCATATACCAAAGGACCTCTCAGAAACAGATCTAGAAAGAATAAAAACTAGGGCAAAGCTCGCTGCAAACTGGGTGAAACTTTACGCGCCCGATATGATAAAGTTTGAGCTTTTGGATACGCCGCCTGAAGTGGAATTGACAGTAGAGCAGAAGGAAGGTCTAAAGGTGATATCTGATCTCATCCAGGGAGAAGACCTAACTGATGTTGAGCTTCACAATCGTATATATGAGATTGCTACAAATCTACCAATAGAGCCAAAAAAACTCTTTGAGGCAATTTACAGAGTCCTTATAGGAAAGGAGTCCGGCCCCAAAGCAGCCGCATTCATCAACGTCCTTGAAAAGGATTTTGTAGTCAAGCGATTTAGAAGCTACTGAAATTTTTTGTAAAGAAGGTATATCAGTGCAGCAATAATTGTTCCGGCTCCATAGAACGGGACATTTTTTATTTCCCTGTAATATGTGTAGACATTGTCATCGAAGGAGCCAAATACGACATACCTCTTGTCCTTATAGGAAAAGCTATCCACAGCGGATACATATGATCCTGCCTTTGCAGAGCCGATAAAGCTTCCATCCCCTTTGACCATATAGAAGCTCTCATCCATGGAGCCCATCATGATTATCTTTTGATTTCCTTCTGTGTATGAGTAGAAATCCTTAATCTCCTTTTCGGCCTTGAATTTCCATAGCTCCTTTAAAGCATAGTCATAACTTACTGTATTCCCCTTCCCATCAGAGAGTATTATCATGTTCCCTGCATCGTAGCCTGATATGAAATATTCGTCATTAAGCTTCTCAATAGAAGGTATCCTTTTTCCTTCCTTATCGAGTGCGTAATATCCTCTTGTCTGGACAAGTATCGCAGTTGAACCGTTATAGGTGAATGGCACTGTTCCCCAGACGGAGCTGTTGTTCCTGTCCTTCCACAGAAGATTTAGGTCACTATCAAGGGCATATACGAAGTTACCAAGACCTCCTGTTACAATCTCTAGCTTCTTGTCCCCATTTATGTCGTAGAGGTCAATATCTGTAATCCTGTTCTCTGTACCAAACTCCTTGTAGAGCTCCATGTCCTTGAATATCCTGATCTTAGTAGACCCTGTCACAACTTCATTTTTCCCGTCACCGTCAAGGTCAGCTATCTTGATGACAAGTATATCCCCGCTATCAGCCTGATTTTTTATTACCTCTCCGCTATTTGAGATGAAGTAGATGTGTGAGTCTTTTGAGCCAGTGACAGCCTCTAGCTTACCGTCCCCATTGATATCTCCTATCCCAAGGGAGTTTACCTCCTTCGCTAGCTTTGCCTGCCACACTATCTCACCCTCTGTATCAAAAACTGTAACATACCCTGGATTCCCACAGCAGCCCGAGGCGACTACTATCTCATCTTTACCGTCGCCCGTAAAATCTCCATGTAGGATCTCCCAAACATTTCCGCCCAAGTTATGGGTCCAGAGCTTATTGATATACTCATCCTCCCCGTAAACACCGGGTAGTAATAATCCAAATACAATTAATACCGCCAAAAGAATCTTTTTCATTTTAGTCCTCCTCTAAAATAGTGATATCAGGTAGGGAAGCGCGTAGAGCGTTCCTATTGTTCCTCCAATATTTGTAAACGCGACAACAAGGATTATTCTCGTCACCCTGTTGTGCCATAAATCGCCTAGACTATTGATATTGTTCAATTCCTCAAAATCCTTCATAGTTGGCTTTCTGTACTTTACCTCTGCCAAACCTGCAAACCAGCCTGAAGCAAGCGCAGGATGAAGGGTAGTTATTGGGGCTGCGATAAAAGCTACAAGAATTGATACTGGGTGAGCAAAAGCTATGGCCGCGCCAATTGCAGCAGTTGACCCTGTGACAATAATCCACATGAACATCACATTTAGCGCAAAATCCAAACCCTTGTCAAAAAATCCGTATACCACAAGACCAAAGAAAAGTATAGGTATGAGGTACCCAATATAAGTGAGGACGCTTTTCTTCTGCACGACAACTTCAAGCTCTTTGATTTCTTCTTTCACTGTTTCATTATTTATAGTGCCAAGAGCTCGTTTGATGCCGTCCATATGCCCCCTACCAACGACCGCGACGATTTTCTTGCCATCGCTTTCAATGATCTTCGATGCTATGTATCTATCACGCTCATCGATCAATGTTTCTTTAACAGAAGGTATCTCCTTTGCTAGCTCGTTCAAAAGCTCATTTACTATGTCCTTGTCCTGAAGCTTTTCAATGATGTCCTCTGCTTCGTCTTCCGCTTCCTCAAAGAACCCTAAGAATAGGCTGAACATGAGTTTCATTTTTTCTTTGATACCCATATTGCTCCATGCTCTTTTCAATGTCACCTGGATGTCCCTATCGATTAATGCTATCTTTGTATTGCCCTCTTCTGCAACTCTAATGGCCTCAATGAACTCTGACCCTGGTTTTACACCAAACTTGTCCCCGAGCCTCTTCTGGTAGTTTGAAAGAAGCAGATTGATAAGGAAAAGAAAGACCTTGCCCTGCTTTATGATGTCAACTATATTTGTTTCTTCCCACTTCTTTGCGTTCTTAAGCGATTCAAACCTACTCTGGCAAAGCTCAACTCCTACTACATCAGGCTTCTCACTTTCTATCGCTTCCCTTACCTCTTCGACACTTTCCTTAGAAATGTGGACTGTCCCAACTATTATGACCTTCTTCCCACCGATTTTTATTGTCTCTTTAGTCATCTTCTCTACAACTTAAGAATTTTAATTTGCTTTTAAATATTGCTAGTTTTAATATGGAAAAAAATATTTTTTCACTATTTTCCCTATTTGTTTCCATATCTTTAAATATAAGAAATACATATCGAGTTTCGTTTTATCCCAGATGTTTAACGAATACCACAAGAAGGAGTAGTATGGCGAAGACAGAAAAAATAAAAAAGAATGAGTACATCGATTCCCAATCCGATATGGAGAATCATAATTCGATATATGCTTATCCTAATCTTTCTGTGAACAAGGATGGGATAATCGTCTATGCAAACGGCGATATCTCGAGGATACTCGGGTACTCTAGGCAAGAGCTCATTGGTATGGAAGCAATTAACATCTATTCTAAATCTTCAGACAGAAAGAAGTTTGTAAAAAAGCTTTACTCTGAGGGAGAGATTCACGATTACAACCTGATCTTCAAAACAAAGGACGGGAAAAAGGTGAACTGTGAGCTTGACATGTCGGTCTTTAAAGACAGCGAAGGTAACGTCATAGGGCATACTGGGATCATAAAGGACATCAAGCTAGAAACAGAGCTTAGATTGAAGCTTGAGAAGGATAATAAAAAACTTTTCTCGGTTCTAGAGCAGCTGCCGGCATATGTATGCCTTTATGATACTGATAGGAATATAGTTTATGCAAACAAGTACCTGAGGCAGCGATTTAAGAAGTATAAAGATAAGAAATGCTATGAGATATTCCATGGAAGAGATGGTCCATGCGAGAAGTGCCCCATAAATGATGTCTTTTCCTCAGGGATTCCTGCGATCTTTCAGACCGTTCAGCTGGACAACAAAACTTACGAGGTTCATGATTATCCTTTTACTGATGTTGAGGGAAATAAACTAGTCCTTGAGCTTGGTATTAACATAACTGATAGGATCAGGGCAGAAGAAAGATTAAGAGAGGCAAACGAGGCCTTGGAGATAATGAACAAGGTCTTAAGGCACGATATTTTAAATGATTTGAACATTGCCCTAAACTTCTGTGACCTAATAGCGACTCAAGATGAAGATATAAAGCAGAAGGTCATGAAGACACTTTCAAAATGTGTTGAGCTTATAGAAAACACTGGAGAGCTTGAGAGGGCCTTCAACAGAAAGATAGATTCAAACGGAATCAAACTATCAGATATAAGGACTAAGATAAAAGAACTTTCCAAAAACTACCCTGAGCTTAAGATAAATACTATTGGGAGTTGTAAGATAATTGTCGACGAGTCAATAACGACCGTCTTTGATAATATAGTCAGAAATGCTAAGGTTCATGGAAAAGCTAATAATATTGATATCACCCTGAAGAAGGAAGGAAAGAACTGCGAGATATGGATTTCCGATGATGGAGTTGGCATACCTGACAAGTATAAGGACAAGATATTCAACGAAGGATTCAGCCAGGGGCCTAATAAGGGTCTAGGATTAGGACTTTACATCTCAAAGAAGATCATGGAGATGCAGGGCGGCGAGATAGAGGTCAGAGATAACAATCCAAAAGGGAGCACATTCATACTGAGGTTCAAAAGCGATGATATCCATGAGATCTGCTAATGGAAAAATAGATAACAATTCTGAGCTTGTAAAAGGGTGGTACAATCTCGCCATAGAAAATGCCACAGATATGATTTTTATTCATGATAATGAAGGAAAAATAACTTACATCAATGAAACAGGCATAAAGGAAAGCGGATATTCTGAAGAAGAGCTAATAAAAATGAACCCTTTGCAGTTGGTGCCTCCTGAATACTACAATAAGCTGGGTGAGCTCCAAGTAAGAAGGCTAAATGGCGATATGGGTGTATTCCTATACGAGGCCGAATTTATCAAAAAAAGCGGAGAAAGGGTCGATGTAAGGGTTAGCTCTTCGCCCATTCTAAAGAACGGCAATTTGGAAGGATTCATACATACAATGAGAAATATCTCAGATGTCAAAAAAGCAGAAAAATTAATTATTTCCCAGTTAGAACTAAACTCAAAACTTGCCCAAACTAAGGACATGAAATTGGCACTTGATGTGGTGTTGGATACTGCATTTGGTATAGGTGATGTCGACTGTGGCGGTGTGTATATCTTCGAGGAAGATGTCAATAAATACATCCTAAAAGTCCACAGAAACCTATCAAAGGAGTATGCAGATGCAGTTTATAGCATTGATAAAGATTCAATACACGCTAAAATAATTGAGAAAGGTGAACCTATCTTTGCTAATTACAAAGAGTATCCAGAAGATTTGGGCGGAGTAATCCATAATCTCCTAATCAATAAAGAAAAGATAAAGGCCATTGCATTAATCCCGTTTTTTTATCAGAACAAAGCTATAGGCACCCTTAGCCTAGGAAGCCATTCCAAGGAGAGTATATCCGAAGTCTCAAAAAATATTCTAATTTTATTATCGCAGAAAATCGGCGGTGCGATTTCAAGGATAATGGCCGAAGATACTTTAAGAAAAAACGAGATTAAATACAGGGAGATAGTTGAGTCTGCAAACAGTGTCATCTTTGTCTTTGATATAAAAGGGAAAATTCTTTCGATGAACGAATACGGCATATCGTTCTTTGGGTATGAGAAAGGAGAGCTAGTTGGCAAGAATGTCTATGAAACAATCACGCCTGAAATTGAATCGACAGGCAGAAACCTAAAGAATCTTGTAAACGACATCCATACAAATCTGAAAGAATTCGGAATTCACATCAATGAAAATATTAGAAAGAACGGTGAAAAGGTTTGGGTATACTGGTCCAATAAGCCAATTTATGATGATAAAGGTAATCTAACAGCTATTCTTGCTATAGGCAACGATATAACGGAGAAGAGACACCTTGAAGAGAAGATAAAGTACTCTGAGATTAAGTTTAAGGCACTGTTTGAGAACGCCCACGAGTCCATACTTATTCTAAACAATGATTTCTTAATAGAAGATATTAATAGGGCCACAGTAAAAGCGCTTGGATATACAAAAGGGAAACTTCTCGATAATATGAATATCTTTGACCTTTCTTCGCCACTTGAAACGGAGAGACTCAAGCACATACTCTTCAGAGAGTTCACAGGAGAAAGCATATCATTTGAGACTTATTTCATCAACGGCAACGGCAAGGTGTTCCCTGTTGAGGTGAGCTTTAGCAGGATTGAGGTCAAAGGTGAAAAGGCTATCATATGCATTCTAAGGGATATCACAGAGCATAGGAAAAAAGAGGATGACCTTAAGAAGCAGTTGTTAAAGTACGACCTTGACGAGGGGAACGTCTACCTCTCAAATGAGCCTTCAAATACTGTACCTTTTGAAGCATTCAAAGAGTTAGTCGGCATAGGATACCGGGGTATTATAATCTCCCGAGAAGAGAAGGAACACTTTAACTATGAAAGACAAAATTCCGATTATTACTGGATTTCTAAAAAAGGTGGGCCTAAAACAGTTTCAACTAATCTCGTAAAATTAAAAGAGTTTGTTTCATCATTTAATAATAAATCGGTTCTACTTTTAGATAGTATTGATTTTCTCATTGCAAACAACGGATTCAATGAGGTCTACAATTTTATCTCTGAGCTTAGGGAAATTGCCTACTTTGGGAAAAATATAATTATTCTTTCACTTGATAAAAGTGCTTTTGATCAAAAACAACTTAAGCTTCTAGAAAAGGAAACAAAACAGATACTCCAGAAAACTTCTGATACAGTGGATCGTAAGATTAATGATATTATATATTATCTTTTGAATCAGAACAAATTGGGCGTAAATCCTTCATTTTCTAGCATTGGTAAAGAACTAGTAATGACAAGGCCAACTGTCAGAAAGAATATCAAATATCTTGAATCCAAGAAATATGTTATTGTCCATAGAAATGGGAGAAACAAGAAAGTTGAGCTAACTGAAAAAGGGAAAAAATTACTCTGATTTTTTTCCATATTTTCCCTATTTTTTTCCATATCCTTATATATAGGGAAACGTTAATTTTTGTAACTATAAAATAATAGAGGTGAATTATAATTGAAAAAAATAAAATCAATAATTATAGGAATATTATTAATAGTATCCATATTGACGATATTAAATCCAGTTAGTGCAGCTACTCTCGAAGTAGGTCCAGGTAAAACTTATGCTACAATTAATGCTGCTATGGGTGCCGCTGGAGCAGGAGATACCATTTTAGTATATCCAGGAACTTACAATGAAAACATTAATATCACTGTTCCAAACTTAACACTCAAATCAGTTGCAGGTAGGGATTCAACAATAATCGGGCCGGGTACCGGTCTAAATCAAAATACTGTGATTTCTATTCAAAGTGGTTTAGGGATAATCACAGTAGATGGATTTACTGTTATATTATCTCCAGATAAACTAAGTGGGTATCACCCAATTGGAATTGGACAACGCATGGGTGCTGCTGCAGGAACAGCTTCCTACATATTTAACAACAAAATAAAGGTAACAGGTACCCTTCGTAACGGAATCCAAGTTTCTGGAGAGAATTCACAAATAGTTGGAAACATAGTAGAAGGCGGGCCACTAACTGTTGATTGGGGGAGTTCTGGGATATTAATAGCAGCTAGTACAACAACAAAGAATATTCTTGTTAAAAACAATCAGCTCCTAGGGCAAATGGACTATGGATTAGGTATAATCACATGGGGTAGTGGAGTAGTTTCTGATGTTGTAGTTGAAAATAACATAATTGAGAAGACCGTATATGCCGGAATTTCAATTGGTGGTAAAGTAAGCAATACGATGGTCACGAACAATATAATCAAGAATAATCCTGTGAACGGGCTAGAAGAAATTCATACGAACTACTATGGCTATGCAGCTGGAAACCCAACTGGCACAAAAGTCTATTATAATCAGTTCTGCAATAACGGGAAGGACATAGATATATACGACGACCCCAACGACATTTACGTTATAGGGGAACCAAGACTTGATGCAAGAGGTAACACTGGCTGTCCAACTACACTCCCGATGAATAAATTCCTTTCAATATTCAAAAAGAACTTTGAAAAGAACCACGGCAACGGCGGAAACGCTAGCGGAACAGATTAAATTTTATTCCTTTTTTATTTAATTCTTTATTTAATAATAGAAACTCTTATATTCAATTTTCAAAATTACCTTTTGTGATACAATGAGAAGGAAAACTATCTCTATACTTCTTTTATTGGCTATTTCATTAAGCTTTTTGCCAGCTACATTTGCCCAGGGAAAGGTCGCTGTTGTCTGCAACATGATTGACAACGAGATGAATCCAGATTTTGTTTCTTCGCTCAGAAAGGCAAACCTTACAGTTGATTTCTTTGGGGTAAAAGATACTGGCTACGCTGCATATGATTATATAATAGTACTTGGTGGTCCTGATGCAGAGGAGCATACAGGCGATCTTTCAAAGAGGATACTTAGGGAATCAGATCAGAACGCACTTAGGAACGGCAATCACAAGCTTTTCTATGAAACGGCTGACGTCTTCAAGATGAAGCAGAAGGTCTATGTCCTTGCAGGCTCAGATAGGGATCTCACAAAGATGGCAGTTGACCAGTACACATCCCAACTCATATCCAAGATAACAAACCAGCCTATAGTTGAAACAACTTACAAGACTTTGACAGCCAACCAGTTTAAGCAGTTAATCGATGGCGGGGAAATGATATACTTAATTGATGTGAGAACTGAAGAACAGTTCACAGAAAGCCACTTACCCAATGCAGTGAACATACCTTACAATAAGCTAGGTGTTATGATATCTCAGATACCAAAGGACAAGAAGGTTGTCTTATACTGTAACACTGGACAGAAGTCAGTCGACGGTGCGAAGTTCTTGGCTGAAAGGAACTTTTCAAATATCTATGCAGTAACTGACGGGTACGCAGTACTCTACAAC
>JAMNZA010000003.1 GCA_023622545.1 Methanobacteriota archaeon | reverse complement strand
GTGTATACCTCAGTTTCTAAGTTCTTCGTTTTTTCCTTCAAAGTTTTAATGTCAAACATGCAATCCCTATATAAGATTAAAATCCTCAAAGATTATATTACGTGGGGCTACTCCAGCCTTAATAAATTTGTTTGCAAACTCCATCATCATTTGAGTTGGTCCACAGATAAAAATCAATCTATCTTGAATATTGTTTTCAAGATCAAATAGATTAATGATTTTATCAGATGTCATCCTGCCATTAATTCCTGAAATCCATAATTTATAATCAATATTATCTTTTCCCGAAATTAATCCTTTTATCTCTTTATTGTAAATGGCATCATTTTTATCACTGCATAACCAAATGAAATCTATTTTATTTTGATATTCTTCATTCAACATGCTTATGAAAGGTGTTACCCCAATACCTCCGGCAATCCACAGCATATCTTTTTTCTCATAGAAAGATTTTTCACCGAATTTACCATAAGGCCCATAGAGGTAAACTTCATCGCCAACATTTATTTTAGGTAATAAGTTAGAAGTAAAATCACCAGATCTTTTCGCTGAGATCCTTAATAATTCATCCTTATTAGAGCATGAAATTGAAAAAGGGAATATTTCAAAAGTTTTTTCAAGATTAATAAATTTCAAGAAAACAAACTGCCCTGGGGTAAATCTAAATTCCTTATCTTTAATCATAAGTTTTATCTCAGTTATGTTCCCCTTGTTATAAACTTCTTTAACTAATGCTTTGTATCTTGGTCCAATAAATTGATATAATATTAACATGTAGAGATATGAAAAAATTCCTATCAAAGAAATAATTAATATCCACACCCTCAAAACTGGGTACTGGTTCATGTCAACACCAGCAATCAATGCATGCCAAGTGGCTAGAATAAGGGCTATGCCCATAAACTTGTGTGTCAAATGCCATAATTTGTAAGGAAGATTTACTATAAGAGTTAGTATTAAGAGAACTATAAGTATCAAGAATGAGATAGTGCCTATAGTAAATGGAATATACTTTCCAGGGATAAAGTATGCTAGAATTAAATTGATGTTATCAAGAGAGTTTAATACAAGAAAAAGAGGATGCAGAAATATTACTAACATTGTGATCTGCCCAATCAAGTGGTGTGCCTTGTAGACCTTATCCATACCCCCAAAAATAGATTCCATAAAATGCAATCTGAGTGATAAGAATATTGTTGTAGAGAGAAGGCATATACCTACTAGTGCTGACCCTTTCGCTATGAGTATAAATGGATCAATCTCATAAGTAATCCTTTGTGAAAACCATACTATTAAAGTTGTAACTCCAATTAAAAATGTCAATATCAAACTTAAATTGCCATATTTTGATCTATTGATTTTATTTGTTAAACTAACTGGGAATAATTTTAATGGCTTTTTAAGAAAGCTAGATTTCATATAACTATTTTTCATCAATGATTTATAATAATATCTAAAATAAAGATACATTAGGAATATAAATGATTCAGGAAAGACCATATCATGCACTACCATATTATACTTACGACAAGATGTAATTCGCAGTGCATTTACTGTTATGAAAAATCTATGAATGATTTTGGTGGTGGGGATAACAGAGAAATAAATATAGATATATCCGCCCCCGAATCAAGCGAAGTAGATATAGATAGTTTAAAGAAGTTCATTGAAAAGGATCAAAATCCCATAATTATTTTCTATGGTGGAGAACCCTTACTTGAAATAGAAAAAATGATCAAAATAATGGATAATATTGATGCCCCATACAGAATGCAGACCAATGGAAAACTATTGAACAGTCTACCGATAAATTATCTGAATAAAATTGATAAAATATTAGTTTCTATCGATGGGACAAAAGAGAGGACAGATTACAATAGAGGTGTTGGGACATACGACCTGGTAAAGAAAAATCTCGAATTAATAAAAGATAAGGGTTACAAAGGGGAGATTATAGCGAGGGTGACTTTGGGAATTAAATCACCTGATATCTTTGAACAAGTTTTATATTTATTAGAAAATGATTTTTCTTCCA
>JAMNZA010000126.1 GCA_023622545.1 Methanobacteriota archaeon | reverse complement strand
TGGGCATCCTTTTTTGACTTCTGTGTTTGGATTTTCTAGTTTCGGCCCATCGACATGGAATTTTTTAGCATTTTTAAACATTTTATAATCTGACCAATAAATATCCTGAAAATTGCCATGCTCAGGACAGCTCTTCTTAATGAGAACTTTGCCCTTATCTTCAACTATATCTGCATCAATGACACTGAAACATACAGGACATATCGATTTGGTTTTATCAATTAATTCTGACATATAATCCCCCTATAACAAATAAATTAACTCCTGCTATAATTACAACAAAACAAATTATGTTAACTAGATTATTCATTTTATCGCGTTGTTCTCCAGGATGTTTTATCTGGCAGATAATTCGGTAATGAGTATCTGCACCCCCATTTTTACTTGCTCCTTCATAGTTGCGTTTTGATCAATCATCGTTTGATTTATGGCTGCAACTGTTGGCGTTGATAGCAATAAAAAAGACACAAGTAATATTAATAATCCTGCGTACATGAACACGACATTGACAGATGTACCAATGTATTTCTTTGTTAAGAAATATAATCCCATTGTTGGTAACCCCATGCTAGCTACCAATAGAGAACTTGCAGGAAATGCATATATCCCAAAAGACACCAGTAACATGACTATGCATGCAAAAGATAATGGCAATATCCTTTTTTTATCGGTAATTATTAACTTCATTAGATTTGTAGTGTTGTGCTTGTAATACAAGAATAATAGTGTGTACCCTATAGCCAGTGCTAGTACAAATAATATTGGGAATCCTTTCATTGAGTTTGTAAATAAAAACCAGCCGCTTGAAAATTTCAATACCTGCAATGTTGCTATTGCCACTACTGAGAGCGATTTGCTGTTTTTCCATCTGATCATCGGGTGTGAATAGCAGAGATTCAAGGCTATTACCAATATGTATATCATGAAAAAATTAAATCCTGATAAAAAGGCCAGTAACGTTCCTAACACGGCACATATTTTGATTAGCAATATGGATTCTTCTTTTGACATTGTTCCGTTTGCAACAGCTTTCCACCTGATTTTTATCTTATTGCCTTTGTCTTCTTCCAGATCAGTCAAATCATTAAATAGATATATTGCGCTAAGCCCAATGCCTAGGCCAGAGGCCGCCATTGCACATGTAAGAAGGGCGTATTCTCCTCCGGCCATTGCAAAAAGAACTACTCCAAATATAAACTGAATGACGTTTTTTGGAGTATTCATCATTGCTGAATTATATATAATTGCTTCTCGCTTCATAATTCAAACTCCATATCGATTATCCAAACATTGTCAACTTCTTTTTCTATTGAAGCGGCAATATATTCCAAATCCTATGGGGATTAAATCAGTCAAGTGAGCTAATCCAGACCTTCCTTTTGGTTTTACCAGCAAAACTTTCTTATACGGCATATCAATCCCATCGATAATATTTCCTTTTACAACGACTACCACGATTAAATTATTTATATATGAATATATTAATTCATATATATGAAATTAAACTTTCATATTTATTTATAAAGATTTCTGAGTTGAATGTGGAGGTCCACACAAATTAAATATAACGATAGAAATTAGAAATTATTGTTCTGAACTACTCTATTTTCTTCTCCCTTTCGTTTACTAAATATGCCATATCTGGATTTGATTTTACGAGCTCTATGAACTTTAATGCAGTCTTTAGGTCCTTTAGCATCTCAACGTTTTCACTTGATATATCGATGAACTCTTCCCTGAGTTTTTTTATATTAGATTCCATCTCGTAAACTTTTTCTTCTTTTAATGGCATGCCACAGCGATAGCAGAACTCTGAGGTTGGGCCGCAGTTCTCCTTGCATCTTGGGCAGACAACAGGATGAATCTTGTCGACCTCATTTAGCTCCTCAGTTTCTAGGCCGTATACCTTGTTGTAGATGGCCTTGTCTATGTCCCTCCCTGAAAGATGAACATATACCCTGGGCATGTCTGAACCCATCCGCCATCCGAGGTAGTGGCACATCTCTGACTCCGTAAGCTTTGAAGCCAGGTGTGTTGCCCTGGAGTGCCTTAATGTATGAGGGGAAATTTTCTTCTTAATCCCGGCATCTCTAACTATGTCCTTTAGGATTAAATTCAATCTGCCGTAATGCAAGGGCTTTCCATAATTTGTTGGTCCGATGCTCACAAAAATTTGGGATTCGTTATTTTTCGAGGGGTGCATTTCCATCCATGCTTTTAGATACGATTCGGAAAAGACAAACGGCACCATCCGCTCCCCTGTCTTTCCCCTGACCTTGACCTTTCCGCCAAACTTGTTGAACTCTATGTCCTTAAATCTTATCGATGCAAGCTCCCCTATCCTAAATCCACCTTCATAAAGAAGTGCTACCATGGCCTTGTCTCTGGGATGTTTTGCAGCTTCAATCAATTTGATAATCTCATTCTTAGTGATTATATCGGGCTTCTTATATGACCTTCTTTTCCCATGAATAAATTTCAAACCCTCCCAATCTTCACCCCTAAGCCACTTAAGGAATTTTTTCAAGGACTTTTGGTACTCGTTTTTAGAGTTTTCCGAAATATCTGTAATTTCTATTTTTTCAAGGACCTCGATTACATCCTTAGTCGTCCATTTACGGAAATCCTTGTCCTTATATCTGGTGCACAGAAGCCTAAGATCAATTACATAACGATTGGTCCTAAGTACTCCAATTCTAGTGGCAATAAGATAGCTCTTGAACTCCTTTATGATATTTTTATTAGATTCAGATATGTTTGATTCCTCTAGAAGGATTAAACTCCTTTGAAGTAAGTTTTTTTCATTATATATGCCCATAAAATTCGTTACATGTAACGAATTTATATACCTTGTCCGGGGGATTTACACCTTTGTCATAACTTGCGTACGGGGCACTGGAACTGCATTTTAACGCCCAAAAATAAATTAGACAAATATTTTAAAATTGAACTTTTTTAGATTAAATTTAACTCAGAATAAAAAATAAAAAAAATAAATTAATTTTGGTTTAGAGTTTTTTTAGCCGAGAGTATTATTGTCATTGCCATGGCTCTGATGTAGGGATCACCTATTTTGCACATCTCTTCAAGCGCCTCCTTGTTTTCTAGATAATATCTTATAGTTAACATTTTTGATTCTGGTATATCCTTCTCCATAACTATCTCCTACGCATTCACGTCCTTCATAAAATTCTCCATCCCATTTTCCCCATTGATCTTGGACTTGTGTGCACTCTTTGCAAATACTAGATAGTCCTCAAGTTCATTCATGACAGCTTTGATTTTACCGGATGTTTCTTCGATGCCAACAAACGAAAGGGCAAATAAGCACTCTTTGGCGTAGTGGATAGCATACTCTAAGGACATGATCATTTCTGAAAGCTGAAAGATGTCAAGGCCATTTATTGTCTCTTGGGAAAGAGTTAGACTGCTATCAAAACAATCCTTTTCACAAACATCAAGATTTTTTGCCATAATTTTACCTCCTTACTTACTACTTACTTACTATACTTCTATACTACACTATACTATACTACACCCAATTCAGTGGAGATTTTTTCTTTGAGTTCTCCAGTGGAAATGCACAAACCCTTGGAGAAGTTGTTCAGCATGCGCTCATCACTTATGACATTATCAAGCCCTTGCTCTGAGATCTTCTTCTTGATTATCGGCCAGATAGTAAATTTCCAGCGTTTTTGGAGGTCTTCTTCGGTCAATTGCTTTTCTATTTCCTTATTTTTATTAGAAATATCTTTATCAATCTCTTTTTTACTTTCTTTTAATTTTTTTTCCTTAAATTCATTAATCTTGGCCTTAATAATTGTGGCTTCAAGAATAAGGCTTTCATACTGATTTTCAAGCTTTTCTAGCTCTGATTTGTGCTTTTCTGCATATACCCCCAGAGCTTCGACTATTGTCTCTGTAAATCCTTTCATGGAAATATTGCATGCCTTGGACAAAACTTCCTCCGGTATCCAAGCCTGGATGAGCTTCTTCCCATGCCTAAACTGGGTAGTTTTCATGCAGATCACCGATTTTTTTCATTTTTTCTGTAAGTAAAACTAACCCTAAAAATGGCACTTTGTAAGTAACCTGTAAGTAAAAAAGGCCAAAAAAGGGGTGTTCTGTAAGTGTCGCTGTAAGTAAACTTATGCCCATTTTACTTACAAAATCGCTAAAGTGTAAGTAAAACCGGGGCAAAGTGTAGTATAAAATCACGACGACACCTTGACATTTTTAATGCTTTCATGAGGCCATGTGCCTTTTATGCTGACAAAGAATGCCTTGCTAGGACATCTAGGGTAGCAATTCGAAATAGCTTGATGCACAATATTTAGAATATTTGGATCTTTAGGCTTAAACGAAATAAAGTTTCTTTTTTCAGAAAAGTCCTTTATCGATTTAATAAATATATTTTCTATCACCTCCCTCTTATGTAAATTTAAACAGGCAAGACCCGAGGACTTCTTAGAAGACACATCGAATCTGCCGCACATATCCGGGGTTTTTTTAGGGTAGTTCATTTAGGATCCACCTTGGGAGAGCTTGGCGGAGGTGGAGTAAGTGATGAATGCTACATTCAAGTCCGCCTTAGCTCTCATCATACTTAACGATTCAATGATTAAAGGAATTTAGGGAGCGAGGTAGTATTTTTGTATTAAAATAAAAATAGTATTTGAGATTGTGCAAACTAGATCTTATGACGCTATGACGGTTATGACGCTTTTTTCTATTAAAATTTATAGTAAGGGGATTTACTTTAAAAGTTTAGTAAATTGGCAAAAAACCGTCATAAGCGTCATGGAAGGCAGGCACCCCTATTGAGGACAAAGATGATATGGAAAATATTTATTTTTCACTGTTTTCACAATTTTTTTCCATATCCTTATAAAGGAAAAATACAAATTGCACAACATACATATGTTATGTTTAGAATTATATCGAGAATTCTAGGTGTATTTTTTTGTCTGAAGAAGAAGCCAGAAAAAATATTGACAAACTTTTGCAGTTGGCCGGATGGGCCGTTCAGGATTGGAAGGATTTGAATCTAGGGGCCTCACATGGAGTTGCAATAAGGGAGTTTCCCACAGAAAGAGGCCCTGCAGATTATATCCTTTTTTTAAACAGAAGGGCTGTAGGTGTGATAGAGGCAAAACCTGTCGGAACTACTCTAAGTGGTGTTGCAGAGCAGAGCCAGAAATACATCCTAGGATTCCCAGAAACCATTGATCATATTGATCCGTTGCCATTTGCTTATGAGAGCACTGGAAAGGAAACTTATTTTAGGGACAATAGAGATCCAGAGCCAAGATCAAGAAGGGTATTTGCTTTCCATAAACCTGAAACATTCCAGAAATGGCTTGGAGAAGGAAGTTCTTTGAGGGCAAGATTAAGAGAATTACCAGTCGATTATCCACTTGCTACTCAGGGATTAAGAGATTGCCAGAAAGAGGCAATTCAAAATCTTGAACAATCTTTTGCTGATGCAAGACAAAGAGCATTGATTCAGATGGCAACAGGGACTGGAAAGACGTACACTGCAGTTACTTTTTCCTATAGACTAACAAAATATGCAAAGTCAAATAGAATACTTTTTTTAGTGGACAGAAATAATCTTGGAAGACAAACAAAAAAAGAATTCATGCAATATGAAACGCCGGATGATGGGAGAAAGTTTACCGAGTTATACAATGTTCAGCACCTTACTTCTAATCAAATTGATCCAGTTAACAAGGTATGCATCTCAACTATCCAGAGAGTATATGCAATGCTAAAAGGAAAAGAACTTGATCCTGAACTTGAGGAAGTATCTGGATTTGAGGATTATCCTGATGGAGAAGAGTTACCTGTTACATATAACCCAGATATTCCTATCGAACAGTTTGATTTTATTATTACAGATGAATGCCATAGATCAATTTACAATCTTTGGAGACAAGTTTTAGAATATTTTGATGCTTTTATTATTGGCCTTACTGCAACGCCATCAAAACAAACTTTTGGATTCTTCAATA
The DNA here is from genome assembly GCA_023622545.1 of Methanobacteriota archaeon. GTDB lineage: Archaea > Methanobacteriota_B > Thermococci > Methanofastidiosales > Methanofastidiosaceae > Methanofastidiosum. Next base: position 3,890 of record JAMNZA010000126.1, on the reverse strand, counting down.
AAAATCTAGTGATGGAGTACGATACTGATAGGGCCATTGCAGATGGTATCAATGTTGATCATGATGTTTATAGAATTAGAACACAAATCACAAGTCATGGAAGCAGAGTAGAGTCTGGATATCATATTGATAAAAGGAACAAACTCACAAGAGAGAGAAGATGGGAACTTTTAGATGAAGAATTGGAGTATTCTGCATCACAACTTGATAGGAGTGTTGTGTCTGAAGATCAGATAAGGACAGTTATTAGAGAATTCAGAGAAAAACTTTTCACAGAGATCTTTCCAGAAAGAACAGAAACTCCAAAGACCGTTATTTTTGCAAAGGATGATTCACATGCCGAGGATATTGTCCATATTGTGAGGGAAGAGTTTAGTAAGGGGAATGAGTTCTGTAAAAAAATAACATATAGAACAACTGGTGAAAAGACTGAAGATCTAATTGCTAGTTTTAGAAATTCGTATGATCCAAGAATTGTTGTTACAGTTGATATGATCTCTACTGGGACTGATATAAGGCCCTTAGAATGCATAGTATTTATGAGAGATGTAAAATCAAGTGTTTACTTTGAACAGATGAAGGGGAGAGGAACAAGAACAATACTTGGCGATGATCTGCAGAGAGTAACCCCCGATGCAAGAAGTAAAACTAGATTTGTCATTGTAGATGCTATCGGAGTATGTGAAACAAATAAGACTGAATCTAGACCTCTTGAAAGAAAGAGAACAGTTCCTTTTGAATCATTAATTAAAAGTATAGCTCTTGGGCAGCAAGATGAGGACACCATCTTATCTACGGCCTCAAGACTTTCAAGGCTTGACAGGGAGATAACAAACGAAGATAGAAATGAAATCGAAGAAATATCCCAAAAACCACTGAAATTAATAATAAACGATCTTCTCAATTCGTATGATCCTGATGTAAAAATTGAAAAAGCAAAGGAAATTTTTGTAACTGATGAGCCAACTGATCAAGAGATTGAACATGCAAAATTTGAGCTATTACAAAAAGCAACTCGTGTCTTTGATAATCCCGATTTCCGAAACAAGTTAGTTGAGATTAAAAAGAAGAATGAACAAATTATTGATACTGTAAGTACCGATAAAATAATTGAAGCCGGATATTTAAAGGATAAAAGTGATGCAACAGATAGAATTATCACTTCTCTGAAGGATTTCATAGAAAAAAATAAAGATGAGATCTCTGCTTTACAGTTAATTTACCAGAAACCATATGGTATGAGACACTTTACTTATTCACAAATAAGAGATCTGGCAGAGGCTATAAAAAAGCCACCATATTACCTCACATCTGAAGCAATCTGGGAAGCTTATGAAAGGCTTGAAAGATCTAAAGTAAGGAGTGGAAATCCTCAACGACTTCTAACAGATATAATATCAATTATGAATTTCACCTTGGGCAATGAGAAGGTACTTGAGCCATTCTCAGAGATTGTTGAACATAGATTTGAAGATTGGCTATTACAACAAAAGGAACTTGGTAAGGAATATACAGATGAACAGTTGATGTGGCTAAGAATGATAAAGGACCATTTGTATGCTTCACTTACTATTTCAATAGAAGATTTTCAGAATGCCCCTTTTTATGCAAGAGGGGGCATTTTGAAGGCGTATAATGTATTTGGCTCAGATCTAGAGAAAATTTTAAAGGAACTAGAAGAAGTCTTGGTGAGAGCTTGAACAAGAATTTGCCTGAAGGATGGGCCTGGACAATATTGGGCGAGATTGCTTTCAGATTGCAGGCAGGTGGAACTCCTTCTACAAAAGTCAAAGCATACTACGAAAATGGAACAATAAACTATGTAAAAATAGAAGATATGGCTAGCGCAAACAAATATCTTTTTGATACTAAAATAAAAATAACAAAACTGGGGCTGGATAACTGCTCTGCTTGGATGGTTCCAGAGAACTCTTTATTATACTCTATGTATGCAAGTTATGGGATTCCTGTAATAAATAAAATAAAAGTTGCAACTAATCAAGCGATAATAGCATTTATTCCTCGAGAAGAATTGATAAATCTTGATTATATTTATTATTATCTTTTATTTATAAAACCTTTTTTGAAATATAGGATAAGAGGAACTACTCAAGAAAATCTGAATGCTAATATTGTAACTAATATCGAAATACCCCTTCCCCCACTAGCAGAGCAACAAAGGATAGTAAACAAGATAGAAGAGCTTTTCACAAATCTTGACAAGGGCATAGAATACCTAAAAACTGCACAAACTGAGTTGAAGCTCACCCGTCAATCTGTATTGAAGTATGCAATGGAAGGAAAACTCACCGAGAAATGGAGAGAAGAAAATAAGGACAAGATTGAACCTGCTTCAGTTCTTTTAGAAAAAATAAAAGCTGAGAGGAAGAAGGACGGAAAATATAAAGAACTTTCTCCAATTGATACTACTAATCTACCCGAGTTACCCAAATGGTGGATATGGGTGCAATTATATGGTATTGCGGCTATAAATCCTAGTTTGCCAGATTTCAAATACCATAATGACATGGAAGTTTCGTTTATTCCAATGAAAGCAGTTTCAGAAGTGACAGGCCAAGTTGAACTCTCTGAAACTAAAAAATATGCAGAAGTCAAAAAAGGATATACCTCATTTATTGATAAGGATATACTTTTTGCTAAAATAACTCCATGTATGGAAAATGGAAAGATTGCTATTATTGATACTTTGAAAAATGGAATTGGATTTGGTTCAACTGAGTTTCATGTTATTAGACTTACAAAAAACTTGCCTCGAAAATTTATCTTCTATTATCTTGTACAAGAAATTTTTCGTAGAAGGGCAGAGTCTAGGATGACAGGATCGGTTGGGCAAAAGAGAGTTCCCTCAAGTTACTTAATTGAAACTGTTTTACCATTCCCGCCATTAGCAGAACAACAGAAAATAGTAGAAGAAATAGAAACATACTATTCTATTTTGGACAATATGGAAAATACAATCTCACAATCACTAAATCAAACATCATCCGTAAAGCATAGTATACTGAAAAAAGCTTTTGAGGGAAAGCTCGTCCAACAAGATCCAAATGATGAGCCTGCATCAGTTTTGCTTGAAAGATAAATGCAGAAAAGAATAGTAATATAAAAAAGGAAAAATATCAACAGCTGAGGATCGATAATATGGCCAATGAATCATCTGGTATAGTACAGAAATTATGGAATTATTGTACTGTGTTAAGGGACGATGGAGTTAGTTATGGAGACTATGTTCAACAATTAACATTTTTATTATTTTTAAAAATGGCAGATGAACAAACTAAACCTCCATTCAATAAAGAATCTATAATTCCAAAATTTTATGATTGGCAAAGTCTAGTTAATCTCGAAGGTCCTGATTTAGAAATCCATTATAGAGATATTATTGATTCTTTAGGAAAAAAAGAAGGAATGCTTGGTATAGTTTTTAGAAAAGGCCAGAATAAGATTCAAGATCCTGCAAAACTCAAAAAATTAATTATTTTGATAGACTCAGAAATCTGGATGGGTTTGGATGTTGATGTAAAGGGCGACATATATGAGGGCCTACTCCAGAAAAATGCGGAGGATACTAAAAGTGGTGCTGGTCAGTACTTTACTCCTAGGCAGTTGATAAAGGCAATAGTTGCAGTTATCAGACCAAAACCTATGGAATCGATTTGTGATCCTGCTTGTGGTACCGGAGGATTCTTCTTAGCAGCACATGAATATATTTCAAATAATTATTCTCTTGATAAAACACAAAAGGATTTTTTGAGATTTGAATCTTTTAAAGGTGGGGAGCTTGTTCCGGAGACGGCAAGGTTATGTGCTATGAATTTGTATCTTCATGGGATAGGGGGTGACGAAAGTCCAGTAACAGTTGGGGATAGTCT
>JAMNZA010000120.1 GCA_023622545.1 Methanobacteriota archaeon | reverse complement strand
ATAAAGATTGGTTAACATATGAAATTAACACTTTCCCAGAATTAAGACTTAGGGTTACTTCATTTGAGCAGTTTTGCTTATTTGCTGAGAGAGATATTAATTTAATTGCTAACATTCTTAATAACAAGGAATCCATAGAAGTTATTGCTAAACCACATAAAGATGTTGACGTAAAACTTAGGCTTTACAAAGAAGTAAATGTCCTTTTTGGACACAAGGGTACAGGAAAAAGTGAAATTTTAAAAAGTCTTCAAACAGAATTTAAAAGACAAGGATTTGATGTAGTTTATTATATTGGATCTGATAGGGATGAGCAGTTTAATAAGTTTTTAGATAGTAAAGATACTAAAAGAGATCTAGAATTAGTATCTGCTAATGATTGCAAAGAAGAAATACAATTATTGAATAATTGGATAGATAAGACTCCAACATTGCTTAAAGAATATATTAATTGGAAGAAATCGGAAGAACTTAATAGAAACAAAAGAAAACTCTTGTTGACAAATTTAATGACATTACCTGATTTCGCTACTGATTTAATAACTGAATCCCAGAATCAATTTGAATTAATAAAAAAGATCTCAAACGATATTGATAAAATTCAGTTAGAAGATTTTTTGAATGAACAAGAAATTAATCAGTTGTTGACGATTATAAACATCCTAAAGGATCGGTTAAAGGATAAATGTCAGGGGAATCTTATCGAGAAATATTCTATTGATTTGACAAACTATTCTATAAAAAAGATAAAGCAACTAGCAGATGCTAAGACATCAACTTTGTCGAGACCTTCAACTACTGGGTTTAGAGATTTCTCCGAAGGTAGGTGTGAATTGAAAAGAGCAATCGATAGAATAATTAAAAATTTAAATTGTGAGGGAGTAACAACATCTGATGCATATCTAGGAACCCTTGATGAAAAAGGAGATTTTTACATCGGAACGCAATATAGAATGTTATGTGAAGCCAGTAAAAAAGAAGAATTTGAATATCGTGATTTCACGAGACTAAAAAATGCAAAACAATACTTGGAAACTTTATCCAAAAAATATTTAGACATAGATTTAATGGATACATTAATAAAACTAAAAGATGTATTCAATGCGTTAAACTTAAGTGACATAAGCAATTTTTTAGGTATTTCTAAGAAGGTAATTGATGCTGAAAAAAAGGATTATATGCCTTCAAGCGGTGAAAAAGGTATGCTAATGTTACACAATATTTTATCAAGTGACGGGGATGTTTTTTTGTTAGATGAACCAGATTTAGGAATGGGAAATTCCTATATTGATGCGACTATTAGACCAAAAATATCTTCTCTAGGTAAAAGTGGCAAGATCGTTGTAGTTGCAACTCACAATGCGAATATTGCTGTACGAACATTGCCATTCGTTAGTGTATATAGAGAACATGTTAATGGTGTCTATAAAACATTTGTAGGAAATCCTTTCATTAACACTCTATCGAATTTGGATGATGATAATGAGACTTTGTCTTGGACTGAGACAAGCTTAAAGGTCCTTGAAGGAAGTGAAGAAGCTTTTTATGAGAGAAAGAGGATATATGAATCGGGAAATAATTAATGTGAAATTAGTTGAGGAAGATGGTACAGACTATTTAGTTTTTTATTTTGCAGATGATGACCTTTTCAAGTTGAATCTGAATAGTGAGGAAAGTCAAAATGAACTAAAAAAACTTTTTTGTAAATTATTATCTAGACTAATAGAGAATGATTTATCGCTCGAGTTCCAAGAAAACAAAGAGTATAGTAAAAAATTGTACATAGATATTTTTGAAGAATACATTTCGGATCTTAATAAAGAAATTACACAAGTTCGAGAAAAAATAAGAATAGAGTGAAAAAGCTGTTAGTAACAGAAAAGAATATAAAGAGATATCCTGATGATTTATTAGTTTTGACTAGAATATCAGTTTTCTTTGAAAAAAACTGTTTACACCGCCTTATCGATTATACTAAGGCATAATGGATAAGATTCGAAACTTTTGTATTATCGCGCATGTGGACCATGGCAAGTCGAC
>JAMNZA010000060.1 GCA_023622545.1 Methanobacteriota archaeon | reverse complement strand
TGATGTCTTGTATTTCTTCACCGCATCTAATCGTTCTCGGTCACTATAATGTTTTCCCATAACTTATCACTTCCTTATCTCCTTCTAGAATACAAAAAAACACTCCAGTTTCATAGAGTGTTAATATTTGACGTATACGATAGTTTTTGAATGGTCTGAAAATATGATTTGATTATCCGGGTAATACACTTTTATACGATAACATCTGAATTTAAACGATTAGAAGGTATTTTTACACGATTACGACTAAAATTCAGACGATGTAATTGTCAACTAGAAAATGCATAAAAATGGCGGTAAAAAATGTAGGTAAAAATTATTGAGTTTTAGAGTTGGAATCCATAAAAGCTAACTTATCTTTAATACGATAAGATTTACCAGTAATTTTGATAATTGATGAGTGATGAACTAAACGATCAATAATAGCTGAAGCGATAATGTTGTCCCCGAATACATCACCCCATTTGCTAAAAGGTTGATTAGTTGTGATGATTGTTGATTTCTTCTCATAACGTTTAGCTATCAACTGAAAGAAGATATCAGAGTATTGTTTTTCTATTGGTAGATAACCAATTTCATCGACTATAAGCAGCTTGTATTTTGAGTAATGTTTGACGATGTGTTCATGGCGATTTTCTGAGTAAGCTTTCTTGATTTTGTCAATCAAATCATTAAAATGAATAAAATATGTGCTGACTCTTTTACTGCTTGCTTCAATGCCTATAGCTGTTGCTAAATGGGTTTTGCCTACGCCACTTGATCCGATGAATAAGATGTTTTGAGAATCTTCTAAAAACCTTAGACTACACAAATCCTGTATCTCACTTTTGCTCACACTAGGTTGATAACTGAAATCAAAATCACTGATTGTTTTTCGGTAAGGAAAATTACTTACTTTGATATTTATAAGTGCTGCTCGATTTTCTCTAAAGTCAATCTCTTTATCGGTTAAAACCAATAAACTTTCTGTTAAGGACATTTCTTTTGTTTTCAGCTCATCTAATAATATTGGTAAGTATTCGTTAAACTGATTAAGTTTTAATCGTTCTAAATTATTTTTTAAGTTGATATATTGACTCATTTTTTTAATCCTTTCATAAATAGTCATAGATGGAGATATTTTGATTTATATAGTTTTCAATTTCTTCATCATTGTAATGTTTAAAAGCGTCTGATTCTAAAATATCAATCATATCTTCTCTTCTATAGTTGAATTTTCTTTTTGATATTTTATGCGAATTTATTAATTCCTTGTTATAATAGATATGAAGTATGGAATTTTCTTCTTTGACAGTAAGGAGTTTTCCAATATACTTCGTTGGTACGGAATATTTGGATTTGTTATATGTAATCATTGACTCTTTTGAAACTTTTCTTACAATTGGTCTTGTGTGGAAGTGAAGGAGAAGATCTTGATTCGGTAATGGATTCAAATATTCTTTTTCTTTTTCAAATCTTTCCCAGGGTATTTCATTAGTAGCTAATGATATATTAAAGTTCAGCTCTTCATTGAAATTTTTGACGATGTTTGTTAGTTCTTCATAATCTTCAAATTCGTTGTTGTAAACAGCTAGATTATTCATAAGTTTTGCTAGTGCTTCAACTTTGCCCTTTGTTTGCGGTCTGTACGCGATACAACTTCTTACCTCAAATCCCATATCCTTGCTGAAATGATAAAATTTATTGTTTATTACTGGTTCTTGATACCTAGTTCTCGATTGATCGATTACTGTTCTCATATTATCAAATAATATCTCTTTTGGGACGCCGTCAAAATATTGAAATGCATTTACCAAACAACTGAATAATGTGTCTTGTTCCTTGTTTATCGTTAATTCAATATATTTTAATCTTGAGTATCCTAAAATCATTAAAAAGATATCTACTGTATATACTTCTCCGTTCTTGCTAATCAACTTCATTCGTTCTTTCCAATCCACCTGTGCTTGTAATCCCGGATTTGTTTCAAAACGAATTGTCGCTTTCTTTTGCATATCGCCTTTAATCTCTTTTACATAATCTCTTAAGATTGTATATTGCCCTTGATATCCTTTCTTC
>JAMNZA010000058.1 GCA_023622545.1 Methanobacteriota archaeon | reverse complement strand
AGTATGAACCAGATAATGTTGAATAGCAAAAGTAGCGTTATTTCGACCATATTCTGTCTCGTTAGTTTTTTATAGCCAATGATTATCGAGTATTTAAACCTTTTTAGGTGTCATCATGATTAAAACTATCTTTTTTGAGGATAATAAGGTCAAATACATTGACCAAACGCTTCTCCCTTTAGAGTATAAAGTTGTTTCATGTAGTGATGTGAAAAAACTTGAAGTTGCCATAAAGACACTTGCCATAAGAGGAGCACCTGCGATTGGAGTAGCTGGAGCATATGGTATTGTGCTTGCTGCTTTAAGTTACAAAGGCAAGGACAAGGGCGAATTCTTCAATGTCATATTAGAAGGGGAAAAAATAAAGAATGCCAGACCAACAGCTGTTAATCTTATGTGGGCAGTAGAGCGTATGATGGGATTTTTTGAGACAATAAAACATCTAAAAATTGAAGAAATCAAAAAAGAGCTTATTTCTGAGGCTGAAAGGATAAGAGAAGAAGATGCAGAGATTAATAGAAAAATGGGGCAACACGGGCACCCCCTTATTTCCACTGGAGATGGAGTTTTAACACATTGCAATGCCGGAGCACTTGCAACATCTGAATATGGAACTGCACTTGGCGTAATCCGGGCTGCAGTCGACGCTGGGAAGAAGATTAGGGTTTACTCTGATGAAACAAGGCCGCTTTTACAGGGTGCTAGACTCACAACATGGGAGCTAAAGGAGGACGACATTCCTGTAACTCTGATATGTGACAACATGGCTGGAATCTCAATGAGAAGGGGATTGATACAGAAGGTTATTGTTGGAGCAGACAGGATTGCAATGAATGGGGACACGGCAAATAAGATAGGGACATACCAAGTTGCAGTTTTAGCAAAAGAAAATAATGTGCCTTTTTATGTCGCAGCACCAATCTCGACATTTGATCCGAAGGCAAAAACAGGGGACGATATACCTATAGAAGAAAGAAACAAAGATGAAGTGACTCACATCGGCGGCAAGAGGATTGCAACTGAAGGCATAGATGTTTTTAACCCAGCATTTGATGTGACGCCGGCGAAATATATTTCTGGGATCATAACTGAAAGAGGCGTATTGAGAGCGCCTTACAAGAAGAGCATAAAGAAATTATTTGACTAATATCGATCTATTGCCTTTTTTATTATTTCAATTATTTTATCGAAATCCTCTAAATTTTCTTTTATAAGTTCAAATGCTAATTTATCATCGATTTTCCCATACCTATGAACAATAATATTCCTGAAGCCTTTTAATTCTTTGATCTTACCCGCGATACCCTTAGGTATTACCTTGTTCTTGACTAGAGTAGTGATAATCTCGTCTTCTTCTCCAGGTGAGCTGAATTTGAGGTCTGAATTTATTATTGCACAAATATCAAGAATGTTTTCGATTGCATACTGGATTCTTTTGTAAATGCCGTCCTTCATTAATCCCAAATTTTCAAAATCATCAAAGTCTTCGGGCATATTTTCTGCTATTAATGCAATACTCTCTTCAATTTCATTTATCTTGGATAAAATAATTGATTTTCTCATGTTATCATTTCTAGGCCTATATAATCATAATAGAATCTTTTGTAATTATCAAACTCTCTGATAGTATCAAGAGCCACCTCATGAACGAAATTAAAATCTTTGCTGAATACTATTGTCCCTTTCAATACTTCTTTTCTAAGATATAGTGGAAGTTGTTGAAAGATCTTAACATCGTACTTATCTGTAAATAATTCTGACGAAACTTTTAACCTGAATCTAGAGGCTTCATCCTCTGGACCATCATAGTAAATACAGAGATCAATGTCCGACTCTTTCCTCATATTTCCAGTTGCAGCGGACCCATAGACGAAGATAAATTTGACATTATTAAAACCCTTTATTTTTTTTATTATTTCTAGCTCTTTATCAAGATTCAAAGCCATAGCAAAATTAAAGAATATTTTATTATTTAAATCATTTTGTGATAATTTTAGGATATTATTGAATTATTGTTAATTAAAAGATTAGAATTTAACGAGCATCTATTAATTCCCAG
>JAMNZA010000012.1 GCA_023622545.1 Methanobacteriota archaeon | reverse complement strand
AATTAATTGTGCCTTTTTATTTGTACCTAAATTAAAAAAGAGTGTTGAACCTCTGTTTTTCATAGTCCCTTTTGATTTTTTAATAAAATCCGTAATATATGAAAAATCCCAACATATACATAAGGCTTCTATACATTCATAATTTATTACTGGTATTTTCATTCCTTCAATAATTCCTAATAACTCCTCTTATGTATATTCTCTGACATGTGGAACATATTGATGAGGAATATCCTCAATAATCATTTTATAAAAAATAATATTGCTCAACGCATTAGGGGTAGTTAAAAACATTCTCCCAGTATTTTTTAAAACCCGATTACTCTCCTGAAGACAATTCGTAAGCCCTGAATATTGAAATGAGGCATTCCATTCAAAGTTTTCTTGATTCACATCAGATAAATGCTCAACAACTTCCATACTGATAACAAGGTCATATGAATCATCTTTTATATCCCAATCTTTCTTCCTTAAATCATTACAGTAATTATCTATCACCCAGTTAGAGAATTTTGCTTTCAAGAATTTTGTTGAAACACCTGCACCTCCTAACTCCAATACTTTAATATTTTTGTTTCCATAATATTCTTCCATCAAACCTATAGATATTGCAAATCTAGGCCAATCATATTGATATTTCTGCAATTCAGATTGGCTTAAAAGTTCTGCCTTATTTTCTTCAACCCATTTATAATATTTTGCAAACCTTTGATCTATATTTTCATAAATTTTCCGATCAACATTAATATTGCTAAAATTTATATCTTTCTATATTAAATGATTTTCCATCAACTTTATAAGATTTTATAGTCATTGCTTCACCTGCCTCTATATCTGAATCATGATCCCCAAATAAATAAGATTGAGTCACATCGATACTAAAATCTAATATCGCTTGCTCAAGCATCCCCGTCTTTGGCTTTCTACAATTACATTCTACTTTATATTTCCCAATTCCGTATACAGGATGATGAGGACAATAGTAAAAGGCGTCTATATGGGCACCTATTTCTTTTAACCTTTGATTAATATACTGATGCAATTTATGAACATCTTCTTCCTTGTAATAACCTCTAGCGACACCTGCCTGATTAGTAATAACAATTACTAAATAGCCACTATCATTCCACATTTTAATCGCCTCAGGCATTCTAGGAATAAAATCAAAATCTTCTGTCTTATACAGATAATTTTTCTCTACATTTAAAGTACCATCTCTATCTAAAAAAATCGCTTTATTCAAAAACACATTTAATTAAAATTTAGCAAATTCTTCTTGGGCTCGATAATAATCTTCTGGAACACCGATATCAATGAAATAACCTTTTGTCTCAAAAGCATAAATATTCAAATTTAAGTTAAAATTTTCAAAAACATCTTTCTCTATGGAAAACTTCTTTTCCTTAATCCCATCTAAAACATTCCTTTTCATTAGATATATTCCCCCATTAATTATACCTTCTTCTTGGAATTTCTTCTCATTAAAGGATAGAATCCTTTTAGTATCGTTATCGATATTGATCGTACCATAGCGATCAAAATGCTTCATGTGTTTTGTTGCAATTGTTATATCAGCTGATTTCATTAAATGAAAACATAACATCTCTTTAAAATCTACCTCAAGAAAGCTATCTCCATTCAATACAAAAACTTCTTGATCATTACAAAAAGATAGTGCCTGCCTTATTCCTCCACCAGTTCCTAATAATGATTCCTCGATTGAGTAGGTAATTTTCATTCCTTTATATTCGTTACCAAAATAATCCATAATCTGACCTCTCATATGACCAACAGCTAACACAATATGCTTAAAGCCACTTTCCCATAGGTTATCAAGTACGTACTTCAAGAAAGGTTTGCCACACACAGGTGCCATAGCTTTGGGAACATCACTTACAATATGTGATAGTCTCGTTCCTAGACCACCTGCTAAAATAATAGCCTCCATCTCTACTTAGATAAATTAATATAATGTCCAGGCTTCAGTTCCTTTCTCTACAATCGATACTCTATATACTATGCCCCCATTTTTCTCCAAAGCTTTTACTAAACCATATCTTTTTATAGGATCTACAAATATCATCATAAACCCTCCC
>JAMNZA010000057.1 GCA_023622545.1 Methanobacteriota archaeon | reverse complement strand
TTTGTATATCCCTTGGACATCAAAGTTCTCTGCCATTTTTAGTATCTCCATATCGTTTTTCTTTATCCATGAGAGAACTTCTTCCTTACTACCTTTGATCGGGCTATAATCAAACCTGTTCCCAAAATGCACAAGATCACTTGACGCAATCACTCCTAAAGATTCTTCACTAGATTTTGCAATTGCCTTACCGATCTCAATAGCAGTTTGCATGTCCTGCATACCCATACATATAGGGACAAATGTGAGGTCCTTTTTTAGGTATTGTAAGAATGGAAGCTGGACTTCTATTGAGTGTTCATACTTATGTGCTGCTGAGTCGATGCCGACTATTCCAGATCTCTCGACAATTTTTGACGCAAGCTCTTGATTGATATTTACTTCGCCTAATGGAGTTTCCCAAGTACCTTCGTTCATTAGTGCAACAGGAAGCCCCATGCCAGTGTGATTTGGTCCAAGAATGACATAAGTTTCTGGTGGAGAATTAGAAAGGTAATAGTATGAATGAGCCTGAGTTTTACCCGAATAGACATAACCTGCATGAGGGCACAATACTCCGACGTTATCCCCTTCATCAATAAAATCGATGTCCTTCTTTGCGTCATCGATAAATTTCTCAATCATCTTTAGAAGAGATGATCTGTCTCTAGGATAAAAACTCCCAGCAACATAAGGAGGCCTATACATATCTATATTATCAGTCTTGAAATTTATATGCCTTTCTTATTTCTTTATTTTTCATTTATTGAAAATTATATCTATTAAAATTATATTTTTTATTTAAAAATTTTCAATATGTTAAATCTGGCTTGATATAATGCTTTTATTTTGAGAGAAACATTTATAAGTATTCGACAAAGATTACACTATAATCTAAGGCAACAGGACCCGTAGCCCAGTGGATAAGGCGACGGCCTTCTAAGCCGTAGATCGAGGGTTCGAATCCCTCCGGGTCCGCTTATGTTTTTCAGCGGGGTAGGGCAGCTAGGAGTGCCCGGCGGGCTCATAACCCGCAGGCCAGTGGTTCAAATCCACTCCCCGCTACTAATCTCTTTTAAAAAAATATTACTTGTTCATCAATCCATAGATTATAGCGATGTAACCTATAATAGTAGAAATAAGTTCAACTTCGCTTCTAACATAAAAAAATATTCTAAATACGTCCATTAAATATGGAATTGAAAACAATGCGAAACTAATTGCAATCCACTTGTACAAATCCTTCTTTCCACTTAGATATTTTAAGTACGCCATTATGGAGATTATCCCAGTAAATATTAGATTAATCAATACTATTGATGCCATGGTTGGGATTAAACTAACATCATTATAAAATTTCGTGTCCTAGATTCTTGAATTTAATCTTTTTTAATTTATATTTTTATTATAATATTATATTTACTATTTGTAAGTTTTTTCAATTATTGACCATATTATTAGCCACTTATCCAATTAAATCTTATTTCGGCTAATAACTTACCAAAACATTTTTAAATATCCAGTTACATAATAATACGTCGATAATATAATCGACAAAAAATTTGGAGGTAAAAAGATGGCAAAGTCTATTGTTAAAGAGGAAAACGGTAGGTTTGAACTTACTGAAACATTGCCTGATTCTCAGTTTTATAACACAGACTTGGCGCCTGTACCCTTTGCAAAAAGGACATGGGGATACTACGAGTACATTGCTATATGGGTAGGAATGTCCGTATGTGTTCCAACATGGATGTTAGGTGCAAGTATGGTTGACGCTGGATTCAATTGGGCAATCGTCATTGGTACCATAGCTCTTGGTCAGATTATTGTTTTGATTCCAATGGTTCTAAACTCCTTTGCTGGAGCAAAGTACGGTATACCATTCCCTGTTTTCTTAAGAAGCGCATTTGGTATTTACGGGGCTAACATTCCCGCACTGTTAAGGGCAGTTGTAGCCATAGGATGGTTTGGAATCCAGACAATGGTTATGGCCTTTGCAATTGACGGTATTTTAGTTGAATTAAGTCCAACTGGATACGGTGCAATGACTGGAACTATACCCTTTTTCAACTTAAATGCACACACAGTAATATCGTTCCTTTTGTCTTGGATAATGACAGTTGTA
>JAMNZA010000134.1 GCA_023622545.1 Methanobacteriota archaeon | reverse complement strand
TTGAATACGGCCTAGCAAAATTTGTGGATGTGATTAAGTGAGAAGTTCAATAATTAAAGATGACATTGATAAAGCAGGAGCTAGAGGATTGCTGAGAGCAGATGGCCTAAAAGATGAGGATTTCAAAAAACCATTTATAGGTGTTGCATCGGCATATTCAGAGGTAGTTCCTGGTCATATTAATCTAAGAAAGCTTACAGAACTAGTAAAAAAAGGTATTCGAGATGCAGGTGGCATCCCCTTTGAATTTGGAATGCCTGGTATATGCGATGGAATAGCAATGGGTCACCAAGGGATGAGATACTCTCTTCCCTCAAGAGACATAATCGCTGATTCAGTAGAGCTTATGGTATCCTCACATCTTTTTGATGGATGGGTTGGAGTTACTAACTGTGACAAGATAACGCCAGGAATGCTAATGGCAGCCGGTAGAGTAAACATACCCGCAGTTATGGTTACTGGTGGCCCTATGGAGCCAGGTGAGCACAATGGTAAAAGGCTAGATCTTATATCAATCTTTGAGGCTGTTGGAAGTTACAAGAAAGGGGATCTTTCAGAAAAAGAACTCAAAGAGATAGAAAAGAAAAGCTGCCCTGGAGCAGGTGCATGTGCGGGGTTATTTACAGCTAATTCTATGGCTTGTATGACTGAAGCTCTTGGTTTATCTATGCCGGGTAGCGCAACTATTCACGCAACTGACAAGAGAAAAGATGATATAGCATACCAGACTGGAAAGCTCATTGTTGAACTTGTTAAAAAAGACCTAAAACCAAAAGACATAGTCACTAAGAAAAGCTTTGAAAATGCCATAAGAGTGGATATGGGAATTGGTGGTTCATCCAATACTGCTTTGCATTTACCTGCAGTTGCTAATGCTTTTGGAATTGATTTACCCCTTACATTATTTGATAAATTATCAAAAGAAACACCACACCTTGTAAATCTAAGGCCAGGTGGACCATTCTTTATGAGGGACTTTGATGATGCGGGTGGTATCCCACAGATTTTGATTAGACTTAAAGACAAACTTAATCTAGAAACAAAAACAGTTATCGGAGATACTCTTGGAGATGTCCTAAAGAAAGTAAAACTAGTAAAATCGGATACAATCAGAAATCTTGACAATCCTTACCACAAGCAAGGTGGAATTGCAATATTGAAAGGAAATCTTGCACCTAAAGGCTCAGTTGTCAAACAGACTGCAGTAAGTGATAAGATGATGAAGTTTGAAGGTAAGGCCAAAGTCTTTGAAAGTGAAGAAGCTGCAACTAAAGCTATATTGGCCGGTAAGATCAAATCGGGCATGGTTGTTGTCATAAGATATGAGGGGCCAAAAGGTGGGCCTGGAATGAGAGAGATGCTAGAACCAACAAGTTTGATAGCTGGGATGGGTTTATCCGAATCAGTTGCTTTGATTACTGATGGCAGATTTTCAGGAGGTACTAGGGGGCCTTGCATAGGTCATGTATCACCCGAAGCATTTGACAAAGGGCCTATTGCAGCTGTAAAAGATGGCGATACAATAAAAATTGATATACCAAAGAGAAAACTTGAGGTAACACTAACTGACGAAGAAATAAAGAAAAGATTAAATGTTGCAAAGCCTCCAAAAAAGGACATACCAGGAATGCTTTTGAGGTACAGAAAACTAGTAACTTCAGCTGATAAAGGCGCAGTGTTGGAATAAAATGGGGCTCGAATCTCTAGGATTCCATTATTCAATTATAAGCTCGATATTAAGTTCTCTTTTAATTATTTATTCTCTTTACTTAAGGGACAAAGATTACAAAAAAGCAGAGGAGCTTTTCATTTTTGGAGTAGTTTTTATTGGGATCAGCTGGAGTGGAATCGAATGGTCTCTATACCTAATGGGTTATAACTTATTTCAATTGGTGACTATGCCAATATTTCCTTTGCTATGCTATTTTATTGCAACATCTGTTTTTATCATCTATTTATCGGAGAGATACTTCCGAAGGATACTTTGGATTATATTCGCGGCCGCTGCAGTGATAATATCTATTATTGCTGTTAACTGCATGAACTGCCTCTTTGAGTAGATTTTTAAACTGAAATTGTTTAGATGATTTAATGTTCTTTTATAACAGAGAAAAAATTCAAGGTAAAGAAGGAAAGGCACTTTCAATAATTTTACCAACAGTAGGTTGTAGATGGAGAAGGTGCAATATGTGCTCTTACTTTGAAGATTCTCCAGGCGACTCCTCAATTGATCTTTTCAACGTGTTTGTTGATGAGTTCAACAGTGCTTATGACAAAGAGATTAAAAAAGTTAAGATTTTTACATCAGGTAGTTTTCTTGATCCAAAAGAAGTAAATCAAGATTGTGCTAAAAAAATAATCACATTTCTGTCTGAGAGGGATATACCTGAAGTAACTTTAGAGTCTAGGCCAGAATATATCAAAGAAGACTATTTGGAAGAATTAGTAGGTATTGGAGTACAGATTGAAGTTGCGATTGGATTAGAATCCTCTAATAACAGGATACTTCAACATTCAATCAATAAAGGTTTCACTTTTGAAGATTTCCTTTCTGCAAGTGAGATTTTGAAAAAACTTGGTATTAAAAATAAAGCGTATATAATGATAAAACCTCCGTTTCTAACTGAAAAGGAAGCAATACATGACGCCATAAATTCTGCGAGGGCTATTGAGAGTATTGCTGACGTTATCTCATTTAATCCTATGACCGTCCATAAGAATACCCTAGTTGAATATCTCTGGAATAAAGGAGAATATTCACCGCCGTGGGGGTGGAGTATCTTAGAGATTTTAAAAGAAACTTCTGAGTTAAGGCCAGATATAATTTGTCACCCAGTGGCTTTTGGTAGATCACGTGGCCCTAAAAATTGTAAGAATTGCAACAGGGAAATTGAAAAAAGAATTCTTGAATTTTCCATTAACAATAATCCCAAAGTCTTGGAATATGATTGTGAATGCAAGAAAGAATGGCAAGAAGAACTTTTGAAGTTTTGATTTGTCCCTAATTTTAAGGCCAATACGATATAATCATTTTTTATTACCAATTTCTATTTTGAAATTATATCTTTATTAATTAGTTATTATAAAGAGAGAAAATAAAAATAATTATTTCTTTGTTGCAACAATACTCAAGCTTTCGAGGGGTAAACCCCAATACTGTCTCATACTTATATCTTCATCACTTTCTAGAGAATCTACTTCAAATCCCGAATCCTTGATTATTTTAAGATAATCTTCTTTTAATATTGCACCCGCCACACAACTCACTAAGAGCATCTCATTTTTTCTAAGGTCTTCACTTAAATCTTGAAGCAATACAATGTCAGAGATATACATCCTTCCACCTTTTTTTAAAACTCTGTAAGCCTCATTGAAAGCTTTTGATTTATTTGGTACAAGATTGATTACACAATTGCTTAATATGACATCTATTGAACTATTGTCTACTGGAAGATTTTCTATATCGCCTTGCCTGAATTCAACATTTTTATATCCATATTTTTTGGCATTTTGCTTTGCCTTTTGAATCATAGTATCTGTTAAATCAACACCTATGACTTTTCCTTTTTCTCCGACTTTATCTGCTGCAAGAAAACAATCTAGTCCAGCCCCAGATCCAAGATCTAGTACAACATCTCCTTCTTTAATTTCTCCAAGGGCAGTAGGATTGCCACATCCCAATCCAAGATTGGCCTCAGATACATTTCCAATCTGCGTTTCAGAATAGCCTAATGATTTAGCTATTAGCTCATTATTATTAGTATTTCCACATCCACAACTGCACCCACAGTTAGATGATGCAATTCTAGAATAATTATCTTTTACAATTCTCTTTATATCTTCATCTTTCATTATTTATCACCTTCACAACAAGGCACCCCATCAATGCCAAAATTTATCAACATTTCTTTTGTGGCCTTATCTTTGATACTATAAATTATGTTTCTCCCTTTTTTCTCGGATTTCAAAATACCTGCATCAACAAGTATCTTAAGATGCCTTGAAATAGTTGTCTGATCTTTAGAAATTTCGGAAGTAAAATCGCATGCGCAATATTCTTCGTTCAATAGACATTTTACTATCCTAAGACGCGTATCATCGCCAAGCGCTTTGAATACCTCAACTTGGGAATCCATAATATTTATGCATATATGCGCATATATAAATATTTCTGTTGTATAAGTAATACTTTTAAATTAAGTCGTTACTACCAAAACAGAGAAAATGAAAAGAATAGGTATTGTTGCATGTGAAATCTTTGAGGAAGAGTTACTAAAATTATTATCAGAGTATGATATTATAAATAGAATTATTCTTGTGCCAAGTGATTCTTCGAAAGAGTTTCAAAAAATGCTTGAATCTAAATACAATTATGAAAAGATTACTATTGCAAGAGAATTATGTTCTACTAGATTTCTAAAAAGACAAGCCCCTCTGGAAGTAGTAATTAACATCCTCCCTTTTGCCCTACATCTTTATGCAGAAGATATCAAAAAAGAGGTAGTAAATGCTGCAAAAGAAATAGAAAAGCATGTTGATTACATACTATTGTTATATGGGTTATGCGGTAATGCATTAGGGCCGATAAGAGAGTTATTAATTAACAGGAAGATAAGGGTCCCTTTTGATATTCTAACTAATGAAAAAGGAGAAATAATGGATGACTGTATATGTGCTTTAATTGGATCTAGTGAAAAATATCTTAAAGAGTTAGAAGAGAACACAAATATATTTTTTATGACCCCTGGATGGGCAAAACTTTGGCCCAAACTTTTAGAAGAAAAAACACGAAATATTGATTCAAAAAAAATGGCAGAATTATCTGAGATGAATGTTAAAGAAAAATTTAGAATGGTTCTTGGAAGTTCTGACTATAAAAAAATAGTAGGGATTGAATTTGATTTTATAGATAAGGCCAATTTTAGGGACAGATGTAACGAATTTGCATCACATTTTAATAGTGATGTTATAATAAAAGAAGGGAATATTGACATACTAAGAGATTCATTTGAAAAGGCTCTGAAAGAAATAGAAAAATAATTATAAATATTGAATTTATCCGCCACTGCATCTACTGCATACAGTACCTGTTGCAGAGTTTATCGAAGTAAGCCCCATTGCAGCATAATCTAATGCAAATAAATTTGATTTTAAAGTAGTAACAGGACCAGTTCCATCGTTTGTTCTAAACCAGTATTCAATTTCCCATCCTCTTGCCTTAGGAGCTATTTTGTATAAGTCTTCCCCAGACAATGGAAGTGTATATACTATCCCGTCTTTTGCATTATTGTCTTTTTCATCTGCCTTTACCATTGTTCTTCTAGATCCGTTAATATAGACGAACATGTATAATGGGAGATTTCCTTCGGAATCAGTATAAGTCACTTGAAATTTATAAGAAAATGTATTCCCTTCAAAAGTATACAAAAGAACTCCACCATCAAGTGTTGGTTTGTTATTTTGTGCAGCTGATATTGGTGTTAATAATACAAAAACAGCGAATATAATTGCCACAAGTATCCCAGATATTCTTCTCATATTTTACCTCCAAACTAAGATTATTATTTTATTAATATTAATTATAAAAGTCTTTTTATAATAGATTATAGAAAAATAGATAATTTATTCTTATTATTCTAAATATAACAAATTCAAGGATATTATCACTAAATAAGGAATATGTAATAGATTCCAACTGCTATAAATATTACTGCAACGGATTTTCTCATCCACTTCTCAAAAGTTTGTACCTTTTTCATTACTTCTCCCATTTTTGAAACACTGAATACTAATACTAGAGAAAATATAATTACAGGCAAACCTGTGGCAATTGCAAAGATTGAAGGTATAAGAATTGGATCACTATTTTGAATTGCCAGGGGAATAAGCATGCCAAAGTAGAATACCCCACTAATGGGGCAAAATGCTAAAGCAAAAAGCATTCCTAAAAAAAGACTACCAATTAATCCTTTTTTAGCCAGATACTCTTTGAGTTTAGTTAATTTGTTGTTGCTTTTACCAAAGCTTAGATTAATTATCCCAAGCATAAGTATTCCAAATACTAACATGAGCGGACCCAAAAGTACTTTCCCATACTTTTGAAGGATTATAGACAATGAAAAGGCACTAAGACCAATCCATACAATAATTGCTGCAATACCAATGTATATGATCATTCGGCCTATAGTATAAATAATACCAACAAGTAAAGTGTGTTTCTTATTTCCAATTTTTTTTGAGGCATATGCTATAGCTGTTATATTGGTAGCTAGAGGACAAGGACTAATTGCCGTCATTAATCCAATAAAAAAGGCTGCAATTAATGGAATATTACTTCGCCCTAGTGATTCCAATAACGGCATGAAATCTATTCTTTTTCTTAAATATAAAAATAATAGAAAAGCGCCAATGATTAATAAAAATAATGGAATAATAGTAAAAAGTTGATTAGAATTATTATTTTTTAGATTTATCTCATTTTTGATATCTTTAATGGTAATCTTATGAGATAAATTAATTATCTCTTTTTTTTTAAATTCAAATTCTTCTTTGGAAATTGAATGTGAGAGGTATAACTTAGTGAGATCTTGTATTCTTTCTTCAAGAAATTGATCACTGTTGGGTTTATCCATTATACCACCAATAAAATAAAAATAATTATATTTTAGTAAGGTCACCATTCAGACGCATGTCAACTAGTTGTTTCAGATAATTCATGAAATCGTCTTTATTTTCAAGCCTGTACCAAGTCCCAAAATTTTCTTCAATATAGAGGTGGCCTTGATCATCATATACCCCTATACATAATGCAGAGCCTGGTGGACGGTATAACATGACAAGGTCCTGATTTTCAGGTAGTTCATAATTAACATGTCTAAATGTAATTCTTCCACTACTTAATTCCTTTGAGTAATATTTATTTACAGTTTCTTCAGCATATAAACCCAAAGTTTTACAGCTGACACACTGTGTTTTTGGATGAAAATGAAGTATCTCAACTTTTAAAGTATTAACTTTTTGAGGAGTGTTATTCGTTGTTTGTTCATTTGGTGTAATTGGAGTGTATTTAGTCTGTTCTTCAGCTGTGTTGGATACACATGCAGGAAAAAGAAATAAAGAAGATATAATGATTAAGATTACTATAATTTTTTTCATAGCACTACTCCTATAAGTTTAATATGTATAAACATATAAGCAGTTGTTTATAGTATATTTATAAATGTTTTGGTATTACTGTCTATTTGTTTAATCAAAAATTATAAATATTTAACTAAAACATTATATTAAAAAACTTTATATATCAATATATAAATAATCACATATGGCAATAGATGAAAAAAAGAATATTTCTCTTCTTAAAGCAATGGGAGAAAGTACAAGATACAAAATTCTCAGTGTTCTTGTTACAGGTGAAAGATGTGCTTGTGAAATTCCTGAATTGATTAAAAGATCGCAGCCTAATACCTCAATGCATCTATCAAAATTACAAGATTGGGAAATTATCCAATCTAGAAGAGATGGAAAAAGAATATTATACTCTATAAAAGATACTAGAGTTGAGAAAATACTTGAAATTGTAAATAAAGAGGGATGACATGAAAGTAAAAGTTTTAGGAAGCGGATGCGCATCATGCAAAGCTCTTTTTGAAAAAATAAAAAAATTGGCAGCCGAAGGTAAAATTAATGCGACTGTTGAATACAGCTCTGATATAAATGATCTTATCAATGAAGGGATCATGGGCAGTCCTGCCATCTTGATTGACGGGAATGTAGTAAAGGTAGGAAATCCTTCTGAAGATGAATTATATAAGATATTGGGCATAAAATAATTGGAGGAGTATGAATGAGAATGTTAGAAGAGTTTTTCCCTGAATTTACAAAAAAACTAGATGAAATAGATGAACTGTATAAGGACAAAAGAACAATAGATGAGAAAACATATCAATTCATCTGCTTTGCATTGTCCATAAAAGCAAGATCAAAACCATGCGTTCTAAAGCATTTCAAAGGAGCTCTTGAAGCTGGTGCTACAGTAAAGGAACTTAGTTACATTTTTGCATTAGTAATGAGAGAAGCTGCTGGAGCCGACGATTGCTGGACTCACGATGTTATAGGTGATTGGAAAGAGATAATAAGAGGCAACGTCAATTGCGATTGTAAAAAATAATTAATAAATTAAAAAAAACTTCCAAATATCAATCCGGCAATTGTTGAGTAGATTATAACTAGGCCTACATAAACAACTGTTCTTTTGTTTCCCATAACCCTCCGGATAACTAGCATACTAGGTAAACTCAAACTTGGCCCTGAAAGTAAGAGTGCTAAAGCAGGTCCGTTTGCCATTCCTTTAGCTATAAGTGCCTGCATTATTGGTATTTCAGTTAAAGTTGAAAAGTACATAAAAGCACCAAATATTGAAGCTATCATATTCCCAGAGATGGTATTCTTACCCACTATTTGCTCAATCAATTGTTGAGGTAAAAGTGGCATTATAAATCCAGCAATAAAGACACCTATAAACAAAAGTGGTATTAACATTTTAGCAAATTTCCATGTTTCGTTGAGCCACTCTTTAGACGTATCTCTAGAGAACTTTAGAATTGCTATACCTGCCACAACAATCGTTAATACTCCCATTACAACATATTTTGGGGTTTGTGCTATTGTTAATCCGTTTACCACGAGTATAGATACTAATGATATAAAAAACAGAACTAGAATCTGAGAACTGATAGGTACTATTTTACTTTCTTCAAGGTAGAGCTTACCTCCTTCAGATCTTTCTCTAAAAATGAGCTCCATTGTGATACCGACTAAAATAGAAAGAGCCACAGCAGAAATAACTCGTGCTAATCCAATTTCATACCCAAGGACACTAAAAGTCAGAAATATAGCAGCGATATTTATTGCTGGACCTGAAAATAAGAATGTTGTTGCAGGGCCTAGTCCAGCCCCCCTTTTTCTGATGGATGCAAATAATGGCAATATAGTACAAGAACATACTGCAAGTATAGAACCAGAAACTGATGCAATGGCATAAGATAATAAGATGTTGCTTTCACTTCCAAGATATTTTAAGATAACATCTTTTTTAACAAATATACTTATAGCACCCGCAATGAACATTGCAGGAACTAAGCATGTTAAAACATGTTTTCTTGCATAATCATGCAATAAAAAAACTGCGCTAGACAAAGATTCTTTAAACAAGTTACTATCGGTAGGCATGAAATAAAATCCTATAAATAGTATAATCAACAAAGCTAAAGTATTTCTTTCTTTCATGATTAATCTCCTTTACATTGCATATGCATCAGTTTTTATTGTTATAAAGAGTATATTTTTTAAACATATAATTATTGGATTATATATAAAGTTTTCTGTTTAAATTTTGAATAATAAAATATAACTTAGTTAGACTTTAATCCTTCTTTGACTTCATTAAAAAGAATTTTTAATGCCTCTTCTCTTTTATCAGAACCGATAATACTTCTTCCTATAATTATAAGCGAAGAGCCATTTGAAATCGCTTCATAAGGAGAAGCTATTCTTTTCTGGTCTAAATTATATCTAGGGCCAACATTAATTCCAGGTGTTGCATAGAATGTATCAGATTCTAAGTTTGGCCTTAAAAATGGAAGATCTTTTGCTGAGCATACGATTCCTGCACACCCATTATCCAATGAAATTTTAGCCAAATGAAGAGTGGCATCATTTATATTTTTGGTTATTAATATATCTTTCAGATTTGAATCATTAAAACTTGTAAGAACAGTAACTCCAAGAATTATTGGGGCTTTATTCTCATATAATTTTACTCCATTTTCTACACCCCTTCTAGATGCTCTAATCATTTCATGCCCCCCTAAAGAATGAATTGTAAAAAATTTGATGCCATGCTTTACAATAACTCTGGATGCACCTTCAACAGTATTAGGAATATCGTGAAGCTTCAGATCTAAAAAAACATCTTTGTTATATTTCTGAACTTCTTTTATTGCATCAATACCTTGTGAGATGAAAAGTTCTTTACCTATCTTATAAGTTCCAACATATTCCGATGTCTGAGAAATAATTTCTCTAACTTTTTCAATAGAGTCTAAATCTAAGGCCAAACAAATTTTCTTTCTTACTTCTTCATCATTTCTTTGAGTATCATCTGTTATTTGATTTAATAGACCCTTTAGATCCATCAATGGGTAAAGCTTAATTTTAAGGCCAGAGAGGAGTTCTTTTGATTCTCTAAATTCATACGAGAACAGGCATATTGAAGAGATATGAGCGGTATTAATTTCTTTAATCTGCATAGCAGCTTGCCCTAAAGATTTTCCTGTTGTGACAACGTCTTCTACAAGTAAAATATTGCTATCGACATCAACTACCCCTTCAACTGATTTTTTAGCGCCATGAGATTTTTTTTCTGATCTGATATAACAAAATGGCAAATCTAGTCTATCGGCTAACCATGCCCCCCAAGAAATCCCACCAGTTGCTACACCAGCAATACAATCAATATTTCCAATTTGATTAGTTTTCTCTATTAATGAAAGTAAGATTTTTTTTCTGTAATCTGGATAAGAAATTAGTTTTCTTGTATCACAATATATTGGGCTTTTAATTCCTGATGAAAAAGTAAAATATTTTTTTGTATCAATAACTAGTGCTCCTGAAGAAATCATCATTTGATAAAGGTCTTTCAATTGATCACCTTTAATTTTCCCTTGAAATCATCTAATTTGGAATATCCTTTTTTATCCATTATAGATTTTAATTCGTCGGATATTCTTTCAAAAATACCGTGTCCTTCCTGAATAAAA
>JAMNZA010000035.1 GCA_023622545.1 Methanobacteriota archaeon | reverse complement strand
CCCCATTATTGAGCCGTATGTATCCCAGGACTTCGGGATAACTTCTTTATGCATATAATCTGCAATTTCCCTCCAGGCTGGTGATAGATCTTTTAGTCTTTTTGTCGCCGTGTCTATTAAATTCAATGTTTCCTGATACCTTTCAATTCTAATAGTGATCATGCTCGAAATCCCAGTCCATTTTTAATAAGTCAGGATCAACTTCTTCTTTCACAAAATAATTTTCAATCATAGTTTGAAAAACTTCTTTGATTAATTCTTCATATAAGTTTTTCAAATATGTTACAAATCCTTCCATATTTACATCTTTGTTTAATATAGTTGTAGCAACCCGTAAAGCAACTAGTCTATCATACTCATATGGTATGCTTATCAAATTTATGCCTCTGTTTTCTAATATATTTTTAACAAGTTCTTTCATTTTTGTAATTTCATTTTCTACCTGTGTCTTAGTTGGATTTGTAGTGTTGGAAAATGTCAAATTGCAAAGATATTCGACTTGGCTTAATATCATGCTTTCTTTTTCCTTGTTGTAGGTTTCTCTATATTTATTTTTTCAGCTTTTATCCCTTTGGTTTCAGGTAATGTTTCAATAAGATTTTGCTGTTCTAATCTTTTCCTTACTTCCGATTTGTCTATCTTTTTTAGAACCGAAATTTTTTCAATAATTTCATCACTCGTATATGTTCCAGGTTCGAAAAGAACACCATTGATAATTGTTCTATAATTTATTTTCATTTTTTTTCCTTTAAATTATTAAGGGGGGCATCTAAACCCCCCATATATTAATATCCTGTGTTGGAAACAAGTACAATACCATAAGGCACACCATAGCCAGCATTGCAATAGCTGGTTGAAAACACATGTATGTAGGGATCTGCAGGGTTGCTATCGTCTACAATCCATTCTGGCTCTTTGTTAACCTGGTATATGAAAGGTTTTACAGGTGCGTTTGCATTGATTAAATACCAATCATTATCAGATGAACCAAGATAAGGGTTAATGCAAATATCAAACAAACCCTTTAATGAATTTGACAGAGTGCCGGAAATGTAAAGAGTGTCAGACACTGCAAGAGTGTTGAATTTTGAATATAAATGACCAGGTATCATTACTACATAGTGAGTCGATACATTAAATGCATTTCCATTAGCATCAACCATTCCAAGCATCATATCAATGGCATTGTTCATATCAGTATATATTTGAGCCAGTGAAGTTCCTGTCCCTGATACTATATTGTCCACATTGACGACCCCCGTACCAGTCCTTGAATTCGTAAAAAATGGATTTCCATCATAAGCATTACCGTTAGCATCACACAATGCAGCAATAAGGTTAAGAGGATATTCATACCAGAAATCAACAGCCTGTTGCATTCCAAGTTCATAATTCGGACCAAGATTGCCTTTTGAATTTCTATAGTCCATTTTATCTACTGCAATTATTCCTGAAATCCACTTTTTATTGCTTATTGTATATTTGAAATCTTTATTATAATAATTTGACCAAGTAGGCACAGCAGTCCATTCAACAAAACTTCTATAATTACCGTTAAATAAATAATCCTGATAAGAACTCTTTGAAGGCACTTCTGTGTATATCTTGTTTTTGTAGGGAAATTCTCCCTTTTCGTGAAGTCTCTTATAGAAATCGGCGTTTATGCCAAGAATTACGCTATTATCCATTATTTTCTTTCTCCTTTATCATCTTTAATATTTCTAAATCTTTTGGATTCTTTATATCCAGTTTAGCAAAAGCTACAATCTTCTGGTCTTCTTCTGACAATACCAATTCCTCGTGCGTTTTGCTTTGAATTTTCTTTGGAAGCAATTCAAGTTCCTTTTCAATTTCTGCCTTATCTTTCATATACTGTTGAATTTTCATCTCCATAAGAGCGACAGGATACTGACCCTGTTCAACAGCCATTTTTATCCTTTCTGTTGCTTCCTTCTCTAGCTTTTCTTTCTCGAGCTTTTCTTTTTCTTCTATGGCTTTTTTTATTTCCTTTTCTTGCTCTTCAACTTTTGTAGTTAGTGCTGATTTTTCATCTTGAAGAGTTTTAATCTGTAGAGCCATTTCCGAAATCTCTTGAAGTTTCTCATACAGTTTTCCGAGCACATCG
>JAMNZA010000096.1 GCA_023622545.1 Methanobacteriota archaeon | reverse complement strand
GCCTTGAAACGGTTGGTGCAACCCATAAAGATATAGTTCAAGTTAGTTATGGATATGGACTATTCACAGGGGGCCTGGGGCTTCACTACGGCGCGGAAAGATTGGGTGCTGCAGTAATCCCTACAAGCAGCGGAAATACTATGAGGCAGATTAAGATGCTAAAGGACATGAAAACAACTACACTTGCCTGCACACCCTCATATGCATTAATGCTTTCAGAAGTTATCAAAGGCACCGACCTAAAGATCGATGAGCTATCTTTGAAGAGAGGGGTATTCGGCGCAGAATCTTGGTCAGAAAATATGAGAAAGAGGATAGAAAAAGGCCTCGGCCTTGAAGCCTTCGATATATACGGGCTCACCGAGCTTTGCGGGCCTGGTGTTGGTATCGAGTGTTCTGAGCATAACGGGCTTCACACGTGGTCTGATCACTTTATAGTTGAAACAATTGATAAAGACGGAAATAAGACTGATGTAGATGGTGAAGGAAAGGGTGAACTAGTTTTTACAACCTTACAAAGAGAGGCAATGCCAGTTATGAGGTATAGAACAAAAGATCTATCCTGGACAACATGGGAAGAATGTGCTTGTGGATTGTTACACCCTAGAATTGGGAGGATTGCAGGAAGAAGCGACGATATGCTAATTGTAAAGGGGGTAAATGTTTTCCCAAGCCAGATAGAAGAGGTCCTAATGGCGTTAAAAGGCGTTGGCGACCATTACCAGATCATAGTCGATAGGGACATTTTAGACAGCCTCATGATAAAAGTTGAAGTTACAAATGAAATTTTCTCAGACAGTATATCAGAACTTATAACACTTGAAAAAGAAATTAAGAAACGGCTCTTTGAGATGTTAAGCCTAAACGTTGATGTTGAACTAGTCGAGCCCGGCCAGATACCAAGACCTGAGGGAAAAGTAAAAAGAGTAATTGATTTAAGGAAGGATATGTAGGTGTTGAAATGCTAGAACAGATAAGTGTTTTTATCGATAACAGACAAGGGAGACTTGCAGAGCTCTGTAATATTATTGGAAAGAATGGCGTTGATATACGAGCGTTACAGCTAGTCGAGGCAGGAGAATTCGGTCTTGTAAGAATGATAACTGACAACAACGAAAAAGCAACTAAGCTTTTGAAAGATGCTGGGATGTCCTTTAGAAAAGGAGAAGTACTAGGGGTTCTTATGGAGGACAAACCCGGGTCCATGGGGCTAATAGCTACACTTCTAAGTGAGGCATCAATTAACATTGAATACGCTTATGCATTTATAACTACAATAGAAAAAAAGGCCATATTGATCCTAAAAGTAACTGACATAAAGAAATCAATAGAAGTTTTGAAGTCAAATGGTATAAGCATACTTGAGAATATTTAAGGTGTGTATATGTCGGAAGAAATAAATGAAAGTATAAAGGCAGCCGCTGGCCTGATTGAAATAGCTGCAATCACTGCGCCCAAGGGTAAGGGTGTGGATGATATAGTAACAAAAACAATCTTCAAGGGTAGTAAGGATCACAGAGAGCTAGTTGAAAAAATGAAAGTGTATGGGGATAAAAAAGGCCTAAAATTTTTCCATAGAGATTCAAAAAATGTATTAGAATCAGATGCAATCGTTCTTATTGGCGTAAGTGCAAAGCCTCCTCTTAGCCTAAATTGCGGGATGTGTGGGTATAACTGCGATACAATCCCAGAAAAGAAAAAAATAAATGATTATTTTGCACCTGTATGTGCGTTTGCTTTGGTAGATCTTGGTATAGCACTAGGCAGTGCATCAAAGACCGCTCAAATCCTAAATCTTGACAACAGGATAATGTACTCAATTGGCGCAACAGCAATGGAGATGCGACTCATTGAAGGCGATGTAGTCATGGGGATACCACTGTCTGTTTCAAGCAAGAGCATTTATTTTGATAGGTAATCTATCTAATAAATTTTTTCATTAAAAAAGGCAGTCCAACTTTCATAATTCCTTCAATAGCGGGACAGCTTTTTCCAGTTTCTACCTTTTCAATCAGGTAATCGTCTATTTGTGATAGAATAACGCCAATCCCAAAAGCGGTAAGAAGGACAGGGACTGGATGCTTTTCAATAATCCCTAACAGATCTTCCTCAGAACCCATTCTAATCTTTATTTCCTTTAATAACTTTTCAATGTCTTGTCTTTCTATCCTTTCTTCCATAAGTATACCCCCCG
>JAMNZA010000006.1 GCA_023622545.1 Methanobacteriota archaeon | reverse complement strand
GTAGGGGCACCTTTGACAGTAAATCTAGAATATTCTATTATTTTTGGATTTCTAAGGTTTAGAAGACCTCTGATATAATCTTGCAATTCGATTCTTAATGCAAATTCATTACTTCTTAAGACATGAGTAACACCAAGAACAGAATCCTCTATAGCACAGGCAAAGTCATATACTGGCCATATTCGATATTTGTCCCCTTGAATTGGATGTGGATGATCAACTACTCTTAGCATAGTTGGGTCCCTCATCACAGTATTTTTTGAAGACATATCTGCCCTGAGTCTAAGAGAGTATTTCCCCTCTTCAGATGTTTCCATTTCCTTCCATAATGAGAGATTGTCTTGAATAGAATTAGAAACACAAGGACAATCTTTAGATTCAAATCTAAGCTTAGATACATATTCTGCATCACAATTACAAACATAGGCTTTACCCATATTGATTAGATCTAAAGCGTATTTGTAATAGAGCTCCATGTCATCTGACATATTGTGTTCTTGATCCCATGTTATTTTGAGCCATTTCAAATCCTGCTTAATAGCTTCGTAGTATTCCAGTTTTTCCTTCTTTGGATTTGTATCATCAAATCGTAAGATAACTTTACCATCATATTTTCTTGCATAATAATAATTGAAGTAAAACGACATTCCATGCCCGATATGTGGATAACCGTTAGGTTCAGGAGGTAATCTTGTTACTACCTTCCCCATTTCAGCACCTTCAAGAGGTGGAAGTTCCTTTTGAACTTCTTTTTCCTTAGGTTTTTCAGAAAAAAATTCTGGAGAAACTTCTTTTATTTTATTTTCTATATGCTGAGGGGACATATTAGAAATCAAATTTATAGCATTTTCAACTGCAGAAATTACGTCCTTTGCTTGTTTTCTCATTTCGGGCAACTCAGCCATAATCTTACCAGTAACAGCTTTTGAATTAGGAGTACCTCCATATTGAAAAGCATTAATAAGAGCATATTTAAGAGCAAGTTTTTGTAAATCATCACTCATATTACCACAACAAAAGATGAGGATTACAGATTAAAAAGGTTATCAGTAATAAAATATACGATAAATAAATTTAGATAAATATTTAAAGAATCAATTAAAGATAAGTTAAAATTAGAAAGGATTAGTATGTCTCGAAAGAAATACATCTTGATCTTCTTTGTTATTATTTTATTATGTCTATCCCTTGTAAGCTATTCTAACACTACGATCGGTAGAGTACTTAGATTTGGACCGGCTAACGCAAATGATTATCTTGAATTCCCTTACCATGAAATTTCAACGACGTCAACCTACTTCAAATTTGGTGAAGCAAATCTAGAAAATATAGTAAAGAGTCGTTTTTATGATGTTACTTATGGAAATAATCAAAAGGTAGGGGACTTGGATCAATTTCTTGAAGATACTGATACTACATCCTTCATTGTAATTTACAAGGACAATATCATTTATGAAAAATACTATAATAATTATAATCGTGAATCGATAGTAACTTCATTTTCTATTTCTAAATCATTTACATCTGCCCTTATAGGTATTGCAATAGATGAAGGGTACATCAAATCTGTTTATGATCCTATTACAGACTATCTTCCTGAGTTAAAAAAACGTGACCCAAGATTTAGTAATATTAAAATTATTGATCTATTGCATATGTCCTCAGGAGTATCGTATAAAGAACCCCCAGATGATATATACACTTATTTTGCACCTGATTTAAGGAAATTGGCCCTAGAAAAGACTCAAGTAGTAGAGGATCCTGGAAATAGTTTTCTATATAACAATTATAACCCTCTATTTCTGGGGATGATTATTGAAAGATCAACAGGCAAAACTGTTTCCGAGTATTTGGAAGAAAAGATTTGGAAACCTATTGGGATGGAATTTGATGGATCTTGGAGTATTGATGCTAATGATTTTGAAAAGATGGAAAGCGGTATTAACTGCAGAGCCATTGATTTTGCTAAATTTGGACGATTATACCTAAGAAAAGGAAATTGGAATGGAAAACAAATAATTTCGACTGGATGGTCCGTTGCATCTACAGCCCCTTATGGCCCAGAAAATAATGAGTATTACCCCAATATACCAATATTCAAAGAGTATCCTGGGTATTATTCTCTTATGTGGTGGGGAATTAGAAGAGACGATAAAAATTATGATTTTTATGCAGCCGGTAATCACGGACAATATATCTATGTTTCACCAGA
>JAMNZA010000047.1 GCA_023622545.1 Methanobacteriota archaeon | reverse complement strand
AACTTGTTCGGTTCATCGGTTAAGACACTCTGATCAGACTGCTTAGAGGATTGATCGCAATTTTCATGCTTAATTTTATCCAGGTTTGTATCAAAATCTTTACTATTTAAAGTATCCTGATAATTATCCATTATCCATCTTTTTTAATTATGTTATTTTTACTTGCTTCAGTCAATTTACAGGGCACACGGTTGTTTTTATCCTGTAAAG
Source organism: Methanobacteriota archaeon (assembly GCA_023622545.1). Lineage (GTDB taxonomy): Archaea > Methanobacteriota_B > Thermococci > Methanofastidiosales > Methanofastidiosaceae > Methanofastidiosum. The sequence continues at coordinate 2,023 of JAMNZA010000047.1, read as the reverse complement.
ATTGACCTTGCATCATGTTTATCCTGCAAAGGCCAAAAGGGAAGATCATCGGTTGAATAATCCTCATTACTTTCTTTTAACTCCTTTTCAATTTCCTGCCTTTTGTTGGCTGAAGATTGCTTCTTCTCATATTTTATTGTTATCTCAGAAGTGAATCTCCTTGTAGCGGTAAATTTATGCTCATCATTCTCCCATGTGATTGTGTAATACGACATGAAGCCATCTTCATCTGGATTGTTATTTAAAAAATCAAAAACAACGCCTTCCTCAATATTCTCTCTAACTATATCAATCCTTTCAATATAACGGTCAAGATGTTTTTTGAACCTTTCAAAGAGGTCAGTTGGCATTTCATAATAGTTATCATTATTGAACCCGTACACATATCCAGGTTCACAGTTTACCTGCTTACATCCGCTATTTTTGAAGATTAAGGTGTATTTAATTCGGTTATAAATATTCGAATCTTCCCATGTTATGCCGGTAAATGACTCATTAGGATATTGTTTGGAAAGATCCACTAAATCATCATGAAGTGAATATCCCCTTGAGCAATATTTAAATACTCCTTTATCAATCTCCATTAGGCTTTTAGCCCATTTCTGAGAAAATGTGCTTCCAGAAAATATTATCGTTGGATTTGTACATAACAGATTTGTTCTCACGTCGTATCCCATGGCTTCAGTTATTTGAAGAATTTTTTTTAATATTTTGTTTGAGGTACTGTTTTAGCCAAGTTCCAAGTTTAATGAAATCTGCATCTGCTTTCGCCTTTATAAATGCATAGAATTCATGGTCTAATGTCAGATTCACCCTTTTTACATCATTTATAATCTTTTTCATGTTTTTATTTATCAATAGAAATTATTTTTTGCCAAACGTCACTTGCCGTTTACAATAAATACAGAGCGAAATAGAAAAAGAATGATTTTCTCAAAAATATTATTTAGCAGGATTAGGTTTTTTTGTTCTTACGGAGTAATCTGTTATATGATTTATATAGCTCTTTCAACTCAGGAGTAAGATTACGGTCAATCATCTTTTCACTTACACCAAGAAATTCTGCTATCTTGGGGATTATTATTTTACTACCAGTTTTCAGATGTTGTATGGCATTATAAATCATTTCCTTCTTGATTGTTTTCTTCTCAGCCTTGTATTCATTACAGGCTATTTTGTGTTTTTCTTTTTGACTGTCTCCTTTGTATTTCCGGCTAAAGAAGACGTACTGATTTGAAATACCGTTTTTGTTCTGACGCAAAACCTTGCTGAAATCAAGTTTTCCCCTCAGGAAACTATAATAGTTATATCTGACGATATCATTACATTCCTTTACGCTAAGAGGTTCCTCGCTGTATTTCTCATTGATGGACAATATCTCCTGCAGGATCCTTTCACATGAAGCAAATGGATTGTTGAAGATTAGCTTCATAGAGAGGCATCCAAGCGTTTTGTTCCTGTTTCCAGTTTTGATCTTAAATGTCCTGCCAAGTCTTATCTGGCAAACAGGTAAGCCACCTGCAACAAAATAGGTTTGCTTGTCTTCATTGAAATATGCTTCATCAATTCTTGTTGAATAATCAAGATGATTCCGAGAATTGTCTTCCTGAAAAATGGGGACAATAGCACACATTATATTTTTATATCTTGTACTATTAAAGATTAAATCTGCATATGTCCCTTTTTTAATTAAAGAAGAAATACTAAAGTCAGAAAGAGGAAGTGTATTAGTGTCCCTTTTTATAGTTGAGGAACTAGGAATAGGTAGACTGTCCCTTTTTTCTGGATTAGAATTGTCCGTAAAAAGGGGATGAGAGTTAGTATACGTATTGTTGTCCCTTCCTTCGGCATAAAACATGTCCCTTTCTTCCGAATTTGTTTTTAGACTTAATTGAGCAGATGTCCCTATTTTTAGAGAGTATTTACTTGAAAGCGGATTATGGTAATACTTATCATCAAACGGTAAAAAACAGAACCTAGCAATATTGCTGCACCTTTTATCACATTTGATATTATAGGTTTT
>JAMNZA010000137.1 GCA_023622545.1 Methanobacteriota archaeon | reverse complement strand
TCAAGACCTCTCCATACCCATATGATAAATCTGAGTATAATGTCTGGGAACTTAATAAGTAGGTCTATTTCTTTTTCCTCATGTTTTTTCTCGTCGCCTCTGCCATAGTTGAGTGATTCGTTCATCTTTTTAATGACAGTATCTAGAGTGTCTCTTGGATCAAAAGTGACTTTAATATTAGAATATTCTGATTCTTCATCTAATTTTTTCTTAACTATCATCGATATTTGAATTTTGTTTCTTTGGAATATTCTTCTACCCATTACAAACCTATTAAGTTGGGGCCTCATAGCAACTGTTCTAACCAAAGAAGCAAGAAAAATATGAAAAAACTTAATTTTCTTTTCTGTAAGTCCTGCATTCACTTTTTTCATATATTCTAAAGTCTTTTCGACCTCAAATTCAAAATCAGCATAAATAGCAGATTCAGTTCTTGTTTTCATTATAAATGGGTAAACTCGCCTATAATTAGAAAGTGTTCGTATCTGTTTTCCGTCGCATCTATCGCCAAAAGACATCAATTTTCACCTAACGTTGAAACAACAATAGACATTTGACGTATGTGTTTATAATTCTTTCCATATTAGGTTCTCATACGTTTTCTAGACCTTCCTATTTTGTATAGCCAGATTAAAGAACTTATTTATCTATAATGCTTTCGTTATAATAGGGAGACTTATATATATCAACTCGTCCTGCTGGATCTTCAAAGGTAACCAATGGAGTTAAATCTCTAAAGAAATCCCTAGCATATTGTGGAGTTGTTTTTTCATATGAATCTATAACAATATACTCAATTTTTTCACGTTCTAAAGTTTTTTTGAATAGTGACTGATCTTGTGGAATCTGATAAGTTAATCTATGCGAAAAAAAATGGATTTGTCTAAAAGATTGTGTCATTACTTTAGAGTCCTCAGAGGTATTTTCTTTAAGCCAAGTTCCAGCTTCATCTAAAAGACCATAAGATACAACAGTAGTTTCTAAAACTGATACAGTAGCTGAAAACTGGAAAAGAACTGCAATTGCCATGAAGCTTAATCCTATAAACTTCTTCTTATCCTTAAGGTAACTCATTACAAAATAGGCTAATAAAAAGTATCCTGCAAGCAGATATCTTACCTCTTGAACAGGCCACAAAAAACTAGATAGTAGAACCAATAATCCAAAACCCCAAAATATTTTTTCTGATTTTTTGATTCCAAGTATAGCAACAATAATCATTAATGGAAATGAAGTTATTATGAAGAGGGGGAACGTCCTAGTAAAGAATCCTAGAGTTCCAGACCCCATTTCTGGTAAAAGATAGGCCGAATGTGATATAAAAAATTCTCCAAAATTAAGATAATTCCATATAAACCAAGGACTTACAATTACAGTAGTTGTAAGAAATGAAACTATTAATTTTTTATTTAGAGTTGTCAGATAGGAGAAAAATATTGGAAATGTATAGATAATACCCACTGATTTTGTCAAGAAGGACATAGCAATCAGAATGCCTAGTAGCACGTGTTTCTTATATGAATCATTTTTCCAAAAGTATACAAGGTAAGAAGTCATCACGAAAAATAGTAGGGGTATTTCTCTTATTACATTTACAGAATCATAAAAAATTGTTGGAGTGAAAAAAACATATAACGCACCCAAAAAGGACATCTCTAGAGAGAATTTTTTTTCAAATATTAAAAAACATGTTATAGTTAATAGTATTGAGAATATAGGAACAACTAAAAAGATACCGTTTTCACCAAATATACCAATGGCCAAGGCAAGAAATATTGGGAGAATTGGAGGGACATCCCCTGGATATCCGTTAAAATAGTATCCATTACCAGTTATTAAAGAATAACCTAGTGACGCATATAACCCACCATCGTATATAAGACCATAATGAGGGACATAAAATGCAAGAGAAAGCGAAGATATTAGGGCTAAAAGGAAAATATACTTATTCCGAGTCATATCAAAGCGCATTATTCGAAAAAAGGCATGAATCTATTTATATAGTTATGCAATGTCTCAAATGCTAATCAATAATTTGAAGCTTTAATAGCCACATCAATATGTCTATATATATTATATTGGAAATGCTTATAAATAAACTCCAATTGATAAAATACCATGAAGTCCAGGGCATTAATCTATAATTCAGTTACTCTTAATGCTCCAAAAAATATCCTTCAATTTCTTTTTGGCGTTATAATATATGCAACTTACACAGGAATGTATGATATACCTAGAAGCGCTTTAGCAGCAGTTGGATTGTGTC